>CAYYMT010000261.1:1401-2504 GCA_964472715.1 uncultured bacterium | reverse complement strand
GGCATCAGCTTCCTGCTCCCCATATAACTCTATGGCCTTCTCAATGGACAATGTCGCGGCTGCAATACCGCCACCCCATTTCTCCGGTGTGTAAAATTTGCTGATCCCGTCCAACAGATGCACCCGGGGCGATGAACTGCTGTAATTATAGGCTTCCGCCATATATTTTTGGCTTTTCGGGCCATTCCACATGCCGGAGAGCGGAAAGAGTGAAATTTTTCCACCGTAAAAAGATGCCATCAGGGCATAGGCTTCCCCGAAATTCTCATTCTCTTCCAAAACCCGGTTCAGTTTATCAATGCCGTCATTGATATAGGCTTTGGCTTCTTTTGAATTTTCCATCTGCATTTCATAGATGTAGAGCCGGTAATCGCAATAGGCCAGGTAATAATTCACCAGCCATTTTTCCTGCTCCGTAGTCAGCAATCGCTCGAACATGGCGCGGGCGGCCAGCATTTCGATTTTGCTGTTGCGGTTATAGGCTTTGTCGATTTTTTGTCGGGCGACATCCAGTTGGTTTTCTGCAAAGAGCATGGTACACATCAGTACGATTGATAGTAATAGTTTCTTCATTTTTGGTTCTCCTTTTTTTTACTCAACGCAGAGAGCGCAAAGAACGCTGAGAATACGCCGAGTTATTTTAATATCTATATCTTTTTGTAGAACGACCATCCTGGTCGTTTTATAGCTAATTTTGACGACAAACAAACGTTACACAATCAAGTCCGTCTGAGCCGGATTGTAAAATGCGTGTGCTACAAATGTTGTTTTTCATTTTATTAAAGAACTGGATCATTTTATGATTTCAGTGTTAATCTGTGTTCATCTGTGGCTCCATTAATCCGCATTAATCTGCGAAAATCCGCGGCCAATCATAAAACCGACGGCAATTTCCCCAAACTCAGGCTGACACCAAAATAGTACGTCCGCCCGAAAGTGGAATTGATCTCAGTCTTTTCTGAGTAATCCGGTGAGAAGTAATACCCGTAGGTATTTTTGCTGTCCAGCAAATTGGAGATCGATGCGTACCAGACAATGAAATTATTGCCCTTGAAAGCGCGGTAATAACTCCAGCTCAGGTCCAAACTCTGAATCGTGGGCAA
>CAYYMT010000261.1:0-1301 GCA_964472715.1 uncultured bacterium | reverse complement strand
AGGGGCAGATTGTCATAATCCTTATAATAGACCTCCGATTTAAAATTCATCGCATCATTTTTCAATTCATAGCCCGCTACGTAATGGACAGATTTCATGGGCTTCAGTTTTGCGCCGCCGTAATTGCCGTCGATAAATTGCGATTTGGGAAACTGATGGTATATTCCGGTGGCAAGTTTTAATGAATTGCTGTTGTTCAGCCGGTAAACAAAAGAAATTCGCGGATCAATTACAGTCTCGTCATTATGATCCGACGCATCCATTCGCACACCGGCCAGGGTCATCAATCTGCGAGAAAAATAATATTTACTTTCCAGATAATACCCATGATGAAACATGTCGTAATTATGTGTGTGGTCAATATAATTTCCCTGAGCGCTGAGATCATTGTCATTTTCAGCAAACTGGCCGCTGATTTCATAATCGGTTTTGTTCAATTCAAAGCCGTAATTCAGGGTCAGGTCCTTGTTCCATTTATACACAAAATCACTGCGAAGTTTGGCGGTATTGTCATCACTGTTGATTCGAATTCCGCTCAAGTCAAATTCTTTGTCAAAATTATTCATGGAAAGAGAGGTTTTCATAGACCATTTCTTCGAAAATAAGGTGGAAATCTGGAGATTGTTCAGCAGGTTGTTGTTTTGACTGGAAAGAAAACCATTGTAAGTGGGTGATTCAAAATTTGCTTTGATTTCATCCCGTGTACTATAGGTAAAAAACTTCAGTTTGGTGTGTTTGGAGAGTTTGTAAGTCATGTTCAAATTCATGTCATAGGAAAGTGGATATTGATCGAACTCATCATCAGCGCCATTGACTTTGAACAATGCCTGGGTGTCGGAATAATTTCCGGCAAAGCGAACGCCCAGTTTCTCATTGACCGGCGCATTATATCCCAGGGAAACCGCTGCCAGCCCGACACCAAATTCATAAGCGGTATAGTCCGGGTGGTCCAGGGATTCCATAGCCAGAACACCGGATAGTGCATTCCCGTATTTCGCCGAAAATGCGCCGGAAGAAAAATAAGTGCCTTTCAGATGCCAGGGAGAAAGCATGCCGAAGTAGCCGCCCTGGTCGGTTTCGTATTTGTAGGGATGGGCCAGTGTTGCGCCATCGAGATACATGGCAGTTTCAGAAACATCGCCACCCCGGACAAACAGACCGGCGCTCTCATCGATTTGGGTAACACCGGGAAAGGTCTGAATAGTTTTCAGGACATCGGCTTCCGCACCGGCAGTGGTGTAAACGTCCATAGAGTTCAGCGTTTTCCCTTCTTCATCAGCCGCAGAAAAGGAACTGGCGCT
>CAYYMT010000260.1:0-2521 GCA_964472715.1 uncultured bacterium | reverse complement strand
TCAGCGAGCTTGGAAAATTGATTTGGGCTTATGGTACTTATGGATTGATGATGGTCATTTATACCGCCATGATGATTCCTTATAATTCCATGATTGGAGTGATTACACCGGATCCTGATGAGCGGACCAGCGTCTCCTCTTATAAATTTGTGTTCGCTTATGCCGCCGGTATCAGTGTGCAGGCCCTGGTTATTCCCATGGTTAGACAATTGGGCGCAGGCAGCGCACAGCAAGGCTACATGATGACCATGGGGATATTTGGCGCTATCTGTATCCTTTGTTTTGTTATCGCATTCCTCTCCAGTAAAGAGCGGGTCCGACCGGCAGCAGATCAAAAGACCAGGATACGCGATGACCTCAAGGATTTGATGCACAATAAGCCGTGGATCATTCTCTTTATCGTCTGTATTTCCACACTGATGTATATTGCGATCCGAAGCGCGGTGATTATGTATTACTTCAAATATTATGTGGGTAATGAAAGCGCTGCCAGCTGGTTTATGGTGTCGGGAACTATTTTTGTCTTGCTGGGGGTTCTGCCGACGAAGTGGCTACAGAAAAAAATGGGCAAAAAGAAACTCTATATTTGGTCAATGATCATCATTGCGATTACTTCATTTTTGTTTATGATTGTACAGCCGGATGATATGATATTATTGTTTGGGCTAAATATCATTTTTTCTCTGGCCTCCGGTCCGACCATGCCATTACTCTGGTCCATGCTGGCGGATGCGGCGGACTATAGCGACTGGAAAAATGGCCGACGCGCCACCGGTTTGGTCTATTCGGCATCAACATTCAGCCAAAAAGCCGGTTTTTCTCTGGGGGGCGCAATATCAATGGCGATTTTGTCGCTCTTCGGATATGTGGCCGATACACAACAAACGGCCACTTCTCTGCTGGGAATCAGGTTGTCATTAAGTGTTATACCGGCGATTATTGCCATCATCTCAGTGATCGCACTCTTCTTCTACACTCTGGATGAGAAGACGCTGGCAAAAATAAAAATAGAACTTGCAGAACGAAATAGTGATTAAAAATATAGGAGATATTATGCGAAAAGACTGCCGAAAAATTTTAGTGAAAAAAGAATGGGACATTAATTTTGTCACAGACAAATTCAAAGAGAAAATCGAAAATCCTTATGAAGTGATCGTCAAAAATAAATATTCACATATCAGCGCCGGCACGGAACTGGCCTGTATCTCCGGACTGGAAAGTTGGTTTCCCTTTCCAGGGACCCCCGGCTACACCGCCATTGGAGAGATCATCGAAAAAGGGGATGAAGTCAAGGATTTTGAGATTGGTGATACCGTCTTTACCATGTCCAATCACGCGGAATATTTCAAACTGGATATTCGCGATCGCTGGCATGGTGTCTGTGTCAAATTACCCGAAGGCATTAATCCCGAACATGCCGCTTTTGTACACATGGGCATCATTGCGATTACGTCGCTACGGGTGTCGGAAATCGAATTAGGCGACACTGTGTTAGTCACCGGTTTAGGGGTAATTGGCAACATGGCTGCGCAGTTTGCGCAGATGCAGGGCGCAAAAGTAATCGCCACCGACATTATTGATGAGCGGATCGAAGTGGCGAAGCAATGCGGTATCGAAACTGCTGTGAACTCCAAGGCGGTTGACCTGAGAAAGGAAATTGATAACTTTACCAATGGCGAAGGGTTTTCCACTTTTATTGACGCCACCGGTGTACCGGCCCTGATTGAGCAATATGCTGATTTCGTCGCTTTCAATGGTGAGATCATTTTGCTGGGAAGCCCAAGAGCGGAATATGAAACCAATCTGACAAACCTGTTACAGAAAGTCCATCTGCTGCCCCAGAACCTGAAACTGAAAGGGGCGCTGGAATTTACCTTTCCCACACAACAGGATGAGTTTGTAAAACATTCCATTGAGCGTAATGCCAAAGTGATTTTGAACCTGATCAATGAAAATAAACTAAAAATAGCGCCTTTTTATACTCAGAAAATCAAGCCCCGGGAAGCGCCGGATGCGTACGTTGGTCTTCGTGACAAGGGAGAAGAGTATATGGGCGTTGTGATTGACTGGACATAAATTTGATATAAAAGTTGTCCCGGCAAGTTTTTCTTCTCTCTCCTTCTATAGATAACAAAAGGGACAACTTTTTTATTATAAGTATTATACATGAACATTTTGTTTGTGAAATAATTGTAGTTCGAAGTTCCTATAAAATTATTAAACGATCAGGTCCGTCAATAGCCGGATATGTTAATGATCGTTCTACAAAAATTGAAAAGGAGAAATGATGAGTAAATTCAATATCGGAATCATCGGGGCCGGCATGATCGGCGATGTTCACCTGGAAAATATTCGTAAAGATGGGCGAGGTGAAATCACCTGGATCGCGACCCGTACTGAGCAGACACTCAATAAAAAACTGGAAAAATATAATATTCCCAACGGAACAACCGATTACAAAGAAATGCTGCAGGATGATGACCTTGATGCTGTGATTATTGCGGCGCCGCCTTTTGTACAT
>CAYYMT010000259.1:0-2583 GCA_964472715.1 uncultured bacterium | reverse complement strand
CGTTTTAGGACTGGTAACGATCTTTTGGGTTATCAGCGTATTTATTAAAAATGTATCCATTGTGGACAGCATCTGGAGTATCGGCTTTTTACTAATGGCCTGGTATACATTTTCACAGGTTGAATTTTATACACGAAATATATTACTGATCACACTGGTCACCGTCTGGGCCCTCCGCTTGTCCGGCTATATTACCTGGCGTAACTGGGGCGAAGGTGAAGATTACCGGTATCAGAATTTTCGTCAAAAATATGGCCCTGAACGCTACTGGTGGTTCAGTTTCTTTCAGGTCTTTCTGCTCCAGGGTGTTTTAATTGTGATTATTGCTGCTCCGTTAATAGCGGCGTTCGTCAATACACAAACCAATAGTCTGTCATACATTGACTATTTTGCCATCTTCCTCTGGTTGATCGGTTTTACCTTTGAAGCAGGTGGTGATTTCCAGATGGCCCGGTTCAAAGCCGACCCGAAAAATAAAGACAAGGTTATGGATAAAGGATTCTGGGGACTGACACGACATCCCAATTATTTTGGCGATGCAGCGCAGTGGTGGGCTTTTGGTTTATTTGCTGTTGCCAGTGGTGCCTATTGGTCATTATACAGTCCTGTAATCATGACCTTATTGCTGCTGAAGGTTTCCGGCGTCTCCTTGCTGGAAAAAAACATGGTCGAGAAAAAACCGAAATACCGGGATTACATCAGAAAAACATCCCCTTTTATCCCATGGTTTCCGAAAAAATGAACAGATTTTCAGAGAAATTTGTTTAATTCATCCAACAGATCTCTTATTAGAGGGTTAAACTGCTGATCAGCAGATATTATTTATGATCCAGGTTAATTTTTTCAGCGGAATTCTTTTAAAGCTTTGATACTGAACTTGGATTCATCCTGTAGATGGCCAATACCGAAATTTATTCTCGCCCGGTCAGCGCGGTAAAATCCAAAGGACAATTCAAAGGGTGTATTATCTTCCAGGTATGCAATGCTGATAATATTAAATAAAGGGACACTGTTATCCATCTGAAACCGGTTGACTAACTGGTCGTCAGGATTGGTCATTTCAATAATATATTTGGATAGAATTATTTTATGGCCGGTAATTTTTGCAAATTGTTCATACACAGGCGCGTCCAGAAAAATATTATCGATATTTTCTTCTATCAATAAGGGGAAAAATGTTTTTTCAATGGCCCAGATATTATCATTGATAACCAGGGAACGATCAGTGTAATAAATCTCCTCTTCGGCTTTGAGTTTCATCATATTTTTTACTTTGACATCAGCCCTAATGCGGCCGCTTTCTTCCACTCTAATAGAAGATGCCAGAGATGTACTTTGCATTAATTGTGCAAAAATGCTTTGGTATTCAATCGGTGGCGTTTTTCTTTTCTCCACCGGTTCGGTTTCTTTAATTTCCTTTTCAGGTTTGGAAACAAAAGTTCCCCGGCCGGGAAATTTATTAATCAGTCCGTCAATTTCCAGTTTTTGCATGGCTTGTCTCACTGTGCCGCGGCTGAGGTCATATTTTTCAATGAGAGCGCTTTCGGAAGGTAATGGTTCACCGGGTTTGAATTTGCCCTTTTTGATCTGTTTTTTTAATTCCTCTGCTAATTGGTGGTATAACGGAACAAAACTATCTTTCTTAATTGGCATAATCCCCTCACTATTAATATTAAATATGTCTAAATGTTTAAATATAGAGAGGAATTACTTTATTTTCAATAAGGGAAGAAAAAGTAATTAAATTAAGTAAGGATTATTTATGAAAAAGAAGTGAGTTCTATAAAAAAACTCACTTCTTTTAAAAATTATAGAAAGCCTACTTTTCCATTTCCAGGAGGACGACATCAGTGTGTCCTTCCAGGTAGGTCTGAAATTTTTCAGCATCTTCACTCTTGCCTTCATAAATTCCGTAGTGCATGGGAATTGCAACTTTCGGCTTGATATCCATAATTGCCTCAGCCGCCTCTTTCACACTGTCCATCGTATAAGTCTGTCCC
The DNA here is from genome assembly GCA_964472715.1 of uncultured bacterium. GTDB lineage: Bacteria > Fidelibacterota > UBA2242 > UBA2242 > JAFGTP01 > JAFGTP01. The sequence continues at coordinate 583 of CAYYMT010000259.1, read as the reverse complement.
AGGGGCATTAAAGCAATGTCACAATTATATTTTTTCATTTCGGGAATACGTTCCGTATCGCCGGCGTGATAGATTTTTGTTCCATTGATCGTGAAAATATACCCTACCCAGTTATTCTCTTTTGGATGGTATTTCGTTTTCTTGATATTATAGGCCGGAACCACTTCCACCGGAATTTGTTTGACTTCCAGTGTATCATAGGGATTGACCAGTTTCAGATTCGGTATTTCCAGGGATTTCAATTGCTCTTCGACGGAAGCCGGTCCAACAATCAATGTATTTTTGTCGACAATTTTTTCTATTTGGTCAGTTGAAAGATGGTCTCCATGACCATGGGTGATAAATATGATGTCAGCGACAGGCGAATCATCCGGCAGGTCAAAGGGATCAATATAAATATGTTGATCATTATCATCGATTCTAAAACTTGCCTGCCCAAACCAATGCATCTTGGCAATGGTTTCTTTTATATCCAGATTGCTATCGCCCAATGCTATTGCACTTATCCCAAATAAAATGAACAGAACGGATAAAATATCCAATTTTAACATTTTTACCTCCATAATTAACAAAGTTCAATCTT
>CAYYMT010000258.1:0-2703 GCA_964472715.1 uncultured bacterium | reverse complement strand
TTTTCCCCACATTTTTCCCTCATTTTATTTTGATAAATTGAAATTCTTTTAATTGATCAAAGGCTGATTCCGCATTGGTAAGCCGGTCCAATTCCAGACACAGTATTTGCTCACCTTTGCTGAGATCAAATTTTCCGATTGTGACAATGTCCTTTTTATCGACGTGAAATTTTTGATGATTTTTTCCGATTTTAAAAGTCATCTTTGCATTGGATGGTTGCTCACTCTCCTGCTCCAGCAAAACTTTATAGGTTCCGGGCGTTAATACATTGATTTTATACTCAGCAAAATCCCCTGGTTTTGTCCAGTGATAGGAATAATTAAAAGCGGTTTTAACATTGTCACTCTGTCGCTGAGCGCCATAGGCCAGCACACGACTGGTTTGTTTTCCGCCGATCTGAAACACCGGCATTCGAAAAGAATTCGGTTCATTCAGAATAGACTGCCACCAATTTTTGAGTAATTGCTTTAATTCCCCGGCAATTTCCGGCTTTTCCGTTATGAGATTATGGTTCTGTTGCAGGTCTTTGTCCAGATCAAACAAAGCATAGCCGTCAACCAATTCAGCATCAACAGTGCCCGGATTTTTCAGCAGTTTATAGTTTTCCTTTTGCACGGAAATGATCTGGTCATCAAATTTTAGCCACTCTTCCTTTTTGTTCGGCGGAATCGGGCGGTATTCGTCATGAACACCTTCCGGTGTCCAGGGTTTATCAGTGGGAGGCCAGCCGGGACCTGCGTAATTATAAGTTATTTTGGGAGGAAGACATGTTGTATTACCAAACAAATATGACTGAATACTTCGTCCGTCCAGGGACTTGAAGTTGTCATGTTTATCGATCCCGGCCAGTTCCACTATTGTCGGAAAGATGTCACAAATATCCACCAGCCGATTGACTGTTATCGGCTCGATTTGACCTTTCCAATAGACGAAAAAGGGTGATTTGACACCATTTTCCCAGATATTTCCTTTATGTCCTTTTAGATTATTAACGTAGCGTTGGTCGCGTTCTTCATCAGTCAGCCAGCGATTGATCACAGCCGGCCCATTGTCACTGAGAAACATCACAACGGTATTTTCCAGCAATCCTAACTGATCGATGCCTTGCATCAGCCGGTTGATCTGGCTGTCCATAAATTCCACCATACCGTAAAGTGTGGCGAAATTCCGGCTCAATCCTTTATCTGTGTATTTTTCCACGAATTTTTTGGGTGCGTCCAGAGGTTCATGGCAATTCATCAATGGCAGGTATGCAAAAAATCGCTGGTTGCGGTTACGTTTCATGAAGTTCAGGGCATAATCTACAATGACTTCCGAGCCCCATTTTTGATGCTGTACCGGTTTGCCATTAAGAACACCTTCACTGTTCCGATGCTGATACAATTTAGCTTTGTAGGCCTCATCAAATCCCCGTTGCCAGGGCGAATATTCATCGGTTTGACCGCTGTGCCATTTGCCCCACAATCCGGTGGCATAACCCTGTTCTTGTAACACCTCGGGAAGTAATTTTTCATTCAGCGCAATATATTCTTTTCCGCCGTGAACATGGGAAACACCGGTTCGTAAAAAATGACGGCCAGTCAGTAGGCTGGCGCGGGATGGGGCGCAAACAGGATTAACATTGAATTTCGCAAATTGCGCTGATTGTTTGGCGAAACTGTCCAGGTGAGGCGTTTCCAGGATTCGATTGCCATGGAGCGAAAGATCACTCCAGCCCATATCATCTGCCAGTACCAGTACGAAATTAGGTTGTTGCGTCGTCCGGGAGCAGGCTGAAAAAACAGAGGGCATTGCCATCAGTGCGCTTCCCAGTCCGGCTAATTTGCAAAAATTCCGTCGATTCATACGATTCCTATGGCAACAGTTGTTGATTATTTTTGATAAATTCTTTTAATATTTTCGACCATACCGCGTATCCTTTTTCTGTTAAATGCGTACCGTCTGTGGTATAATCCGCGATCAAACCACGTTCATCGGACATTGTTTTATTCAGATCAATATAGTGTATGGTGTTATCATTACAAAAGTCGAGTAATTTACCATTCAATTTTTTTACATCTCTATTTCCTGATAGATTATCCTTTTGATACAGCGTTGATTGCACAATAGGTGTGATATTATTCTGTTTTAAAATTTCAATTATTTCTAGGTAATTTTTGTAAATGGTATAAACCGGAATCTGCAGTGAGAAATCATTGATCCCCCCCATAACAAAACAGACTTTAGGATTCGCCTGAACCACCGTGGTGTCAATATGCCAAAGCATCTGCCCGGTTGTGTATCCACCTTGTCCGGCATTGCGAATATCATCGCGGCCCAGTTTTGCGTTCCAGTTACCGCCATTCTCGGTAATGGAGTTCCCCAGCATCACTATATTGACGGTTTCCGGGGAGGCTTCCAAAATTCTTTTTATACGGTGTTTTGACAGAGTCGCGTAATCCAGCTTCGGTTTTGATTGTGAATTATTGTCCAGCTGATCAATGGTCTGATTGATGGCTTTCCCCCAAATTTCATAGGCCTGATTGGTTAAGTTCAGCCCTGTTTGCCAGATTTTGGTACCACTCCTTTGCAATTTTTCATTAATATCCAAAAAGGTGATCCCATTGGCAATACAATATTCCTTCAGGTCTTTGTTCAGAATTTCAAGTTTTGCATTGACTTGTTGGTCATTATGATAATAGATCGTTGAATTCACTACCGGC
>CAYYMT010000257.1:0-2757 GCA_964472715.1 uncultured bacterium | reverse complement strand
GCTGAACTTTCTGATATTAGCAGTCCGGTTAAACCTGAAAATTCCGATACCCTTGATCTGCACAATTTTCATCCCCGTGATGTCAAAAGCCTGGTCAATGAATTTGTTCTGGATTGTTCCCGGCGACAATTGGAAAAAGTTCGCATCATCCACGGTAAGGGCAAAGGAGTTCTCAGAGAGATCGTTCATCGTGAACTGGAAAAAAATGAGTTGGTTCATTCCTTTAAATTGGCCAATGACCGGTTCAGCAGCTGGGGCGCTACTATCGCAAGCCTCAGGAAAAAAGATTAGGTATTAATAAAAAATCAAAAAAATCTTGCAAAAGGAAAAATTATGTTATATGTTACCGATAACATTTAGCGGTAATATACCGCCGTAATCCTGATAATTACTGAAAAGAGGGGATTCTATGAATAAAAACAGAAGTATTGGAATGGTTTATTTGTTTCCTCTAATCTTCTTTGCGATTTCACTTGATTTTTTACAAAATTTTAAACTATCATTCCGAGGTGACAAAAAATGATTAAAAAAAGATATTTATTATTCACAAGTTTTATTTTATTGGCGGGGTTTGTTTTCGTTTCCGGGAATAATGCTGAAAAACAAAATTTTAACAGAGCACCTTCTCGATACCCTCCTTCAGATTTAAATTCTAAAAATATACCGCAATTCGTCTTAATAAGTTCTGACGATAATACAGATCCGAAAGGGTTGGAGTGGTTAATCAAATTACTCAATGGAAAAAATAATCCGGATGGAAAGAGCAACTCCCGTACATATGATGGTGAACAAATAAGTATGTCCTTATTCTGGAATACCTTGAATGGTGGTAATACGCATTCCTCTGAAATTGTTTCGGCGCTTCGATTTCTTCATGATACCTTGGAATGCGAAGTGACCAATCATACTGCTCACCATCGGCATGGTGGCGGATTCAGTCTACAGGACTGGATAGGAGAGATGAAGATGGCAGATAAGATTTTGAAGGATAGTATAATTTCAGATAAAGAAAAAACCGGATTTCGTACTCCTTTCCTGGAGTATAATAAGAATACATTTCGGGCAGTTCAAAAATTAGGCATGATATATGATTCCAGTATAGAAGAGGGATTCCAAAAGGAGTTAGAACCCGGTAATTACTTTTGGCCATATACTCTAAATCATATAAATACAGGATATAAATCTTCCGGACGTCACCAAAAATTGAGTGAAAAACATCCGGATTATGTTATCTCAAAATGGGATTATAACAATCTTTGGGAAATCCCCTGTTATGCATTACAAGCTCCTCCGGATAGTATTTTAAAGAGGAAATATGAGGCGGGACCAGGTATAAGAGATCAAATAAAAAGGGCGACAGGCAATTCGCAAGGAAAGATTCCAGGGCTCGATTGGAACCTATGGGCAGCACCGGAAGGGGATGGTGCAGAATTAAATGCAGAGCAGACTCTGGCAGTATTAAAATACAGTTTTGAAAAAACTTATGAAGGGAATAGAGCACCATTTACATGGGTCATTCATTCTCCTTTTTATTTTTCTGAAGGGAAATTTGATAATATAAATAATCAAGAACAAAAAGATGTTATCGAAGAGTTTATTAATTATATTTTACAGAAAGAAGATGTAAGGGTTGTATCAATTCAGAAATATTTAAAATGGCTAATTGATCCCATAGCTTTGTAATATTTTATAATAATTAATGTCATAACAGTCTAATCTACGATTTTTAAAAAGAATCATTGCAAAAGATTTGTGAAACCTAAGTAATATATTTGACTATGAATAAAAAAAATCTTGCAAAAGGAAAAATTATAATGTATGTTACCGATAACATTTAGCGGTAACATACCGCCGTAATCATGAAAATTATTGAAAAAAGGGGAGTCTATGAATAAAAACAGAAGTATTGGCATGGTGATCTTGATCTTTGTGATCTTTTTTGTGATCTCATTGTTGACCAATATTATCAATGCGGTATTGCCGCAGGTGAAAGAAAGCTACAGCCTGACCCATGGCATGGCGGGCTTGTTGCCATTGTCCTTTTTTATTGCCTATGGATTTATGTCCATTCCTTCCGGAATGCTGGTAAAAGTTTTAAACAGGAGACTGATGCTGGCGGGGCCTTTTGCATTGGCCTTTTTCGCGGCGCTGATTTTTGGTTTCTTTCCGAAATTTCCGGTTTATTTGGTGAGTCTTTTTAGTATTGGTGCCGGTATGGCAATGTTGCAGGTGGTGATCAATCCGGTATTGCGGGCCGCCGGGGGAGAAGAACATTTTGCAGCCAATTCCATCACTGCCCAGATGTTTTTCAGTGGCGCCGGTTATGTGGGGCCGCAACTGTATAGTTATTTGGTAACGAGTTTAGAGCAGCCGGCGGAGAATTATGATTTTTTCATCAATCTCATCGCCAAACTGACACCCGGAGACCTGACCTGGGTCTCCATCTACTGGGTATTCACCCTTATTACCGGCGCGATGGTTATTTTACTTTCACTAATCAAAATTCCGGCAATCAATCTGCATGAAGATGAAGAAGTGGGCGCCTGGGATGTCCATAAACAAATGTTTAAAAATAAAACGGTTCTGCTATATTTCTTTGGTATCTTTGCCTATGTGGGAACCGAGTCCGGTGTTGGCAACTGGGTCTCTGAGTTTCTCAAGGTCTATCATGATGTCGACCCCAAAACAGTTGGCGCTGACGTGGTGGCCAATGTCTGGTTGTTCTTTGCGATTGGCTGTCTGATCGGTATTGGTATT
>CAYYMT010000256.1:0-2789 GCA_964472715.1 uncultured bacterium | reverse complement strand
CCAAATATTTCTTATATTATTTACGAGTAACTTACTAGCAAAAATTACTCGTTAGAAAACCCAATCCTCGGTGATGAGAATCATCCGCGAGCAAAAAAAGAGGTGAAACAATGAACCCAAAATTATCACCCAAAAAGCAGCGGTTTCTGGACTTCGTCGATGAGTACCAGGACGCTCACGGCTTCCCGCCCACCTTTGCGGAGATCATGGAAGCCCTGCAGATCAAGTCCCCGGGCACAGTAAACTGGTATGTGCGGGAACTGGAAAAAGCCGGTCTGCTCAAACGTTCCGGCGGCGCCAATAAAAAACGCGCGTTGGAAGTCATTCATCCGCAAGCGGACAGCACTCTGCCGCTGTTGGGACAGATCGCAGCCGGCTATCCGCTGGAGGAACTGGAAAACCGTGAAGAGATCGAAGTGCCGCCGGCCTGGCTCCATCCACAAAATTATGTGCTGGAAGTGAATGGTAATTCCATGATCGATGACAATATTCAGGACGGCGATTTTGTGATCATTCGCAAAACGCCCACCGCTCATGCTGGTGACACTGTGGTGGCATTTATCAACAATGAAGCGACATTAAAACGCTATGTGCCGAAAACGACGCACATCGAACTCCATCCGAGAAATCCGGAATTCGACATTATTACGGTCTACCCGGAGGATGATTTCCGGATTGACGGTATTGTGCTCTATGTATTCCGGAAATATGCTGTAAGGAGTGAATTATGAGCCACTATGCTTCATAACATTACGCATAGCAAGCAGATATTCTTGCCGCGGATTGGCGCGGATGAACATGGATCTAATTACCAATTACTAATTACGAATCAAGTTTTCGGTTATTTCGTTTATTTCGTGGTAAAAATTAAATAACCAATGAATAACGCCGTATTCCATATCAGACTCCAAAACTTCGAACTGCAGGCTGAGCAGATGCTGGACAGAACACTGGTGGACTATCCCGTGGCGATCATTTCCTCAACCAATCAGAACGGGACCATTGTCAACCTTTCGCCGGAAGCCGAACAGGAAGGATTTTACCGGGGCATGAAAGTTTCCCTGGCCCGGAAAATGTCTCACCACGTCAAGATGCTGCCCTTCAATGACCGGCTCTACAAAAAAATCCACAATTACATCTACAAAATTCTGAAATACTATTCGCCCGTTATTGAACCCGGAAATTTCGGGCAATATTATCTCGACATGACCGGCATGAAAAATATTTACAGCGACACCAAACAAGCAGGCTACAAAATATTCAAGGAAATCAACAAACGCGCCTCCATGGAAAACCGCGTCGGCATCAGCGTCAACAAACTGGTGAGCAATATCAGCACAGCCGTGGTGGAAGAGCCGATTTACAAAATCAATCGCGGCAATGAATCCCGATTTCTCGCGCCGTTACAATCACAGGTCTTGCCCTCAGCCCGGGAGCGCAAAATCGAAAAGATCATCAATTTTCTCTACCTGCAACGAGTCCGGGAAATTCAGCAACTGACTGCCGATGAAAAAGCCGGCAACATCATTTTTTCGGATAATTACCAAAAAGTGAAACAGGAATCCCGTGGCGAAGACAGCTCCATTGTGCAGCCACCGAAACTGCTCAATCACATCATTCGCCAGACCGTTCTCCAGGAAGACACCAATGATGCGGATATTCTCGATGCGGTGATCATTCGGCTCTCAGAGCAATTGGGCTACGAACTGCGCAAGCGCAACCAGGTGGCCGGCAAACTCAGCCTGGAAGTCCACTATTCCGACGGGTTCAAAAAGACCCGTACCACCCGGCTCCTGAAAAATGATAATAATACCATTAGTAAAACCTGCCGGGAACTGTTTCAGAAAGCCAATTACCGCCGCAATCGCATTCGCTCCATCATGATCGACGCTTGTAAATTTCAACCGGCGGTGCATCAGTTGAGTCTCTTTGAGAAGCCCAAGCCCGATGACATTTCCAAAACCATTGACCGGCTGCGGGACAAGTACGGCTTCACCTGTATCAAAAAGGCAGCGGAACTGCGCATTCCCGATATACAACCGGCGAAATCAATGAATCAACCGGGACTCCCACTCGTTCCCAAATTTTATTTGGGAACGTAGTGATGTTCGTACACCTAAACACACATTCAAATTACTCCGCCATGATGGGCACTGTCACCATCGATCAGTTACTGATCCGTGCCCGGCAATACAAGCAGTCAGCCATGGCGCTGACGGAAGTCAATTCCCTGCGCAGTTTCATTCATTTCATTCAAAAGGCCAAAGAAGCCAACATACTGCCCATTGCCGGCACTAATATCATTACAGACAATTTCGACCTCATATTACTGGCGGAAAATCAAAAGGGCTATGAAAACATCTGCCATGTTATTTCCGATGTTAAAGCCGATAGAGAAATCACCCTCAAAAAACTACTGAAAAAGCAAAATGCCGGCGTTTTTATTCTGGCCCATCAGCGCACAGTGCTGGAAGAATTGCGTAAATATATTTCCGCCACCCATCTGTTTGTGGAATTACGCTGCGGGACGTCGGAAACCGAAGCCCGGGCCTTGGCGCGGGAATTTGGGCTGGAACCGGTGGCCACCGGCGATGTATATTTTATTCATTCCCAAGAGCAGAAAACTCATAAAATTCTCAGGGCCATAGAAAAGAACACAACACTGTCGGCATTAACAAAAAAAGACTGCAAAGATGAAAAACATTTTTTCCGGTCCGAAGAGGAAATGGTAGACCTCTTCCCCAATTCCCTGGATGCGATCAATAACACTCATTACTTGACCGAGCGCT
>CAYYMT010000255.1:0-2799 GCA_964472715.1 uncultured bacterium | reverse complement strand
ATTGCGATTTCATAAAAATAATTTTTAACCTTTGGTAGATTGTGGCGTATTGTAGGCGTAGATTAGAAATTATGCAAGAAAGATCATAGACTCATGAAAACAGAAAAGCAACTTATCGAAAAGATCAAAAAAGGGGACAAGCTTGCTTTTCGCAAAGTAATTGAACATCACCAGCAGTCACTGTTTCACTTTGTACTCAGTCTGACCGGTGAACCGGATGACTCTCATGATATTTTGCAGGAGGTGTTTCTCCGGGTGTGGCGAAAAATACATCGCTTTGATAATAATTTGGCCTTTCGTCCCTGGATCTTTCGAATTGCCCATAATCGCTGTAAAGATTACTGGAAACACAAACAGCGAAAGCGCAACCGTGACAACAATTATATTCCCGATGAAACATTAAAATATAATAAAGTTGATAGTCTGACTTTTCAGGAAATATGTAGTCTGATCGGGGAATTGCCGGACCGTCAAAAATCTGTTTACATATTACGTGATCTGCAGGAAATGAATATTAAGACAGTCGCATCTATTCTGAATATTTCCCATGCGGCAGTGAAAACAAATCTTTTTCATGCCCGCCGGTCATTACAAAATAAAATTAAACTCTTAAAAACGGATACCAACCATGACATGTGATCATTTTCAACAGTATATATATTTATTCAAAGAAGGCGAGTTGACACCTGTTCAGGAAAAACAACTCAAGGACCATTTATCAAAATGTCAGAATTGTAGCCGGGATTTTGGTAAAATTGAAAAAAGTTTAGACAGTTTTTCTGTTCATTCTCAAAATCTTCTGACTAACTATACAGTTAATCCAAAATTTGCTGATGACCTTCTGGCCGGTTTGCCGGAAAGATCTGAAAGTTCAATAGTAGATAAGCTGTTAAGCAAGTTGGATTATTTGTTTGTCCCGGCCTTAATTAAGGGAGTGAGTTTTCTGATAATTCTCAGTTTCTTCATCCATGAATTTTATATGATCAATCGAATTGCAGCCCTGGAGGATCAGGTAAAGCAGCTCTCTGGTGTGGCACACCGGAATATATCCCCGCAACGGTTAGACAAAGTGCTGGACTATTCATTGTCTAACCGGGAAATACTCTCTTCAGAAGAAGTCATTACATTATTGAACACATCATTCAGGATTGAAATTACCGGGGAATTAATCCAAAAAATTATAAATACAATTCCGGAATTAAAAACCATAACAATCAAAAACGGAATCAATAATAAAGAGATGCATCGAATTATGAACCATTCCCAATTGATTTTGCACAAATATAATCTTTTTCGATTAAAAGGAGATACCCATGTATAGAATAAAATTTGTAATTGTCTTTTGCTTGTTCCTGTTATTTATGCTCAAAAGCTGTTTTGAATTCACTGATAAAACTAAAATCCATCGCGACGGCAGTATTGAAAAAATAATAATATTTAGTGAGGATTCTACCACGGTTAAGCAGATAATGAACGGTGAATATACTGCATTACCCCTGCCACTTGACAAGCAATGGACAACCGGTATTGAAATTGATAAAAATGACAGCTCCAATTTTATCTATAAGGCCCATCGGATATTTAAAACCGATGAACTGGTGAACCGGGCACTGATTCAGAATAGTGATAGTCTGAAGAAAATTGTTCCACAGATTTCTGTCGATAAGAAGTTCAGGTGGTTTTATACCTATTATTATTTTAAGGAAATCTATCCCTATTACGGATTCAAACAATTTGTTTCAATTGATGAATATTTATCTGAGGAGCAAAAACAACTTTATTATCAGAATGGCGACAGCAGTAATGTCGAAAACATGGTTAATCAGTGGATGAAAAAAAATGTTTACACATATTTTGAGATTGAAATGACCAGGGCAATTAATGAATTAAGTGGAAACAGCATGGACCTCGAAAAATTACGTCCTATTGAAGATTCTCTGCAAACTATTATTGAAGGTGTTGTGGAGTTGGAAGATCTTTCGGAATCAACAACAAAAATAATGAATTTGTTAGCCCGGCAATATGGACGAGATGAACTGAAGGGATTGCGACAACCACTCAAAAATATTTTGTTTGAACTCCAAAAGGTGAGTACTGGTATTATGAGTCTGATCGGTGAGTTTAATGTGGTGGTGGAAATGCCGGGAATCCTGCTAGCCACAAATTCCAATATTATTGAGGGCAATGTTGTGAAGTGGGAGTTCAGTCATGACCGGTTTTCCCTGGAAGATTTTGAAATGACCGCACACTCCAGGATTCTAAACGGATGGGCCGTGATTGTTACTTTTCTGGTGATTTTACTGCTTTTTGGACTATGGGTTTTTCGCTTTAAAAAAACAGGCCGGGATTAGTCAAAAAAGGGTTGGGCATCAAGATTTTTTTGGGCGTCAAAACACATTTTTAACTGCTGCTCCGTATTCCTGCCGGTGGATAACGCCGGCAGGTTTTCCAATGCAAAAAATTCAGCGGCGGCAGTTTCAATATTGGGTTTAAATTCCATTTTATCCAGATCGCAAAGAACAAATATTTTATAAACGCCAAAAGGAATCGGTGGTTGATTGTGTTTTTTCCGGTCGTGAATGGCGATGATTCTGTTTGGCCGAATGGTGGCGCCGGCCTCCTCCTGTGCTTCTTTGATAAGATTCTCTTTCAGAGAGTGTGTGCTGTCAGCCCAGCCACCGGGTAGCGCCCATTTTCCATCCAGTTTTTCCTGGACCAGCAGAATTTTGTCCTCCTGAAAAATGGCTGCCCGAACATCAATTTTCGGGGTTGGATAGCCGGCCTGACTATTGAACAGGT
>CAYYMT010000254.1:0-2805 GCA_964472715.1 uncultured bacterium | reverse complement strand
AATTGTGAGCGGTTTTCGCTATAAATAATTTTATTGTTTTCGTTGGTTTTAAGTACCGCGTCAAAAGATACCATCATTTAAAGGTAAATGGCAAATAAAAATTCTTTAAATTTGAAGTCCCCGATATATGGAGTAAACCAACCATGTTGGTTTTTGCATTAACATGGTTAATGCACTCCAAAAAGCGATTTGGAAGTACACTGAAGTGTACTATGTGGTTTATGATCTGCTCTGTTCACCATAATGAATTATGGTGTTATTCTTAATTATCCGTGTCAGTTTGCGTTAATCTGTTTTTAATCAGGCCTCTGACTGACGGCAATATATTTTTGAAACATGCACTACACAACAGCCATATCACAAAATACCTTTACACTTTTTCGTTTATTTCGACTATTTCGTGGTTGGATTTTACCTACCGATCACCGGCATTTGTTACCCTTCGAGGGCCTCAGGGTGACAAAGTCTCAGCCTTCCTGTCCGGCGTCTTGTCCGGCATAGTGAAACGGCGACGGAAATCCGAAGGACGAAGACGGAAAGCTTAGCCTCAACCTAAATTCTTAAGTCACCTATCACCAACAGTAACTAAAAGTCTATTTAATCGTTTGTCAAATGTAGCAACTTGCTTTTTATTTATTTTTCTTTGAGCAAACAGTAGCGCATCAACGAAATCTATATTATTATCACAATAGGTTTTTAGTGCTACAATACATACTTTTATATCATGCACTTGAACACTATTAGTTTCAATAAATTGAATTAAGCCATCTTTTATTTCACTTCGTTCTATATGATATACTTTTTGAAGTACATATACAATTTCCGCCAACACTTCATTAAATATAAAAACTTGATTATTCAGGATTATTTTATTCGCCTTTTCTGACAGTTCATGATCCTGAAGCAGAAATCTTAGAACAACATTAGCGTCGATAATCAGCATGTTTTTCCCGAACTGCTTCTGTCCAGGCTTTTTTTTCAGATTGAATCAAATCCGGATTATTATATTTTGTAAAAATTCCTTTACTACTAACAACTGAAGAAGCTCGACTGCTTTCTTCCTTTTTCCTTTTAGGAATGATATGCGATTCTGCATCAAGAATATATTGATAAACCATCTCTAAAGATTCGTCAGGGAGTCTGTCTATCTCATTTTTTATCATATCTTTTGTAATCATATCTATACTCATCATTATTTTAAATTTTCAACTTTAATTTAAAAAAGATAATCAGGTTTCACAATCATACAGATCCGACCTACCAGTGCTCAATCTCAACTCCAATCCTCATTTCAACCGTGTCAATCTGCGGGAAAAAGATTTATTACAAATCAAGCCATATTTTCAAAGAATTTTCTATCCTCATCAGATCTTCTTTATCTAAGACACCTGCTTTTTTCAAAATTATATCACTATTTGCAAGACAGCACCCTCTTTTTACAGCAGTTACAATATTTAATCCCGCCTGGCGCCATTTCGACAGTACAAATTCTCCATCGGATAAATGTGAAGTTTTACTGGTTAAAGGGACAATAAAAACATCTGGATATTTTGCGTTTTGATTACTTATTATTATGGCAGGTCTGACTTTTTTGGTGTCAAGATTAGTGAATGGATAAGGGAATAATACAACATCGCCTTTACAATAATTCACTATAAACCTCATCATCATCATTATCCCATATTTTATCTAAAGATCTTTGTCCAATCTTTTGCCAGTACTCTACCTCTTCTTCACGAACAGTATCTCCAGAATATGGGCGTATCAATATTTCCACTTCCTGGTTAATGTATTCTTCAGGAATATGTATTGTATAGTCACTACTTGTAACTTTTATTATTTCTCTCAACATACAAACCTCTGTTTTATATACAGAATATACACTTTGTGGTTAGTCTAATCAATACTTAGATTTTATTTACTGATTACTCACAACAATCTCAATTCCATGTTCGTCAAAGTCCCCACTGGGGAACACGCGCCATGCTACGATCACAATCTCAGTACTTTACCAAACAGGAGTTTGGTAAAGAGATGTAAGTTTTCAGATTCATCCGTGTCAATCTGCGTTAATCTGTTTTCAATCAGGCCTCTGACTGGCGGCAATATATTTTTGAAACATGCACTACACAGCAGCCATATCACCAGATATCTTTACACTTTTTCGTTTATTTCGACTATTTCGTGGCTGAATTTTATCCACCGAACACCAGCATTTGTTACCCTTCGAGGGCCTCAGGGTGACAAAGCAATCTCGATGTCCTGTTTGATGCCCTCATACTGTCTGTGTCTTACTTCGATCCGTCGAGATCGCTTCATTCCGATAAATCGGGATTCGCGATGACGGATTGGGGAAACAGTCATTGCGAGGGAACGCAGTGACCGTGGCAATCTCGACATCCTGAGCAATTGCCTCACAATGCTTGTGCCCCACTTCGAGACTTCGAGATTGCACACCAGAGGCGCATAAACCCGCCTGCTCCCGGAGGGCGGGCAGGCTTCGCAGGCTCGCAATGACGGGGTGGGATTGCGATGACGGATTGGGACAGCGAACGGCTCTTCTCAAGCGCAAATATTTCAACTTTATCCTTCATGCTCATCCACAACCACCCAATATCCTGATTTTTTACTCCCTTTTCGAACCAACAGGCCATCTTTTTTCAAGTTCGCTATATGTTCTTTTATGGTTGCATCAGACCGGTTGAGTAACTTGACCAAATCTTCCCTGGTATATTTTGGATTTTCTTTTAATAGCCGGATAATTTTGATCCGGGTGGTTTCTTGGGTGGTTTCTTGGGTGGTTTC
>CAYYMT010000253.1:0-2808 GCA_964472715.1 uncultured bacterium | reverse complement strand
GGACACGCTTTGACAACCTGTTGTTCTGCTCAGGATAGAATGATCGGAGAGGGAAAAGCCTGTCAACTAATCCATCATTTTAGTGTTGACATGATATTGAATTTGTGGGCAATGTACTTACCTGTTTGAATTATTATAATTGGCGAGAGCGAACCAATAAGAACAACCAGCCACGCTTTTATGCTCATATCCTGAAAAGATAACACCTGCTTTAATACCGGTATGAAATAAGCTGCCACAATTACTGCAATACAAAATGCCAGGGCATACCACACAAATTTGTTTTTGGTCACCTGATTCACGAAAATACCTTCATCGGGATCGCGCATATTGAATACATGTAATAACTGACTGAAAGCCAGTGTAAAAAACGCAACATTGTTGGCAATCTCATCAGAAAGATTGAGGGCCAGTTTGGCAAATAAATACGCGCCTGCGACCGTAATTCCGAAAACAATTCCGTAATAGATAATTCTGAACCAGCATCTGCGGGTAATTATTGGTTCCTCCGGGTCTTTAGGCGGCAGTTTCATCACAGCCGGGTTTCCTTTGCCCACACCCAGGGCCAGGGCCGGAAATACATCGGATAACAGGTTTAGAAATAGCAACTGGAGGGGCAGCACAGGTAATTTAAACAACGTAAAACTAATGGAACCAATCACCAGTATTTCACCCAGATGGTAAGAGAGTTGATAGATGATGAATTTCCGGATATTTTGGAAAATTATCCGTCCTTCTTTAACGGCATGTACAATGGATGGGAATGAATCATCTTTAAGCACCATGTCGGCCACTTCTCCAGCCACCTGTGTGCCCCGTTTTCCCATGGCTATTCCGATGTCGGCTTTTTTCAGGGCCGGTGCGTCATTGACTCCATCCCCGGTCATGCCGACAATTTCATTTTGCTGCTGGAAATGGTCTATTATGTTTAGCTTTTGCTCCGGGTCTACACGGGAAAAAATACGGGTGGCGGTTATTTCACTGTGTTGATCTTTTTTAAGTTCATCCCCTTGAATGACATTGGCGGCTTCATCTTCGACAATGTGTACCTGTTGAGCAATGTTTTTTGAGGTTCCCGGGTGATCTCCCGTAACCATGATCACTTTAATGCCGGCGCTTTGGCATTCTTCAACCGCCTTTTGTACTTCCGGTTTTGGCGGATCAAGAAATCCGGCAAGGCCGATAAATACCAGTGAATGCATATAAGTTTCTGTGGCATCATCCACATCATCTTTGAGTTCATCAATGGTTTTATAAGCGTAGGCAATGACGCGTAAGCCTTTGGATGACATCTCATCGTCTTTTTTCTTCCAGTTTTGTTTCATTTCTTCGGAAAAGGTTTCTTCTTCGCCATTAATCTGAATTGATGTGGAACGGGAAATAATAGATTCGGCAGCACCTTTACAAGAGACATAGTAATGGTTCTCATATTCATTTACCGAACCCATTAATTTAGTTTCTGAGTCAAAAGGGTCTTCCACTTTACGCGGCATTTTTTTAAATGCGTCCCATTTTTCATTGTCGTAAAACTTTAAAAATTTCAGTAAGGATAGATCAAGGGGATCACCATCTCCTTTTTCCAGATCTGCGTAATTGCTGAGGGCTGATATTCTCATGAAATGCTGAAAGTTTTCCGGTGTCTCGCGGGGAATATCGGGTTCCAGTTGAACCGAATCTTCCCGGAAGGTCACGGCGTAAGTTTCATTGGGCAGCGCGATTTGTTCCAGGGACAGTTTATTTTTTGTAAGCGTTCCTGTTTTATCGGTAAAAATTACTGTTGTTTCGCCCAGGGTTTCAACTGCTGATAATTGTTTGATAACCGCCTGATGCTTTGCAAGTTTCAACATACCCCTGGCCAGGGCAATGCTGGCTACTACGGGTAAGCCTTCGGGAATAGCGGCTATGGCCCATGCCACAGCGGTCTGAAAAAGGATGTAGACTTCTTTTCCGGTTAACAAGCCTAAAGTGAAATATATCAGGGCAAGCCCCAGGGTCAGCCAAATAAGATTTTTGGTCAGTTTGTTAAGTTTTTTGTCCAGGGGAATTTGTTCCTCTCCGGCTTCGCTGACCATTGTGGAAATATTCCCCATTTCTGTTTTCATTCCCGTCGCCGTTACCACTGCTGTGCCACTTCCTCCGGTGATAACCGTTCCTTTGAAAAGCATGTTTGTGCGGTCGCCAAGGCTTTGGTCACCGGCGATTTTTTGGGTTGTTTTTTCCACAGGAACAGATTCCCCTGTAAGGGCTGATTCATCGGCTTCCAGTTCGCTGTTTTCGATAATGCGGGCATCGGCCGGGACAATCATTCCGGCTTCGATCTGAATGATATCACCGGGAACGAGTTTTTCGGCATCGATAGTATTTGTTTCCCCATTCCTGACCACTTTTGCTTTAATCTTGTCCATTTTTTTAAGCGCTTCCATGGACTCCTGCGCCTGGTACTCCATCCAGAAGCCGATAGCGGTATTGATCAGAATAACCACAAAAATGGCAACTCCTTCGGCAAGGTCGCCAAAAAAGAAAGCAACTATTGCCGCCGCTGTCAATAAGTATACAACGGGATTGTTAATCTGTGCCCAGAGTATTTGGAAAAATCCTTTTTTCGTTGTTTCCTTTAGTTTATTAAGGCCATATTTATCCAACCGGTTTTGATGCTCCCCGGCACTTAATCCATCTCTATTGCTATCTAATTCTTTCAGAACCTGATCGGCTGTTTTCGTGTAATAGATATTATGCTCCATATATTTATTTATAAAGCCTACTATGTTAAACTGATTTTATCAAGATAAATTCTGAAAAAAATGTCCG
>CAYYMT010000252.1:0-2834 GCA_964472715.1 uncultured bacterium | reverse complement strand
ATGGGGCTGAGTGTTGTGGGACTGGGAATCATTGGCCTGGGTCTTCTGTTTTTCATTTTTACACGCATTTTCGGTGTTGAGATTGATAATGTTCAATCCGTTGTATTGCCGATCTTAAGTGGATTTAGTCTCGGCGCCAGTTCTGTGGCCTTATTTGCCAGAATGGGCGGCGGTATATATACAAAAGCGGCTGATGTCGGCGCGGACCTGGTGGGTAAAGTGGAAGCCGGAATTCCCGAAGATGATCCGCGAAATCCCGCCACAATTGCTGACAATGTCGGTGATAATGTCGGTGACGTGGCCGGTATGGGCGCCGACCTTTTTGAAAGTTACATTGGCGCCATCATCAGTGCCATGGTTCTCGGCGCTATCTATGACATGAAATTAGTTTACTTGCCGCTGGCCATTGTTTCCACGGGTATTATTTGTTCCTTAATTGGTACATTCATGGTGAAAATAAAAGAAGGCGGAGACCCTCAGTTTGCTTTAAATAAGGGAACCTTTACCGCCGACCTGCTCCTGATAGTACTGGCTTATCCGCTGGCAAAATTTATTTTAGGCGGCTCCATTACCATGGGAACCAATATGGTCAGTGAACTGGATATATTCCTCACTTTGGTGACAGGATTATTGACCGGAGTTGGCATTGGCATGGTGACAGAATATTATACATCCGACGCCAGAAAACCGGCCCAGGGGATAGCGCGACAATCCCAAACCGGCCACGCGACCAATATTATTGCCGGCTTGAGTTTAGGAATGTTGTCCACACTGTGGCCGATAATAATGATCACAGCCGCAATTATGATCGCTTTTTCCCTGTCGGGACTATATGGAATTGCCCTGGCGGCCCTCGGTATGCTCAGCACCACCGGTATCCAATTGGCGATTGATGCCTACGGACCGGTAGCGGATAATGCCGGTGGAATTGCGGAAATGGCCATGCTGAAACGGGAAGTTCGTAGACGAACCGATAAACTTGATTCAGTGGGAAATACAACAGCTGCCATTGGAAAAGGCTTTGCCATTGGATCGGCGGCCCTGACTTCACTGGCCCTGTTTAATGCTTTTAAAACTTCAGCCGGCATTACCGCCATCGACATTACCAATCCCTATGTTATTTCAGGACTGCTGGTCGGTGGAATGCTGCCTTATTTTTTCAGTAGTATGCTGATGAGCGCGGTTGGCGATGCGGCCGAGGAAATGATCAGGGAAGTGCGGCGGCAATTTCGTGAGATCAAAGGACTGATGGAAGGGGCAGCTGAGGCGGAATATTCAAAATGTGTGGATATTTCCACAAAAGCAGCTATTCGAAAAATGATTTTCCCCGGTATCCTGGCAATTTCATTGCCCGTGATCATCGGATATATAAATAAAGAAATGCTGGGCGGATTGCTGGCCGGGGTCACTGTTTCCGGTGTCCTGCTGGCGATTTTTATGGCGAATTCCGGAGGTGCCTGGGATAATGCCAAAAAATTCATCGAAGCCGGAAATTTTGGCGGCAAAGGTGATGATCCCCATAAAGCAGCAGTGACAGGCGATACGGTAGGCGATCCCTTTAAGGATACTGCCGGCCCGGCCTTAAACATATTGATCAAATTGATGTCAATTGTGTCACTGGTAATCGCACCGCTGATTTAAAAAAATGAAAAAATGCAAATAAAATAAGGAGTATAAGATTGAGATACTACGAAAACTTATTCATCATCAATCCACATGTTGAAGGAAGCGCTCTGGAGACACTGATGGACAAGATCAAAAAAGAGTTAAAAGATGCTGGTGGCAATCTTTTGAAAGAAGAAGAAATGGGCAAAAAACGCCTGGCCTATCAGATTGAACACCAGAAATATGGAAATTACATTCTTTTCATCTTTGAGTCTGAAAAAAGTGACACAGTCAGAAAGTTTGAAGACTGGATGGAAATCACCGATGATATTCTGGCCCACCTGACTGTAAAATTAGATGGAAAGCCGGATCTTACCAAAAAATCCGAACCAGAAGAAAAAGAATCAAGAGAGGTATAACTATGGCTATGATGAGACGTAAAAAAATCTGCAAATTTTGCGAAGCACCGGAATTGGAGATTGATTACAAAAATTATAAAATGTTACGCAGGTTTATCACAGAACAGGGAAAAATAATTCCAAGAAGAATTACCGGAACTTGCACAAAGCATCAGAGACTTTTGACCACTGCGATTAAAAGATCTCGTAATATTGCTTTATTGCCATATTCAAATAATTTGAAAGAATTATAAGATTCATAACCAGAATGGAGGTCAACCGTGCGTATAATTTTACTACGTGATTACGAAAATCTTGGCGAAGCTGGAGAACAGGTGGAAGTTAAAGACGGTTTCGGTAGAAACTACCTGATACCCAAAGGAATTGCACTGAAAGCCAGTAAGCAGAATATGAAAAAATTCGAAGAAATTGCCAAACAGAAAAAGAATAAATTAGCCCGCGCTTTGAAAAGTTCTCAGGAACTGGCGGAAAAATTAAAAACATTATCCTTAACAGTACCGGTAAAAGTTGGTGAAGACGATAAGATATTTGGTTCTGTGACCAGCCAGATGATCGCTGACCAGTTGCAGGAAAAAGGCTATGATATTGATAAACGCCAGATTCAATTGGAAGAACCGATCAAGGCTCTGGGAATCTATGATATCCCCGTCAGACTGCATTCCGAAATTACTACTTCTGTCAAACTCTGGGTCATTAAATCATAAATTGACACTTTATAAAATGAAAAAACAAGATGAGTTTTTCATCTTGTTTTGTTATAGAACGGAAAGATGGGATACTAAATATGTGCAAAATAGATGAAGATGGTAA
>CAYYMT010000251.1:0-2842 GCA_964472715.1 uncultured bacterium | reverse complement strand
GGATATTATTAACCACCAACTTTTTAACCCGTGAAATGTAAAATTATTTCACAGGGTTAGTTGGTGGAAAATTAAATAGAAAAATAATTAACGTTTTTATAATTTATTTAGAACAGATACATTTCTTTGTATGATCTTTTTTTTGAATTCCTTTAGAGTTCTTTCTATAAGTGATTTCAGTGACCCTGATGATAAGTGTTGTTGTCTTAATGAAAAGCACTTTTTGAATGCGGGATTTTTTATCATCCTGTTGATAAAAAACTTGACTAAATAATCCTATTGAAATAACTTAGCCAAGGCACATAATTCAGAACACTGCCACTGAACCGCATTTAATCACTAAAAATTGTACTTGTGTCTATGCCATTAGGCCGTCGAGAGATGGGACTGATGTGGCAGTAGAGAAATCTGGTGGGAAGTGGAATAAAGCAAAAAAATATTGGGAATTACCCTACAGAGAAGTAATTTCTTCAGGACTTGAGGATAGAATCATTAATGGTTAAAATAGTACAAATTATAGTCAAAAAAAGTTTCTCCATGGAACTACCTTTTTTGAAATGGTTTTGTCGGTCAGTACTAATGTTAGCATGTAAAAAGTGATTCTCCAAAATCATTACAATAAATTAAAAAATTAGAAAATAAGCATTTGATAAAAATAAACATTTAACATAAATTTAGTCAGACTAGTCAGGAGGATTTATGAAAAATACATGGCAATTACAAGAAGCAAAAGCAAAATTTAGTAAAGTAATTAATGAAGCAATACAACATGGACCACAAGTTATAACAAAACATGGAGCTGAAAAAGTTTTATTAATTTCTGTAGAAGACTATAGGAAAATAAATAAACCCAAACAAAAATTATCTAGTTTTTTTAATAATTCACCTTTAAAAAATATGAATTTAGACGTTAATCGTTCTAAAGATTTACCAAGAGATATAAATTTATGAATTATTTATTAGATACTTGTATTGTTTCTGAACTAATAAAAAATGAGCCAAATAAAAAAGTTGTTAATTGGGTTGATTCAATTGATGAAATAAAACTTTTTCTATCAGTTATTACAATTGGGGAGATTGAAAAAGGATTATCTAAATTACCAAAATCAAAACGAAAATCATTAATATCAGAATGGTTACATGAGGATTTATTAACCAGATTCAATAACAGAATAATTAATCTCGATATAGATACTTTATTTCAATGGGGGAAAATGTCTGCTGCTCTTGAATTAACAGGACTAAAAATGCCTTCAATTGATTCATTAATTGCAGCTACTGCAAAACAAAATAATTTCTGTCTTGTAACAAGAAATATTAAAGATTTTGAAAAATGTAATATTACCTTATTTAATCCTTGGGAATAAAGATGGTAACGTCTGTCTGGAGACAAACACAGACAGCGGCTCGGATTTGGAAATTTTTTTGGCTCCGGACTGCCATTTTGAGATTGGGTCAGCTATATTTCGCTTCGGAGTCTGTGTCGGTCAGTCCCGTTAGCAAAATAGAAATGACACAAGAAAATCTATTGCATGTTCTAAAAAATAATCCTAATCTATAAACAAGTAATTACAGAGAAAAAAAATGAGCCTTGATAAGAATATTAAAGAAGAAATTAAACAAGAATTGAAAAACAGTTTAAAACAAGAAAAAGAAATTGATAAAATTATTGTCTTTGGTTCATTTCTTTCTGATACAGATATTAATGATATAGATATAGCAATATTTCAAAACAGTAAAGAATCTTATCTACCATTAGCATTAAAATATCGCAGGTTAACACGAGCCATTTCAAAACGCATCCCAATTGATATAATTCCTATAGGAAATAAAAATTCTGATTCTATCTTCATAAAAGAAATTGAATCTGGAGAATTAATATATGAAAGATGAAACTTCTCGCTGGTTATTGTATGCCAAAGAAAATCTTGATTCGGCAATACTTTTAATTTCACCACCAGTCGAAACTGGTGGTGAATGAGATGATTTTGAGGATATTATTAAAATAACCATGGGTTGGCCCCCATGGTTATTTTTGTTTAATCCCTTTGTGATTTCAGAATATCATTATTGTTAATCGCTTCTTGCATTAACACGGTTAATGCAGTCCATATCAATTTCTGCTTAAACAAAACAGCCGTCAATTATTCCGAAATAAAAAATCATTATCCGTGTTCTCATGAAAAAATCCGTGTGAATATTAAATTCACAATGAGTTTATAAAAATCATACCTATAACCATCTGTCTATTTCATATAAACCATCTTACGCGTGCTTTTTGTATCTTTTCCGATCAACTGATAATAGTAGATGCCGGAACTCAATCCCTGTGCATCAAAATCATATCGATAGGTGTCGGGAGTCAGATGGTCCCGAAAAAGCACTTTGACCAATCTTCCCTGCAAATCAACCACTATCAGTTTGAAAAATCCTTTTTGGTGAATAGTAAACTCAATTTTGGTATGCCCGTTAAAAGGATTCGGATAATTTTGGGCCAGCATTAGTTGCTGCGGAAGCTGTGATTGATTTTCATTATCAACAGCAAGTACCTCATCAACCGGAAAAACCTCTTTGATAGTAAAATCCACCCAATAAATACCCAGACAATTGTTGATATTCAAAAATAATTCATCACCAATGGTCTTTGCCGGATCATCAAAATTCCCCCACCAGTCTTCATCATTATCACCGTCGGAATCCACATCACTGTTATAGCCAAACTGGTAGATCACCGGATTATTTTTATAGAAATTGCCCCAGTATTTAAATTCATTGACCATATCATTCATGCTGTCAAAATCCTGGCTGTCATCCACAAAAATGATATCACCCCGATAAGTTG
>CAYYMT010000250.1:0-2923 GCA_964472715.1 uncultured bacterium | reverse complement strand
AATGTATCCAAGAGTATCCAGGGCATTGCCAACAACTTCCATATCTTCATCAAGAATAATAACCGGTTTTTCAGCTCCCAGTACATAAGCGTGATAGATCAGGCCGGAATTATCATCCTGCACGGCTTCGGTTATTGAACCCAATGCTTCGGGAATATAATAGTTCATACATTCACCGGTCTGGTAGTTGAATTTGTAGACAGCTGAATAGGAAGAGAATAGAATGTTGCCGTCACTGGCCATAGAAATTCCTTTTCCTGAACCATTATGCGGTGAATACGCATGGAGCAATTCAGTTTCGCCGTCGGGCAGTTCAAATTCTTCGATCCTGTGAACAACTTCACCTTCGGGGCTGATACACCATAATGGTTTTGTCCAGGTGGTATCATCAGTAGTCACGCCGTCACCATCGGCATCATCAACATCATTCCACAATCTTTCATCGCCATATCCGTCGTGAAAGGCAATCCAGAAATTTCCATCAGCATCTACAACAACACCGTGAGGTGAGCTTTGTACATAACTGTCACCAGTTATGTCACCCACAGTTTTGATGATTGTTGTGTCAGCACGACTGAAATCAAACATTGTTTCCGCATGAGACCATCCTGCGAAAGCACTCGCGCTAACTAATGTCAGCACACTTAAAACGACTAACAATTTTCTCATTGTCATCCTCCTTTTTTTCGTTATCAGACAACTGTTTTCTTAGTTTCTACCATAATGGTCCGCGCTTTCTTCGAAGACCATCAGTTTAAGAATTGTTGTCTTTGTATCGTCATTACTATTTTTTGTGTTTATAAAAATATATTCATCATTACTCCACTTGAAATCATGGATCATGTGCTCCCCGAGAATCTGGGGATAAACTTGTTCAAAAACACCGGCTTCAACACTATTACTGATCAGCATTGAGTGTGTTGTTGTACCTAAATATAGTTTACCGTCAGTGGTAATATCAATACTTTTAATGGCAATATCCGGATATCCCAATTCGTCAAAGTTATAAACCATCTGCAAATCACCGGTAAGAGCGGCACCAGCGGCATCGACACCAATTTTCAGCAGATAAGGTCCGTCTGTCATATCGGCGTCAGTTCCGATATAATTGGCGAACAGGTACAATGTTCCGTTATAAAATCTTCCTGTGATAAAAGAATAATCTTCAAAAACCTGTTCGGATTTTATTTCCAGGTTTACAATATCAGCAAAGGAAATTGTTGATCTTGAGATTACGATCAAATTTTTCTCTGAATCATATTCAAAATCCCTGATGGCTTCAGCGGTTTTCAAAAATTCCGAAGTCGGCTTGGCCACATCGGGATCGAATTCAAGACTGTCGGTTTTCAGGACATAATTCAGATAATTATAAGCCATAGCGCCGTCAGGAGTGATGGTAATACGGGTACAGGGCTGTGTTAAATTTCCATAATAAATTTTATTACCCTCAGGGGTAACTTTAAATAGTCTGGATTCACTGGCCACGAAAAGATTGTTTTCACTATCCACAGCCAGGGCGCCGGGTTTATCAGAGCCGGTAAAGTTGCCCGGTTTTTCCACCGGCGACAGGATCGTATAGGGTACCGGGTTTTCTTCGGTGCCATAGACTGCCGGTAAATAAGCGCCATGGGAATGGACTTCAATTTTTAAACTGTCTTCGTAATTCGCCGGCGCGGCTACTTTTAATTGATTCGGAAATGCTTCAATAACATCCCCCATGACATTACCAAAATAGACAAAATTGCCATCCACTTCGGAATTAAAATTTTCGCCGTCAATCGTTACTAATTGTTTAGTGCCCACACCACCATACTGGGCATTGGCTGGTGTCACTTCGGTGATCACCGGTGTTGGCGCGCCTTCATCTTCGGGGTCCCAGACACTGGGGTTGTCTTCCGCTTCACAGTTCATCAGGACTAAAGCAAATGACAGCAAAATCATTAATGCTAAATTTCGTTTCATTGTATTCTCCCAAATTTTCTTTATGTTTTTCTTCATTGTTAAAAACTATATTTTACAAAGCAAATTTTATCGTAAATCGCTGCACATTGTCAAAAACACCAAAAGGTGTAAAAGCATAATCCACAGCCAGGCCAAACTTTTTCAGCCCGAATCCGTAGGCAATGTCATTTTCATCACTGTTTCCCACATAACCGAGCCTTCCGTAGAAGGTGTCCATAAAATTGTATTCCAGGCCCACACGCAACTGTTCCGGATAACTACGCGGATGAGAGGCGTCGATGGCCAGCATTAACCCGTGCTGGTCTACGTTTTTGACAAAATCCATCAGGTCCATGCTGATACCGATCCTGAAAGTCAAAGGCAGCAGGAAACTCTCTTTTTCATATTCGATTTCTTCGGAAAAATTGCGCACGGACATACCGAACTGCAAAGATTTCCAGCCGGTTTTGTAGATGGTACCAAAATCATAGGCAGTGGCAAAGGCCAGGTTCTTGCGAACTTTGAGGCTGTCATCACCAACCGGCACCATGCTTTTGCCCAGTTCCTGCCCGGCATATTTCATCTGACCGCCGACAGAAAATTTATCTGTCAGGGTTTTGGCATAGCCCAGGCCGGCTACAAAAGCGGTGGGATTAAAAATTTCCGTGTCAATATATCCCTTTTCATTCTGCCAAACCATGGTTCCCTGGATTTCGCCGTAATCAACCGACATAAAAGATGCCCCGATTACGCCAAAGCGTCCGCCCATTGGTTTAAACGCCATACTGAAGGAATTATGGGTAATGTCTGCTATCCAGTTGTTCTGTGTCGCGCTCAGGGAAAACCGCTCTTCCATTCTCGCCATTCCCGCCGGATTGAAAAAGAGGGCGCCGGAATTCATTTCCAGAGATGTCATGGCATCGGCCATGGCGCCGCCTTTGGCTTCCGTGGCAACACTGAGAAACTGAAAGCCTGTCTGTGC
>CAYYMT010000249.1:0-2927 GCA_964472715.1 uncultured bacterium | reverse complement strand
AATTATGCCGGCAGCAATGGCGTGTGGTGGGATGAAGTATTAATACTGGGGAAAAAATCCTCGGCGGTTAATGGAACACCGGTTGGTGATGGCTCGGCTTATACGGCTGACCCCGACTTTGGTCAGGGAACCGAGATCGGCAGTGAAAATTATGTGGTTTATAAGGGAACCGGTACAAGTGTAGAGGTTGATAATATCGAAAATGGTAGCCTCTACCATTTCCGGGCTTTCGTCCGCTATAACAGCGACTGGACCGACAGTGACGAGTATCAGTCGGCCCATGGGACAAATTACGCGACCCTTAGTGATGCCAACAAGTATATTCGCATAACGGAAATGGACAGTGATGATCTGATTGCCGGTAGTGACCAGTGTTTTGTGGTGGAAACAGAGTTTTTGGACAAAAATGGCGATCCCACCGGAGATGTGTCGACAACGGTAAATTTTAAGGCCTGGCTGAATGCGGCGGGAACAACCCCGGGAAACGGTATATTGACAAAAACCGAAAAAACGACTTCCGGAACAAAACAGATTTATAAATTGAAATACACAAAATCGGAAGATATCTACCTGGAAGCTTACGCCGGTGATATAGATTCTGTTGGCCGGGCAGCTGATAATTTTCCGGCAATTGTTACTGCCGCCGATCCCGCGAATATTCATTTTTCCTTGTCAAAAGACGAACTGACAGTGGATGAGTATTCCAGAATGGATATAACAGTTGTTGATGAATATCTCAACAGTGTCGATGATAATGAAGAATTGTGGTTCACAACCGGCGGACGGGGAATTTTGTCTGAGAATACATCGCGAACACTATTCGGCGGCCCGCTGGCCCTTGATGATGATGGCAAGGGAACGCTCTATTTTCATCCCTCAAAATATTATGTGGGGGAACAAACCATTACAATTTACTGGGACGGAAATAATGATGGTAATGACGACGGCGCATCTGCAAATGGCGCGGTAACCAAAGATAAAACTATGGATATTACTGCGGAAGAATTAGGTAATCTGTTGTTGCAAGTCATAGGATCAGCCCCCGATCTCAGCAGTAATGCCATTGATCAGAATGTGACCGATACTGTCGGGACAGCCACGAAACTGGAAGTGGAATTCCAGGATATTTACGGCAACCATATTGATGCTCAGTCAGTGAATGATGTATCCTGGAGCTTTGGGGATTCAACAGTTTCCAGACGGATCAGTAATCTTAAAATTAATAATAATAAAAATATTTCAGCGGATTACAGCGTCAGCCAAAAAATCCGCCCGGTAAATAATATTGATTCTGTGACAGCCTATACGGATGACGGCTATGAAAGCACAGTAAGTATTACATTATTTTCAGGGCCGCCGTATAATTTTGCTGTTGGAACGGATACCGCTTATACAGCGGCAAACGACAGTATTTTGATTGCCGGAAATACCGATGTTTATCCCGATTCCATAATTTTATTTGATGTCAACGATGAATTTGGAAACCAGGTGGACGGCTCCTATGAAATAGAATATAAAACCGATGGAGACGGAAAATTTTCCAATGGTCAACATTCAATCAGGAAAACCCTCAATACCGGTGGAACGTCCGGCAGTGGAATTGAATTTTATGCCGGTACGATAGCGGGCGAACAATTAATATCGGCTAATTATGGAAATCGCAGCGCCGGTTTTATCGTTCGGGTGCTTCCCGCAGAACCGGATGTGGTGTCACTGGTGCCTGAGAAAATTCCTGACTTAATTGCTGATGCCTACAGTGAACGATTAATCGCGGAAGTCTATGATCAATATGGGAATTTAACCCTTGCAACAGATAGTTTGTTTGATTACCAGCCGGAATTTGCATTGGTGGACACCGGTAATAATGATTTTGTCGGGATGGGTGAATTAACTGAGCGTGATACTGTGGCGGGCCAATATTATGTCCGGTATCATGCCAGTGAACAGGGTCGGGACTCGGCCCTTGTCATCGTGGATATCGGCCCCGGCGCTACGACAAGAAAGGACACAGCCACAATAATCTGTATTGAAAATGAAAAATTTGCTGCATTCAATATTGATGAGGAAGAAACAGACCGGGAAATTTTAAAAGCCGGTGAGACCAGGAATATCAGTTTTACGGCCTATGACAGCGACGGTTATAAAAAATATAACTACAATGATACCGTGTACGTTTCCCTGCTCAGTGATCAGACGGTAGATAATAAAATTGAATGGCTGGAAGGCCGGGCAGGAAAATTTGTGGAAATCATTAATGATTCCATTGTTGTAGCGACTTTTGAAGAAGGCGACCTGGAAATTGAGCTGATAAATAAACTGGCCCCTTCATCAATCAAGATAAAACTGGATAACCAGAAGGGCATATCGCTGCTTACTGATTCCTTTGAATATTTGCCCAATATTGTTGATTCACTTATTATTGACTTGCCGGACCAGATTTTTGCCGGTGTCGTTAATATTTATAGTGTAAAAGCCGTTGATGCCTATGGTAATATGAACAGTGATGAGTATATAAAATTCAAGATTACCGCCAGAAATCCCGATGTTTTATCGGTAGCGGATAATCACCGGTTTATTTTCGGATCCCAGGATTACCGGTTGAAGCCGGATAAAGCGGTGGAGGATCAATGGTTAAAATATTATCAGGCTATGAGAAGCACTGATAACGGCGACACCTGGGATTATTTAAATGGAGAGAGCGGTGTCAGCGCGACATTTGATGTCCGGGTTAATGATACCATTCCGCCGCAGATTGTTGTCGAGGCTCCACAGCAAAATGAGAAATTTGCCACTTCGGAAATAACCGTCTCCGGCTATTTAGTTGACGAAAACAGTGTCAGCCTGAGTATAGATGGAAATAGTATCAAATTGGATGAAACCCTCTTTGACACTATTTTTGATTATGGTGATTTTGAAGGGGATACTGT
>CAYYMT010000248.1:0-2969 GCA_964472715.1 uncultured bacterium | reverse complement strand
AAAAAAATATTAATCCAAGCCGCACGCAGCATTAAGCGCACCTCCAACCAAATCGACCGCACGCTCTTTTTTATTATTAATCATAGAACGAGTTTTAAAATCTCTAATATAATTATTAGAGTTATAATCCGCAGTTGCTTCTTTGTCCCGCATTGCACCAGGATTTGAAGCAAGCTTAACATCATCCCAAAAATCGGGATTAACTTTTTTTGTTGAGCAAGCCGGAGCAGCAAGCGATCGTCTAATCTCACGCTGTAAACGTGCGTATATCCTGCGCCCCTCAACATTTAGAGCATTATTTTTTTCTCTCTCAAGATCTTTTTCAGTAACAGCGACAAATCCTTTTTTGCCTTTTGCTTTTGCTGTCCTGATAATCATTGTACCGTCACTTTTTACATAATATTTCATTTTAACCTCCTTTTTAAAAATTATAAAATTAATTAATATCCCAAAACTTGTTTTAACGTCAAACCGCGAACATATTCAGAAAAGACTATTTTTAATGTTTTGATGTCTGAGATATGTTTTAGCATATAAAATATTTCTGTAACTGTTTTCATTTTCATTTTCAACTCCTTTTTTAAAATAAATAATCAATAACCTATATATACATTATACAAGATCATACTTTTTTGTCAAATCAATTTTTATATTTTTTTCATAATTTTCAAAAAAACTTTTAGATTCTGCAATAGCCGCAAAATGAAGTGCGCTCTTATTGTCAATCTCATAACTACCATTATTAATAAGCTCAATATTTTTTAAACAATTCGTGTCGTGCAAGCTCATTTTAATATCCTTTATTTAATAACCTATTAGTATTATACTCTATATATCGTCAATGTAAAGTTTTTTGACCAAAAAAAATAAAAATAAATTTAAAAAAGTTATAAGCTCGTAATATTAAACAGTTTATAACATAAAATATTTTCAGTCCAGTATCAAAAAAATCTGATCATTACTATCACTATATATAATAAGACGAGTGAGAGCAAGCAGGATATTAATAATAACGGCAAAAACGGCTAAAATTCTTTTGATAAAGCTATTTTCCAACAAAAAAATATAAAACCTCCTGTATTGTTGCATCAAAAAAGGCAAACCCTAGGGATTTTCTTGCCAAACCTCCTGTATTGTTGCATCAGTCAAAAAACAAAAAACTTACTCAAGAAAAAAAAAGCCGATTTTCCACTTGACAAATATAAGTTACTCAATTATAATAAAAAGATTTATAATTAAAAACATTACTACTAATAAGAGACTAAAGCGGGCAATCGGGCAGTGCTACAAAAAAGAGCTAATTTTTTCTTGATAAAGCAAAATCGATTCTAAGCCTCGTTTATTTTTTTACAACAGACATAATAAAAGCCATAAGTCTATATAAATTAATAACTTATGAAAACAAGTAAAACCTGCTAGTATAACCATACCAAAAACAAAAAACTATTGCATACAAGCCATTTATGGGACTTTTATCATAAACCATTATATATAAACAAGTTATAACAAAAAACAAAAAATTCCAGCAAGTCAAGAAAAAAAACTAAAAAAATTAATAAAAAAATATTTAAAAAAAACTTTCAAAAAAAATAAAATAAATGTTGACGTAATTGTATTATATAGTATAATACTAATAGTTGAGATAACATTTTTTTAAGAAAGGGAAAGAAAATGTATTACGGAAAAAATAGCATTAAGATTAACAGAGCGATGGATCAATCAAGAGCGGGTAAGTATCCATACACGTTTAGCGTTATAGTGCAAAAAGTTGCATCGAATACTAATCTGTTGAGCGAGCTGACAAGCAAACAGCTTGCTCAAGTTTTTGATGCTATGCTAAGATTCTAATTTATTTTACACTATTTAAAGGAGAGATTATTATGTTTGCAAATTTAAAAGACGGAGTTTTGACAATTAATGATTATCGTTTTTGCGATTGTATTGTAACAAGTGATAAAGATTTAAAGCTAGCTTATCTTTTTAATAAAAAAGAAAATCTAACTTGCAGTATTAACTGTGAGAGTGATTTTTTTAAAGATATTAAATAATGCAATACATGATATAAACACTATATACACAAACAAGAGAAGGCAATAAAAAAACCTTCTCTTTTTTTCTGATCATACAGTATTACTTTTTTCAGAAAATTAATATTTATTATTACTTTTTGTTAATTTTTAATACTGCTTTATTTCACTATAACTCTAAAATTATATTTCATTTTATTCTTTTATTACTACTATTACATATACTGATAATCATTATTGATAGTATAGAGCTATTTAAGCAAGTTTAAGTATTTACATAAAAAATTGCATGGCGTAAAATCTTAACATAAAACATTGTACAAAAAATCGTGTTGGTATATAAGAATTGACAATTAAACATGTAAAAGAAAAAGCGGGGGCGGGCTTCATATTGTATTAAATAATCGGGAAGGTTTATATAGTTAAGTGTTGTATCAAATAAAAAGGTAGCTTTATCATAAAGAAAATTAGCCGCTTTTCATGTCTCACTATGTATCAAAAAATTTAAGCTCTTAATATGTTAGGTATTGTATCAACTGGAGAAAAATTTTACTCGTCTTTTATATCCTGCAATATGTATCAAATTGTAAAGCCGGGCGGGCGCAAGTCGTATCATATTTTTTCTGAGAAAGCCTCTTTCCTGATGTTAGGTTAGTTATGTTAAGTAAGTTAGGTTATTCTTACCATGTCATTTTGACCATGTCATTTTGACTTGCTACATTTTGTATCCAATTTTTTCTGGTTTTTCTTGTTATTTCTTAATTTTCTTTGTCCCTTTAATCCCTGGAATGATGGATGTCAATAATAAAAAAAATAAAAAACTTCTTGACATTGATTAATTGATATGTATAATTGATAATATAGAAAAAATAAAAATAAAAGAAAAAATATGCCCCGTGGTTTATCAGGTTTAAAACACTATGAGCTATTTAATAGCAGCAA
>CAYYMT010000247.1:0-3038 GCA_964472715.1 uncultured bacterium | reverse complement strand
ATCATTGCGGCGGGAAAAGACGCCACTGCTGACGGCTCTGTGATTGTGTCACATACCGACACCGGCGAAGATTCACGGATATTTGTGGTACCGGCACAGACCTTTGATCCCGGCGCGAAAGCAGCGGTTTACTGGGGTATACAGGATGCCGATAATCCATTGAAAGATGACGGCGAGATTCTGGGCTATATTCCGCAAGTGGAAAAAACCTACAAATATTTCCAGTCCGCTTACTCTCATGTCAACGAACACCAGTTAGGTATCGGAGAAAGTACTACGGCCCAGCGGGAAGAACTGACCTGCACGAAAGAGAACAGCGAAGCCATTATGACGATTGAACAGGCTCAGATATTTGCTTTACAGCGGTTTAAAAAGGCCAAACCGGCTGTGAAATTCATCGGCGATCTCATGACAACATATGGATTTCTGCCCTCCAGCGGTGATGGCTCGGAATGTTTAGTCATCGCAGATACCGAAGAGGTCTGGGTATTCGAATGCTTTGGCGTGGGCAAAGGCTGGAAAAAGGAGAGTGGAAAACCCGGCGCCATCTGGGCGGCACAGCGAATTCCTGATGACAAGGCCACGATGATCCCCAATTGGTCAATTATCAAAGAAATTGACGCAGCAGACACAGATAATTTCATGGTTTCTGATAATTACATGCAGGCAGCAATTGACCGTGGCTGGTATGATCCGGCATCCGGCAAACCGTTTATCTGGCAGGAAACCTATGCGCCCATAAACGCCGTTGAATATGCCACCAGCCGGTTCTGGCTCTTCCACCAGACTTTTGTGCCCAATCTTAAGGAATGGCCTAACCGCTTCATGAAAGAAAATCCATATAAAGGTATCACACCTTATTATCAACTGGTGGAACCGCTTTCCATTTATCCCTTTGCAGTAAAACCGGAAGAAAAAATATCTGTTCAGGATGTGATCAAATTCCAGCGCTCTACCTTTGAAGGCACTATCTACGATATGACGGCCGGACCTGAATGGCTGGTTTTTGACTCGCTTGGTGTCTACAAAAAAAGCCCGCTGGCAACTCCCTTTCCCAGCAGTGATCTGCGGACACTTCTGAAAATGACATACCGTCGCCCCGTTGCCCGCCATCGCGGCCATTACGGTATGGTACTGCAACTTCGGGATTGGCTGCCCGACGCAATCGGCGGATGCTACTGGGTCTATCTGGACAATCCCTATTTCAGTCCCTATGTGCCGATCTATGCCGGTAATTTATCAGTGGATGAGACCTACAAAACCTACGACCCAAAAGAATACAATGAAAACTCCGCCCGTTGGGCCATTGATTTTGTAGATAATTTAGCCAACCTGAAATTCCAGAAGATCCAGGAAGATGTCTGGGCGAAGAGAAATCCCTTTGAGGCGGAAATGTTTGCCCGCCAGGAAACCATCGAACAAAAAGCCCTGGCCATGTACGAACAAAATCCGGAGAAAGCACAACGCTTCCTGACCGATTATTCCAATGGCCTGATGCAGGATGTGACCCAAATGTTTTTAGAACTGCGTAATGAAATTATTGTGAAGTATACCAACAATCACGAGTAAAAATAAATCAAACCTTGCGAATGGTCGAAAGACCTTCGCAATGGTTTGATATTACAAACATCGCATAGGCTAAAAGAGTAACCTGTTTCTAAAAACCTGTGAGATTTAATTCCCAAACAAAAAAAAACCACATACTACTTTTCCTGTGCTTCCTGGAAAGTCCTTTGATCTGTTTTGACATAGCATATATTCTCAATCCGGCAGGTTGAGTACCGAACCTGTACAGGTACAAGTTTTTTTGTAAACACAGGGTGAACACCTTACGTTTTTCTTCAAACCTGCAAGGAAAGCCCTATCAAAATAATTATCAAAAAAACTATTGAAACTCTTACAATTTTGGTATATTTTACATACCAGTACATAAAAGTATATTTAAGGTATGAGGGTCTCAAAATGAAGAAAAACCTTTTCTCTGCAATACTGTCAGGATTGATTGTCCTGATCCTTTCCGGTTGTTCATCTCCCAATGCAGAGAATGTCAAACTACCGGCCATATTTAATGACCACATGATAGTGCAGCGGAATGCAGACATTCCGGTATGGGGAAAGGCTGATCCCGGTGGTATCATCGCTGTGGAATTTGCCGGTCAGAAGAAAACCACCAAAACTAATGCTGATGGAAATTGGGAATTATCGTTGAAACCAGTGAATGCCGGTGGACCTTACCAAATGAAAATTACTGGCGCAGAAACCAAACCTTTTTCCGATGTCATGGTGGGAGAAGTCTGGATTTGTTCCGGCCAGTCCAATATGGAGTGGAAAGTACAAAATTCCAACAACGCCACTAATGAAATGGCAAAAGCCGATTATCCCAATATTCGTCTGATCACAGTCACGCGACATGTAGCAGAAGAACCGCAATTCAGTTTTGAAGGGGAGTGGGCGCGATGCAGCCCGGAAAATGTCGGCGATTTCTCAGCAGTAGGCTATTTTTTCGGACGCAAATTACACAAAGAACTGGACATTCCGGTGGGCTTGATTCACACCAGTTGGGGCGGCACTCCGGCAGAGGCCTGGACCAGTGAAAAATATTTACAGCAAGATGAAATGCTGTCACCTATTCTGGAACGATATCAGGAAAATATAAAAGACTTTCCTGCCAAACTGAAAAAATGGGAGCAGGTGGTCAAAGAAATTGAAGAAGAAAATAAAAGCCTGCCCATGCATCAAAAAGATACCGGCAATGAAGGTGTGAAAAAAGGCTGGGCAGAATCTGATTTTGATGATGCTGGCTGGAAAACCATGACGTTACCAAGGTTCTGGGAGAATGTCGAAAACATGACAATTGACGGAGCGGTCTGGTTTCGCAAAACTGTCGATATTCCGGAAGCCATGGCGAATGAAGACCTCGTCCTTTCACTGGGGCCTGTTGATGATTTTGATATCACTTATTTTAATGGACAAAAGGTTGGAGCAACCGGCGAAGAAACGCCGTCCTTTTGGGTGCATCCCCGGGAATATAAGGTTTC
>CAYYMT010000246.1:0-3065 GCA_964472715.1 uncultured bacterium | reverse complement strand
CATGCCGGTAAAGGCTGTGTTATCGGCACGACAATGACCATTCAGGATAAAATCGTTCCCAATCTGGTTGGCGTCGATATTGGCTGCGGTATGGCTATGGCGAAACTGGGAACAACACACATTAGCTTTGAACAATTTGATGATTTCATCCATCAACATATACCAGCCGGCTTTAATATTCATTCCACAAGAAAATCCTTTGACCGGCTCTATGACCTCCATTGTCTTGACCAGGTTAATCAGGAGCGCGCCCTGAAAAGTGTCGGTACCCTCGGCGGCGGTAATCATTTTATCGAAGTCAATAAAGATGATGATGATCAAATATACCTGGTGGTTCATTCCGGCAGTCGCCACCTGGGAAAGCAAATCGCCGATCATTATCAAAAAATGGCTTACAATCTATTAAAAAAATCCGGTAGTGTAAAAAAAGACCTGGCTTATTTAGAAGACAAAGAATTTCAGATGTATCTGGATGATATGGCTGTTGCTCAGGAATATGCCTCAACCAACCGGTATGCAATGTTGAGCAATCTTCTTAAAAATTTTCTGGAGATTGATCCCGAATCTGTTGCGGTCTCAGAAACGATTCACAATTACATTGACATGAATAATATGATTCTCAGAAAAGGAGCGATTTCAGCACAAAAAGGAGAGGAAGTTTTAATCCCCCTGAATATGCGGGACGGATCATTGATCTGTGTTGGTAAAGGCAATGCCGACTGGAATTATTCCGCGCCCCATGGCGCCGGCCGGATCATGAGCCGCAGACAGGCAAAGAAACGCTTAAACTTAAAAGATTTTAGAGATTCAATGACAGGGATTTATACCACTTCTGTCAATAAATCAACCCTGGATGAAGCACCGATGGTTTATAAATCAATGGATGAACTTCTGGAATACATTGAACCGGCTGTTACGGTTAAGAAAATCATTAAGCCGTTGTATAATTTTAAGGGATAGATATGGAACCCTTGCAAATGGTTGTTCTGGGTACTGGGAGCTGGTTTCTAGTTTCTGGTCTCTGGAGGCTGGGCTCAGCATGTTTCTCTCTGCTTCCAAACACATTGGGAGTTTATTAATCAAAAAATCTCACAGATTTTTTGAAACCTGCGAGGTTGTTCCCTATCAATATTTTCTACTCTTTTTGAAAACTCTGTTTCCCCTTCAGGGAAAATCAAAATTGCGAGCTTTATTCACAGTGTTTCACCCTTTGTCGGGCTATGTTTCTCCTTTGGAGAAATTTTGTAATTGCCGGAAATACTATCTAAAAAAACTTTTTGGGTTATTATTATAGTCTTTTTTTAAACGAAATCTCCCGTTGTTGTCATGGCTTGAGCGCAAAATTGTATTTCGTAAACAAGTTCATAAAAACCCATCTTCCAAAGCAGCTTTCTCAGCCATTTCTTGTTAATTCCCCAACGGGGAATCACAGCTTAACATAGGGTGCAGCGCAGCGGAACCCTATGCTACAACACACAACCCGAAAAAACAACCCAAACAGGGTTGCAGAGTCGCTAAGTAAATTAAAGAAATCATTTCAAACCCCGGTGACATTCAGTAAACCAATTGAAAGGAGTAGATTAATCAGTGTAATTCTGACGATCCGTGTCCTAGAAAAAAACCTCCGAGGTCTAAAAGACCTGGGAGGTTTAAAATAACTATTTTTTTGTATTGAATTACTTCATGAAAACACATTTTTTAATCGTGGAAAAATCACCGGCTTCCAGCTTATAAAAGTAGACACCTGTGCTGTGAATTCCGGCATTCCATTCAACACGATGAAATCCAGCCGGTTTATTCCCCTGCTCTACCACATCAACCAGCTGCCCCATAGCGTCATAGATTGACAATTTTACGACTTCCTGTTTCGGCAAAGCATAACTGATAGTGGTTGTTGGGTTGAAGGGATTTGGATAGTTTTGGTTCAGTTGATAGTTCACGGGTAATTGTTTCGGATCATCGGTGTTGGTGACACCTTCATTGGTAGAATATTTTATTATTTTCCCCACTAACCCATTAATAGTATTGCTTACAAAATAACCAACATTTTTACTAACCATACAGCCGGAATGGCAGCCCATTCGTTCGTTAATAGTAGTAAACATTTCTTTAAAATGGCCTTCCCAGGTTTGACCAAAATCCGTTGTGCTTACAACCGAAACATTACTCGGCATTCCATAGCCAACCATCCAACAAGTATTTTCATCAATAAACTGGACTTCATTCATACTGGAACCACGCCCCGGTTGAAACTCATCATGATATGACCAGGTTTCACCGCCATCTTCTGTGGTCCAGACAAGACTACAACCAGCGATTCCACCAATCACAATACCTTTCTGGCTATTGACAAACTCCACATCACGTATTGCGGGTTTAGTATCCAGTTTCATTTGTTTGATAAATGTCCAGTTGTTGCCACCATCGGTTGTTTTGTATAAATATCCGTGATAGGAGACCGCCCATCCAACATTAGCATTGATAAAGGAAATTCCCATAATTTCATATTTTGTTTCAGGAAAATCGTCACAAACAGTTGTCCAGGTTTCACCACCGTCAGTGGTCTTTTTGATCAGGGGTTTAAAGTCGGAGTCGCCACCACCTGCATATCCCACCTGGTCGGATACAAAATCAAATTCGTGAATGCAAATATCATCCTGCATAACCGTCTGCCAGGTCTCGCCACCATCTTTTGACATTAATATTCCATCGGATTCATCATCAGCACCATAATCAAAATTGGTCAGGAGCAGTGTGTTTTCATTTTTAACATACAAAACGCCCCGGCCTGTGGTTTCAAGTTGTTCATTCCAGCTTTGACCGCCATCTTCTGTCTTATAAAGATGATTTTCGGAAATGACCCAGCCGACATCCGGTGTTGCAAACCGCACATGCCAGAGGGCTTCTTCCACCGGAAAATCCAGTTCTTCCCATTTTGCAAAGGCTGTTCCGGCTATTAAAACACAGAGGATTAAACAGATAACTTTTGATCTTTTCATACCAAACCTCCTGAAAAATATTTAAAATGCATTTGTTCCATTAAGGTAATAACTCTAATAAACTAT
>CAYYMT010000245.1:0-3088 GCA_964472715.1 uncultured bacterium | reverse complement strand
AATAAATCAGGATGCCCGGAAACATGACTTAAGAATTTTCCCGGAGAACCACCTTGACTCAATTTTGCACGGCAACCTTCCCGAAAGATTCAGTTTCTCTGGGCAAACTTAAGTCAAGGTTAATTGATTTTCTTTATCCGTCAATTAACAAATCACGAAACTTTTTGTCCTGATTATATTGTAGATAGTCAAAAATTGTATCAGCATAATTGGGATATAAATCAATTACAAATGAGATATACTTTCTATCGCAAAGAGTACCTTTCCTTAAACCGAGAAATTCTGGATAGTTAGAATATTTCCATGAACATAAATCCGCGACTAAATTTGCTTTGACCGGATTGGCATGAATATACTTTGTCAATTGAATCAAATACCCATCAGTTTTTATAAATTTATGTTGCAGTTTGCCGGCAAATAACTTTCCCCTTCTATCGTATTTATGATTGTACCATTGAACAAATGATGAACCGATTCGATTAAATATTTTATAGATGGGAATATTTGACTTTTGTTTGAGTAAAAAATGAAAATGGTTTGGCATCAGGCAATAGGCCAAAATTGAAACCGGAATTTTACAACTGGAGGTTTTTAATTTATGTAGGAATTGGAGATAGTCTTCATCCTGTCGAAATAACAATTCTTTGGCAACAGCTCGATTGTAAATGTGATAAATACCGCTCTCAAAAAAATCTTCTTTTCTGAGTCTCATTTTTAATCCTGGTAAAATTATTTTTAGTGACGGTGAAATAAACCATCTTAACTCAAGTTTGCATATCAGTATACTATCAATTTTAAAATTTTTCCAGCAAACTTAAGTCAAGATTACATAATTCTTGAGTTATGTTGGTTCCGAATATAAACTGCATGTTAATATCACTTGTTTATAATGCTATCAGATGAACGTAACCAACAAGAAAATAGTAAACATGACTTAAGAATTTTCCCGGAGAACCACCTTGACTCAATTTTGCACAGCAACCTTCCCGAAGAATTCAGTTTTCTCCGGGCAAACTTAAGTCAAGGTTGCAATTTTAAAATAGATTTTCCAGGGCTTTCTTGCCTTTTTTCTTAATTTCTTTTTCCGTTGCAGATTTTTTGTCATCAATTTCATCGAGGTATTGATCAATTTGATCTTTATATTCTTTGAGTTGCTTTTCCAATTCTGCAGTTGTTGTTTCTCGGTAATTGTCGTAATCTTCTCTGGCGGTAGCTACTTTTTGGTCAATTTCCTGCCGAACCTTATTCTTTGCTTCAGTAACATTTTTATCAATATATGATTTTATTTCATTCCCAAATACATCATCAACATTGGATTTGACCGAAAAATTGTCATTGGAAAATTTTGCAGTAAGATTTAATTGATCCAGTTTTTGTACTGACTGATGAATTAACTTTTGTACTTCGGTTTTGACCGGTTCGTTAGTATTGCGTACAAAATCCATGTCATTGCCATCAAAGGTTAACTCTCCTTCATATTGTCCGCGATTCACTTTGATAGTTGTGCTAATATTTCCTGACCCCTTTTCAACGTCATAGGGAAATAATTCTGCTTGAGAGAGCGTAAACTGATTGATATTAAATCCATCATAATCGACTTTGTAATGATCAAAGGCATTTTTGGTGCGATTATCGATCTTTGCATTGATGGCGAACCGGCTCTCGTCAGGATTAACCCCTTTGATGTCTGCAACGGTTGGAGCATTTATCATATTCTGATCGGAAACAATATTGTCAATAGTACCGGACAGCAATGTTTCATTATCCAATTGTCCGGAAAAAACGGCGGACTTTATCCAAAAAGCGGGATAATCGTACTTGTCGGAAAACTTGATATATTCCCCTTCCTGGCGTGTGGGTTTATTTTTTTCAGACTCCAGCCGGGAAAGTTTCCGGCGATATTCCCGCACCATTTCTGCAATCTCCAGAAAGCGGTTAACCCGGTTCACGACAGTTTCACCAAATATAAAAGCAGCCATGTTTTGTGTATCGATATCCGGTATTTTTGCCATATTTTCAATTTCTCTATAATCGGTTTGTATCTTTTCACTGATCAAATCACCGGCAAGACGAATATCCTTTAAATCACTGTTGAATTGTTTTTTATGTTTTTTAACCTTGTCATAGACCTTATCAAACTTATTCTTCGCTTTTTCCAATTTTTTGATTGTTTTTTTAAGATCATCAATATCATTAATTTTCTTTGGGTCAATCTCTTGTAATTTTTTGTATTCCGCTTCCAATTCGGCAAAATCCTGCTGCAACTCTTCAGAGTTAACGATCGTGTCCCAATGAGCATATCGCGCTTCAAAAACATTTTTCACGGAATCAATGTATTCAACAGAGGCCAGATCAATCGCCAACATCATGGAATCCACGTTCAAATCGCTTTTCATTTCGTCTATGCGGATATTTTTATACTCTTCCGCTTTTGATTGTAATTTTTTCTGTGTCTTATCGACAATACCGGGAGTTTCTCTTTCCGTTTTTTTCTTAATTTTCTTAGGTAATTCACCGCTGGTTTCACGGTCAGTATTGGTCTTTACTTCTGTTAATCGCATGGAATCAATGACCACGCTACGGCGAAATAAGGCTGTCAGTTTTAAATCCAGAACAGTTTCACCGGTCTCAACCAGGTTTTTCATGGGCGCATCAGAGTTGGCCACCTGCATTCTCTCCCATTTTACAGAAGAATTGAGCAGGGACAAATCAAAATCGTCAATTTCTACTTTAGCGCCATTGATCGCCGAGGCCGCTTGCTCAACTCTCTTCTCCAGCCAATTATCACCAAATATAGATGGTAGCGCCAGTAAGACCGCTACGAGTATTCCAATAAATATAAACCCTTTCCAACGCAATGGTTTTCCCCCTATCTTCTAAATTTATTGCCGGTGCTCACTAATTTGAAAATCTTTGAGCCCTTGAGCAGTTTTGTTATTTTCCATTTTTTAACTTTTGGATGCAATGTCTCCTGGTAATATTTTGAGAAGGCTTTAAAGCCAAAGTAGACCGGTACAAAAATCACCAGTGAAAGAACCAGGCTGCCAATGACGATCGTATTGTTAAACCGGGTCAGTATCCAAAAATT
>CAYYMT010000244.1:0-3099 GCA_964472715.1 uncultured bacterium | reverse complement strand
TCAAAGCAGAAATATTGTTGGAAAACGGCGCTCTTTTTTACCAGGTGAAGCTGAATGATGAGATCGCCATCGAAAAATCACCACTGGGATTGCGGGTGGATGACAGAATTTTTATTAATGAAATGACCTTCAAATCCCAAAGTAAAGTGAAAACTATCGAGGATTACTACGTGTTGTTATCCGGAAAGAAAGTAAAGAACCAATCGATTTCCAATCAACGTGATTTTGTTTTTGAAAACAGAGACGGGCAGGAGCTGGTTGTCCGGTTCCGCCTATTCGATAATGGCGTTTCTTTTCGGTATGTGATCAATGATCAGGATAAAACCGAGCATCAGATTCGCGGCGAAGAGACAGTCTTTAATCTGCCGGACATTGGTCTCGCCTGGATGTCACCTTACGATAAAATAACGCCCTGGACACCAGCTTATGAAACCCGGTATCAGAGTGAAATACCTATCGGCACAACAGCGCCGGCCCATCAGAATGGCTGGGAATTCCCAGTCCTTTTTAACGCTGATGGAAAATGGATACTGATTACTGCCGGTGGTGATGATTACCGCGATTATACTGCTGTTCATCTTCAACCCGATTGTCCCAATGGCGAATATAAAGTCCGCTATGCTGAAGCCGCGGAAGCCTATAATATTTATCCGCAATTACCGGTTGTCACTTTCCCCTGGCAATCTCCCTGGAGAATTATCATTGTCTCGGAAAAATTGAGCGATGTGGTGGAATCCAATATTGTTACCCATCTCAGCGACGAAAACAAATTAAAAAAGACTGATTGGATCAAACCGGGGCTTGCCAGCTGGAGCTGGTGGTCAGTCTCAGATAGTCCACAGGATTATAATGCTCTGAAAAATTTTGTTGATTTCTCGGCTGAAATGGGTTGGGAATACTCCCTTGTGGATGCCAATTGGCAATCTATGGAGGGCGGCAATCTGGAGAAACTGGCAAACTATGCGGGCAAAAAAGATGTGGGGCTACTGGTCTGGTATAATTCCGGCGGCGATCATAATACTGTTGGTGAGGAGCCAAGGGATATTATGAGCGATCCCAAAGCACGGAAAAAGGAATTTAAATGGCTGCATAAAATCGGTATCAAAGGAATAAAAGTGGACTTTTTTCAGTCCGATAAACAAGGGATCATGCAGCAATATACCGATATTCTCGAAGATGCGGCAGACTATGAACTGGTGGTCAATTTTCATGGCTGTACTTTACCACGGGGATGGCGTCGAACCTATCCTAATTTATTGACCATGGAATCGGTCCGTGGCGCGGAATGTTACAAATTCGCCAAAGAATTTCCGGCTTCCGCACCGATGTTCAATGCTGTTTATCCCTTTACACGAAATGTTGTGGGCCCAATGGATTACACACCGGTGACTTTCAGTCATAATGTG
This sequence comes from uncultured bacterium, assembly GCA_964472715.1. Lineage (GTDB taxonomy): Bacteria > Fidelibacterota > UBA2242 > UBA2242 > JAFGTP01 > JAFGTP01. The sequence continues at coordinate 1,693 of CAYYMT010000244.1, read as the reverse complement.
CTGCCTCACCATACGACAATGGGACATGAACTGGCGCAATCCGTGGTTTTTGAAAGTGGCATTACACACATGGCCGACCATTATGAAGCCTACCGGGCACAACCGGAATATGTGCTGGACTTTTTGAAAAAAGTACCGGCAGTTTGGGATGATACAAAATTGCTGGACGGCTATCCCGGCCGGGAGGTCATTATCGCCAGAAAAGCCGGTGACAACTGGTACATCGGCGGCTTAAATGGTGAGTTTGAGGGAAAAAGCTTTACTCTTGATCTTGATTTCCTGGATAATGGAAATTATAAAGCGACAATTATTACCGACGGTGAACGCAATGATCGCTTTTCAACTGTTAGTAAGAGGGTAAGCAATACCGATGAAATTTCTGTTGATGTTCTGCGCTATGGCGGGTTTGTGATAACATTTAAAGTTTTACAGAAATAAGTTGTTTGGGACACGGATTGACAGAATAAACACGGATAATTTTAAGAGTAGCACTACAATTTATTGTGGTGTGCAAAATAGTAAAATCGAGATTTCAGAAGGCTTCAGTCTACTTCTCAAATATGAAAGAAAAGGAAGAGGGAAAAATGAAAAAATTATTATTAATGAGTGCACTCAGTCTATTAATCGTCAATTTATTATTTGCCGGTGAGGTTTATAAGTCTTCTTATTCACCCCGCAGCGGCATTGCCCATGGCGGTTTGGGAACTGGTTCTATTGAACTTCGTAAAGACGGACAATTTTACAATTGGAGCATTTTCAATAATTATCCAGTGGGTACCGGACCGATATTTGAAATACCAACCCTGCCCCGGTCTAATGATGATAAATCACTGTTGTTTTTTATTGTCCGCTACCAGGTGGAAGGTGAAGAGCCCAAGATGAAACTCCTGCAGTTGAATTCCGGATATAATGAAGCCGGACAGGTTGGCATTGCATACTATTATCCCTGGCTGGAACGCATTGAGCAGATCGAATATGAAGCGGAGTTTCCCTATACGTATTTGACCTTCTCAGATTCCGATATGCCCTTGGAAATTGATATGCGGGTTTATAGCCCCTTCATTCCCCATGATGTAAAAAATTCTTCATTGCCCGGCGTCTATTTCGACTTCAAGGTCCGAAATACCTCCACCAAAAAGGTCAATGTTTTCCTGATCTCGTCACTACGTAATTTGGTTGGTTATGACCGGACAGATAAATATTTCACATCGGAAATTATTGAAGGCGATAATTATAAATATTTTAACCTGGGCGCCGGTGGTATGGAGGAAGACTATCCCAGTTATGGCAATATGGGAATGGCGTCGCTTTCCGGCGAATCTACCTATTATCTCGGTTGGGAACACAAACATCCCTACTATGAAAGATTGGTTGTGGAGAATAAATTCCCCAATATTGATGATACCGAAGGCCGAAATGTGGTAGATAAAGAAACCGGCAAAAAAATGGGAAGAATTGCCAAAAAATTCACCAAAGACCAACGCCATTTCAGTTCTATCGGAATCACTAAAAATTTAGACAAGGATGAAGTCTTTGAACATTCGTTTTTAATGACCTGGAATTTTCCCAATGCCTACGGATCACATAATGTTCAGGAAGGCATGGAACCTATTGACTGGCTGAAAGATGATGATTACTGGGTGAAACAGACCAAAACCACCAATATCGGCAATTATTATAACAATTTTTTCAA
>CAYYMT010000243.1:1726-3100 GCA_964472715.1 uncultured bacterium | reverse complement strand
GAAGCGACGCCCCAGGGATAAACCAGTTCTTCCCAGCAAATTCGCGTGGTTTGCCACTTCAGGTTTTGGTCTTCGATCATGTCCAGTGCGAAGAGTTGGTTGGGTCGAAGTTTGAAATCCTTTTGACCGGTTTCATCAATCCGGTCGGCTAGATAATCATGATCTTCATCGACAAAATCACGGGCAAAATTTCTTTTTACTGTGTTGGCGATTATTTGCCATTTTTGCGCGCTGTCCTCATCTCCCATATAATCGGCAAAATAGACACCGGCCAACAATTGATTATGCCAAAGCGCCTGGATGTCATTGGCACGGTTGCCGCGGGGTGAATAAGGCATCAGGTCATGAGCCCGGCGCGCGTCCATCCAGGTCTCATTATCAGCATGAACCAGATAATAATCCTCATCAGTCCAGTTTTTCAGAGACCCCTCAATGGAATATTTGACATTGTCATAGAGTTCTTTGATGATAGTGGTGTCCCCGCTGTATTTTACATATTCCTGTAATTGAATGACAAACCGGGGGGTTCCATCCGTGGTGTGGTAATCAATATTTTCCGGGTTGACAATATTTGGTACCCGTCCAAAAAACTTAGAGGTTGGGTCGGTCTCCTGGTATTCGGCAAAGGACTTCAGAATTTTTCGCGCCCAATCAAATTGTCCCGTCACAAGACAAGCCCCGGGCAAAGCGATAAATTCATCCCGTCCCCAATATTCATTGAACCAGGGCAAGCCTGCGTAAATGCCATAGCCCTGTTGGCGAGTGACCAATTGGTCCATGGTCGTGACCAACCAGTTCAGCGCTAATTGCAGGGAATCGTTGTCACTTTTCAAATAAGTGTTTTCAACCAAGAGATTATTCATCCGCGCTTTACGGTCATTTTTCCATTGAATATTATTTTTCCGTGCATCCTTAATTAATTGCGCTGTTTCTTCCCGATTATGTCCTGCCGAAATAAAGAATCCATTCCCTTTACCAGCAGTTATTATAACACCGGAATTAACCATAACCGGCGTACCGGTTTTTGAAGTGACACCGATGATCCGGCCCCCCTCCATTGCATTGAAATAAACAATATTATCATCTGTGGAAATGTGATTAACCGATTCTCCTTTTAAGCGAATCCCGATATCTTTATCGGAATTTTCAAACGCTATCTCAAGGATGTTTTTATTATCAAACATGAAAAGTTCTTCTATAATTTCGCCGGGATGTACCCTGGTCATTTTATAGGGATATACCCACACCTTAGATTCCAGGTTGTCCAGTTTGTCGCCACTGATAAATAATTCATAGCCGTGAAATATTTTTTTCTTGGCGATGTTCAGACCTTCAAACCAGGCCCACTCGGGATGGTCATTGACATGGGATTGG
>CAYYMT010000243.1:0-1626 GCA_964472715.1 uncultured bacterium | reverse complement strand
ATTGAAATTATTTGGAGACCAAAACAATGAAAAACCTTTTATTCTTATTGATTATTCCCATTTTACTTGTACATCACATATCCGGTGACTGCATCACTGTAGAACCGACGAATATCGATAACCACTTCATCCTCGTTGTGGATAAAAGCGGTAGTATGGAGGGTGAACCTATTCGCAATATAAAAAGCGCGTTGTTGAATTTTGTTTCTGATATGAAACCGGAAGACCGTGCTTCTTTGGTATTTTTTGATAACCAGGTAAGCGTCAGCGCGAACAACACTTCCAATAAAAATCAATTATATAAAACAATAGAAAAATTGGATGCAGGTGGCGGCACAGCACTCTATGATGCCCTGGGAAAGGCTTCACTGCTTGCCCATGAGAACAGAAGCCAGAGCATTATTGTCTTTTTTACTGATGGATTTGATAATAGCAGCAGGCTATCGGTAAAGAATATTGAAAGTATTGCTCGCTCCCAGGGTATCTATATCTACGGGATCGGATTAGGAGAAATCGACAGAAGGACTCTGAAAGAAGTCGCCAAGAAAACCAATGGCGATTTTCTCTATGCTGACAATAGCTACCAGTTGATGAGTTTATACAATGATGTTCTTTTCAATTATTACAACTTTTTTGATCATAGCAAACAGAACAAAGTGCGGTTGATTGTCAAATCCCAACCGGCAAATAAAGCGGTCTATCTAAACGGCGACCTAAAAAACCAGAAAACACCAGTGGTTATAGAAAAACTGGAGCCCGGAACCTATAATGTAGTGGTGGAATTCGACCGCGGTAATTGGGAATGCAGTGCGGAGTTGGAAGCCGGTTATACCGGCGAAATTAATGCTCGCGAAAATGACCTTGGCCGGGATATCGCAGTGATTTCCGATGTAAAATCCGCAATGGTTTTCCTGGATGATACCTTCGTTGGGTACACTTCAAAATATCCCTTTGTGAGTAAAACCGTTAAGACCGGCTGGTTCAGTTCCAAAACCGAATTCAATTTTAATAAGCAGCTCATGCTTGAGAATATTCCTGCCGGACAGCACAGTATAAAGATTGTTGGATTGTCAGAAATGGAAAACTTCTTTACACCGCTGGAATCAACTATTACTATAGATGGCAAGGATTTAATAGTGAATGCCGAATTTCTCAGTAATCAACTGCAGGTGAAAGAGACCAATAAAAATTTACGCGAGAAGAAATCCAACTCTCCTTATGATAACGTCGAAGATGTTTTCGACGAATTGGATTAATTTACCCTCATTCTAAACCCCCGGGGGGAACTTTGCCCGGTTCCCCCCTTTCCTCTAAGAACAAATAAATATAAACTCCGTTTCCTCATTCATGAAAATTCCATGGTTTTTCGAAAATAGCCTCAAATAATAAAAGAAGCGGAGAGAGCATCTATCTTCAGCCTAGGAGTCTTTTACAAAAGCTACAATAATTACAAAACTTTTGTAATAATTCATGTAAGAAACTTGAGATAAGATTATTAAATGCCAATTTAATGTAATTAAAATGTTTAAATTTGTTATTTTTACAAAGTGTTACTTATTAGTCTTTATCTTTTTTTCGGCCTTATAAAAATTACTGTTAAGAAATTTTAATTTGCAGGCGTTAAAG
>CAYYMT010000242.1:0-3135 GCA_964472715.1 uncultured bacterium | reverse complement strand
CCTCATACAGTTCCCCTGAAAAATAATCCACCCAACGTCCTGTTGGTAAATAAATGTGATTTCGAATATCATTGCCCAGGGAGTCTGATTTTGTATCCTGGTAAATCGGCGCCACCAGGAAATTGGGGCCGAACATAAATTGATATTGCGTCTGTTTCCCTAAAGTATAGGGATTTTTCTCTTCCAGAAACATAGCCCTGATGGCAGGCATTCCATCAACGGCTTCACGGGCGACACTGTAGGCATAGGGCAGCAATTCGGATTTCAGTTTCAAATAATTTCGATTGATTGAAGTGGCCGGTTCACCCAAAGCCTGGGGATATTTTTCATTGGCACCCCAGCCGTCCATGTTCAATTGCATCAGTGTAAAGGTTTTCCATTGAAAATCCCGGGTGTTGACAATTGGATTTTGTCCGCCAAAGATGCCATCCATATCATTGGTAATGTTTGGATTTCCCGATAACCCGGACCCAATAAAGGTCGGAATGTGAAAGCGAATGTATTCCCAGACACCACCGGTTTGATCGCCTGTCCAGATAGTGGCATAGCGCTGAGTTCCGGCCCAGCCGTCCAGTGAAATAATAAAGGGACGGGCGTTATTGCCATGTTTCTCCATAATTTCGGCAGCATCCTGTACACCATTCAGCCCAAAGGAGTAGCCGGCGCCCACCCAGGCTACGTCTGTTTTCAGGACACGCACACCGGCAACGCCAACCTCTTTAATCAGGTCCCGTTGCAGAAGCGCTTCAATTGTATCCACAGGATGAAGGTCCGATTGCGTCCACAGGCCAATTTCAACACCACGGCTTTGAGCATAGTCACCAAATTCTTTTAGATTGGCGATATTGCTATCCAGCGTTGAGGTCTGCCCATAGCCGGCGCCATAGCCATCATTGGGTAATATCCAGCCCAGGGGCATATCATTGTCTAAATAGCGATCGACCACTGCCCGGGCTGAGAATTGATAATTGTTCTTCTCACCGTTTAATGATTCTTTGATGCCACCGTTGTCTTTTTGCGACTCTTTGTAGCGTTTGCCATCTTCAAAAAGAATTCCGGTAGAATCTTCTTTCCAGTAATCCCGGTTGTAAGCATTCAGATGCCCTTCGTAAAATCCAAACTTGGGAATCAGGACGGGATTTCCGGTTAATTGATAAAAATCGTTCAGTAAATTTACGGCGCCATCATTAATCATAAAAAAGACATCCAGATAGTTTGTTTCATGGGAAAGCCGGACACTATTTTCATTGTTTGCACCAAAATCATAATTACCCGGCTTAAAGGTATACCACATGAACCCATAGCCCTTCGTCGACCAGTAAAAGGGATTGGGGGAGGCCACACCGCCATCGGTCCAACTGTTTTGGTTTACAATAGCAATGGCCTGGTTTTTATGGGAAAAGCGTCCGTTTTGTACACCACCCCCATAAAAATATTCAGTGGCATCACAGCTCAGTTCAATTTCTACGGTCTCTTTTTCAAAAGCAATCGGAGCTAATGACTTGACGACTGTTTTTCCTGTTTTTCGGTTGATAATCTCAAAGGTTGTGGTGCTTTTATCAAAAGTCAACTGAAGTGCAGCGGTGGAAATGGTGATCTGTTTATTGGTCTCTTCGAGGCTGAGTTCCGGGACTGATTTTCGCGGATTTTGGACCAGGATCTCCGCAGGTGGTTCCGCCTGAGGTTGTCTCATTCCCTGACCGCTATTATCCTGAAACATTCGGAATATAGTATTGCCATAAAAATCGATCAGGATTTTCCGGTGATCGGATGATTCGATTTCAATGGTTGTGGCATTGATTTTTTTTGCTGTGCGCAATTTTGGTTCTGTCTGAGCAGCGACTGTTGCCGTCATTATTAGAGATAAGAGGATAATGATCGCGCTGATTTGTATTACTAATTTCTTCATGTTATTTCTCTCAGTTATTTATCTGTAATTAATTCATTTATAATTATTTCTTGAGTCATCAATGAGCATAAAACCTGAATTACCTTAATAAAAGGTAACCCTTCAATTTTAACAAAAAATATATAAAATACCGCATAATAAATAATTTTTTTTAAATATTGGAAAGAAAAAGAACTAGTTGTTGTAAAGGGAATATCAAGGGGTGGCGTAGTAGGGAGAAATAATTGCCGTTAACAGAAAATTATAGTTGATGTTGATCAGAAACTGGATAGATAAGTAAAGGAATATATCCAAATTGAAAGCCTCCGACAAAGAGGTGTATGCCGGAGGCTGAAATATTTTTATGCCCGGTACGGGCGGTCAGGATGCGAAGTAGATTCGTTAGGTGCCTATTTTTCGAAGGCTCTATTCCTTATCGCTGTTCTATTAATTTGCCTGAGATATATTTATGCAAAATACTTGATATTAATGTTTGATAGGGAAGACCTTCTTCAACAGATTTTGATTTCAATTTTGTCAAATCTCTTTCAGAAATTCTTATATTGATTCTTTTATTCTTCAAAATTGTATTTCTTGCGATTTGACTATAATTCTTTTTATCGCTTTCTAAATCTGAAGTTGATACCCATTCATCGTTTTCATACGATTCTATTATTTCTTTTTCATAATCTGTGTATTTATTCATTTTCTTTGTTCCTTAAATATTTTTCTGTTGCCTTACGACTTGGAATGATTGTTTTTAGAAATATCTTTTTTTCATCTTCAACAAATGGTACCAAGTAAGCATAATTTTCATGTTCAATTATAAATATCATTTGGCTTGGATATTTTTCAATATTTGGATGATTAATCTTATCCAAAACATTTTCTCCTTCCAAATAACTTATAATAGTTTCAAAAGAAATCTTTCGTTTTTCTTTTAGCCACTGATTTTTTTCTTCATTCCAATCAAAATATTTCATAAGTAAAATTAAATAGATGTGTGCCTATTGTCAACCAAAAATTTTTATTATTATTGGTTTTGCATATTGTAATCTATCAATTCATATTTAATATTTAAGTCCATTAAATCTCTATCTTCAAATGAATATATACTATCTGGGCTTGAGTAGATTTCCAATGCTATCAGACCAAATCCAGGATTAAAATAATAAAAATAATGTAAAAGGCATCGCCATACCGATCCTTGAATTTGAAGTACAGATCAAGGAAATCTCAATATTCGG
>CAYYMT010000241.1:0-3140 GCA_964472715.1 uncultured bacterium | reverse complement strand
ATTGACTATTGTATCAAAGAAATTGATTGGTATAACAAGCGCGACAAAAAAAATCACCATGGCCACAAAGTGCGTGGCGTCGGACTCTCTGTCGCTATGCAGGGCTCGGGAATCCCCTTGATCGATATGGCCAGCGCTTCCATGAAAATGAATGAGGACGGCTCTTTTAATCTCGACATGGGCGCGACTGATATCGGCACCGGTTCCGATACCATCTTAGCGCAGATTGCCGCCGAAGAATTATCCACGACTTTGGATAAAATGATTGTGTGTTCTTCCGATACTGACCGGACGCCTTTTGATGTGGGCGCTTACGCCTCATCCACAACTTATGTCACCGGCCGGGCTGTAAAAAAATGTGCCGCTAAAATCAAAAAACAAATTGTCAAAGTGGCCCGGGAAATCATGAATTCCGGCGACAATGAATTATATGTACAGGACGCCAAAGTCATTGACGAAAAAGAGAACAAATCCGTTACTTTTTCAGAGGTTTGCTATCATGCCATGTACACTCAAAATCAATTTCAGATCCAGGCCGATGCTTCGGAATTTGTAGAAGAATCCCCCCCACCTTTTTTTGCCAGCACAGCGGAAGTGGAAATCGATAAGCAGACCGGTGATATCAAAGTGCTGAAATATGTATCCGCCGTGGATTGCGGGCAAGCGATCAATCCCATTCTGGCGGAAGGTCAGATCGAAGGCGCCGTTGCTAATGGCATTGCCTATGCGCTGACGGAACAATATATTTTTTCCGATAAGGGAAACCTGATCAACAAGAACTTTAAAAATTATAAAATACCGGTGGCTGCCGATATGCCGGAAATGAAAACCAAAGTGATCGAATCCCATGAAAAATCCGGCCCTTTTGGTGCAAAATCCGTCGGAGAAATCGGTATTAACGGCCCAATGCCGGCTATTGCCAATGCCATTTATGATGCCATTGGTGTGCGAATTTTTGATGCGCCTTTTACACCGGAAAAAATCTTCAGAGCACTAAAAACTGCCGGTAAATTATGATTATCAAAAATGGCCATATCGCGTTTCCCGGAAGACTGGAATTTGTCTCTCTTAATGTAGAAATAAATCAAGGGAAAATTGTCGCTATCGGCGAAAATTTACAGGGAAAGGAAATCCTGGATGCCTCCGGCTTACAAATTTTTCCCGGCGCGATTGATCCTCATGTTCATTTTGACGATCCGGGATTTACTGACCGGGAGGACTTTTATCACGGTAGTTGCGCGGCTGCTTCCGGCGGCGTCACCACTGTGATTGACATGCCCTGCACTTCAATTCCACCGGTCACATCGCTGCAAAATCTGCAAAACAAATTGGATATCGTCAGCAAGAAATCGGTCATTGACTTTGGGTTTCACGGCGGCATCTCAAAACAGGTTTTTGATAAAAATTACAAAAAAGCCATCGCTGAACTGGCTGACCATGTGATGGGATTCAAATGCTATCTGATCTCCGGAATGGATACCTTTCAGAGTTTGACTGTCGATGAACTGGCAGCAGTAATGGCCGAAGTAAAAAAATACAATCGCCCGGTGCTATTGCATACGGAAGACAGAGAGACCGTAGAAACATTGACAAAACAAGAAAAAGCTAAAGGCAATGATTGGATAAATTACTACAGATCCCGACCGGAAAAGGCTGAAATTCTTGGCGTACAAAATGCTATTAGAGCAGCAAAAGAAACAGGTTGCGAATTGCATATCGTTCATATCGGTACCGGTGATGCTGCCTTTTTTTTGAAAGATGTCGCGAATGTGACCGGCGAAACCTGCCCTCACTACCTTGAGTTCAATTACACAGATTTTGAGCGTGTCGGCGGTTCATTAAAAACCGCTCCGGTGGTGAAAACCGCCAAAGATTCGAAGCAGTTGTGGGATTGCCTGATGAATGGAACATTGGACTATCTCGCTTCTGACCACGCTCCGGCGCCAGCCAGTCAGAAAAATACCGGTTCCGCCTGGACAGACTACTCAGGTATTCCGGGAACGGGCACACTCTTTCCATATCTTTATTCGGAAGGATTGATTAAGCGACAAATACCTCTAAATCGATTTTTACAGATAACAGCCGAAAATGCCGCCAAACGCTTTGGAATTTTTGATCGGAAAGGATCTATTGAAGTTGGCAAAGATGCTGATTTTGTGTTCGTCGATCCAGCCCAAAACTGGCTAGTCAAAGGCAATACGTTTTTATCCAAAGGAAAGATTACACCCTTTGAGGATATGACATTTAATGGTAAAGTCATGAAAACAATTGTCCGTGGCGAATTGGTTTACAATGCTCATCAGGGAATCATTGTGAATGCGGGATATGGTGAATTTTTGCGTCCAATTAAAGGTGGAGAATGAGATTGTTTTGCACTTCGATTATTAATTTTACACCCTCCTGCTCCTCCCTTTTTAGGGAGGACTTGTTGGGGCGTGGTAACGACTTCGACCATTCTATCCTAAACAGAACAACAGGTTGCCAGTACGTGTCCCCCTTTGCCAAGGGGGAACATGGGGGTTGTAAAACGAATGCCAAAGTGCAGTCTTTCGTTGTTATTAAATGGAGGAGCAATCCATGACAATAACCTACAACCATTTTTTAAAAAAATATTCCCGAAAACTCCGTAAACAGGGTACTTATGCTGAAGTATTGCTATGGAGTATTCTCAAAAACAAGCAAATAAAGGGATATAAATTCACCCGCCAGAAACCAATTGATAAATACATTGTTGATTTTTATTGTCCAAGACTTCATCTTGCTATTGAAGTTGATGGCATATCCCATGATCATAAAATCAATGAAGATTTAATCAGGCAAATAGAAATAGAAAATCAGAGGATTATTATTCTTAGATTTAGCGATGATGAAGTAAAAAACAATCTTCAGGGTATATTTGAAGTAATTATCGATTGGATTAATGAATACGAAAAGTTGAATGGGATGGTTAATGATAATCCTGTTAATATGGAGTGGTAATAAAAAATGTTTTTTACTTCGATCTATAGTTTTACACCCTCCTGCACCTCCCTTTTTAGGGAGGACTTGTTGGGGCGTGGTAACGACTTCGATCATTCTATCCTGAGCAAAACAACAGATTGCCTATACGTGTCCCCCTTAGAAAAGGGGGAACAAGGGGG
>CAYYMT010000240.1:0-3146 GCA_964472715.1 uncultured bacterium | reverse complement strand
TTGACGGACCTGCTTGCGTAATGTCGTCCTGTAGGTATGCTTGTGGTTTTTAGGGATTATCAATAATTCTGTTGCATTCACAACTATTAAACGACCAGGATGGTCGTTCTACAAAGTCTGAAGATTTCTGTGACCTCAATCACATATTTTCCCTGGAAATAAAATATATTTCATAAGTACAGAAGTTTGGTCGATAAATAATTATGTGATGATAATTGGAAAAATGATATTTTTTGCTTAGAATTATTTTAATCAGGTTGAGGTTACGTGACTATGAAAAAATTACTATTTATTCTGTTTTTGATTGTGCTGGTCTTTTCCTCTGTATTGACAGCGCAGGTAACATTGACCCGGAATTATTTTTATGATCTCCAGGCCTATAATATTCTCGATTTTGATTTTGACAAAGCTGCCAACAATCCTGATTTTTTCAACTATACACTCTCCTATCGTTCTCCGGATGGTGAACCGGCAATGATCAAGGTAGAAGCGCAACTGACGGCCACATTACCGGCCTTTGGTATGCAAAATACCACTTTGGTTCACGTCATTTCCAAGCCCTTTCCTTTTTTAGGCACCGTTAATATCACCTCACTGGATATTGATAAAAACCTGGAAGATATCCATTATGAAGAGAGAGATGAAACTGTGGATTTACAGGGTTTTGAATCCGAAGAATTTATCGATGAATCGGAGTTTGAAAAAATCCGGTCGAATGTGCTGGCAACCGGTGAATTGCCAATTGGTATTTATTCATTCACTCTCAATGTGTACCAGGATGGAATGGCCGTGGCCGGTGACCAGAAAGTCATCTCCATTGTACCGGCGGAAAATCTGGAACTGATCAAACCCGGTGGCGATTTGGGAGATGATGAGGAAATTTTTACGACTTATCCAATATTCCAATGGGATACTGAACCGGTTCGCTATGACGAGGATTATTGTGATGAATGTGGAATCTACATCCGTGTTGCGGAATATGACCCCGCCCGCCACAGTTCCTTGCAGGAAGCCCTGGATGATGAAGCTGTTTTGCCCTTTCCGGATAATAGCGGGTTTGCGAAACTGGCGGCCATACCCGGCGTTGGCGGTGTGCAGGAAACCAAAAATAATTTTATCTATCCGGCGACCGGAGCTAAACCGCTCCGGAAAGGGAAGGATTATGTTTGGCAATTAAAAAAAGTTTTTCCCACCACCTCTGGTTATGAGACTGTTTTCAGTACTATTTTCCTCTTTCATATTTCGGAATCCCAGGGCATCGCTTTTGGTGAAGAAGGCCGACAAATGGTCAATGACTTCATCATGCAGATGAATTTGGGAATGGGGGATATTGAAGATTATATGCAGAAACTGGAAAATTATACAATGTCCGGTGAGATATTACTGGGAAATCAGCGTATCAGTATGGATCAATTAAAAACAATACTGGACAAAATCAAAAGCGGCGAATATAAACAACAACGGATAATCATAAAGTGATGCCTATGAAACGTTTAATACTATATCGAATCATTATTTTCTTTTTATTAACCATCACCTTACTTCAGGCAAAAGAAAAAGTCGCCGTTACCATAAAATCAAAAGGTGACGTAAAGTATAAAAAAGAACTGGAAAAGAAATTTAAAAATACACTTATTGTTGGATCGCCTCTGGAAAATAAAGATGAAATTGCTGTGGGCGAAGAATCCTTTGCCTCCATTGTTTTCATCGACGATAAATCCATGCTGAATATTCACGAAAACACCAATTTTGTCGTTCGCCGGAATCAGAAAGAATCCAAGATCATTAAACGTATCTCCCTTGAATACGGACGCATCAGAGCTAATGTCAACAAGGACCAGCGAAATGAATTTATTATTTCCACCCCCACTTCAGTAGCGGCTGTCAAAGGCACCATTTTTTGGGTCATTTCCAATGAAGAGGAAGGAGATACCTTTTTTGGTGTGGAGGGAAGTGTTGAAATTCGTAACCTGATCAGTAATAAAACCATCCTGCTGGCGCAAAATGAAAAGGGCACCTCCAATCTGCAGGGGGACCTGGAAAAAACTAAAATATCCAGGGATGAACTACCTGGCGAAGAAAATGAAGAAGGTGAAACCAAGGTTCTGCGCATACCTTTTGAAAATGAAGAGGGTGATATAAAATACCTGGAAATTTATTATAAGGAATAATTCCATTGTTTTTTAGACGGGCTTTTATATTAATCAAACTGCTGATTATCAGTACGTTATTATTCGGGCAAATTGAATTTCAGCATGACCCGCCGATGAATTATCAAACCGGGCAGCCTCTGACGATAACTGTTGAAATATCAGAAGCCGTTGGTAATGTCGCCGGTGTTCAGTTATTTTACCGTAAGACCGGGGATGAAAATTTCCAGGTCGTGGATATGTACCCCGACGGTAATCGGTATTCTTATGATATACCATCGGAATTTACCACGGAAGCCGGTGTGGACTATGCCATTGTAATGACGAAAAACGATGGCAGCAAGCATACTTTTCCCACGCTAAACCCAATGGAAAATCCGCATGAAATATTACCCCGGAAAAGTGAATATGGCGCGCCGATTCTTTTATCGCCTGACGATAAAAGCCGGTTTCCCACCACAACTGAAGAGATATTGATCGCGCTGTCCTTATTCAATATCTCTGGTGATATTACCAATCCCAGTTTATTGATCAATGGAAAAGAACAGATCGGCAAAGCAGAAGTATTCCCGGATCTGATCACTTTTAAATACAAAAATTTTGAGCCGGGAGATAAGGAATTGGTCTTCAGTTATACAACTGACGATGGAATGGAACATCGTTATGAGTGGTCATTCAATATCCGAGACATTAAGAAGAGTGATAAGAAAAATTATAATTATACCGGCAATGTGAAAGTGGAACTGAGTACTGAGCAGATTAAAAAAGAGCACCAGAATCTGGGTAATCTGACCACCAATTTTCGTGGCAACTACGGCAAAACCAATTATAAATCGCGAATCTACATGACTACCCGCGAAGACCGGAATAAACAACCGGTGAACCGGTTTAATTTCCATCTGTCCAATCGTTATATTGAACTGAAATTAGGCGACGCTTATCCATCTTTTTCAGAACTGAGTTTGTACGGCAACAGGGTGCGGGGGCTGGAATCAA
>CAYYMT010000239.1:0-3189 GCA_964472715.1 uncultured bacterium | reverse complement strand
GACGGGTTTTACCTTCTTTGCGTAATTTTTTTTTCCACTACATTCTGAGTGGCAATGCCGGCATGGTCTGTTCCCGGCAACCAGAGGGTATTTTTTCCCTGCATTCTGGCGTGGCGGATCAGGATATCCTGCAATGTATTGTTCAGAACATGCCCCAGCGTTAAAATTCCGGTAACATTGGGTGGCGGAATTGTAATGACAAAAGAATCATTATCTGATTTTTCTTTAGGCTGGAAATAATTCTTTTCCTGCCAGTACTTATACCACTTTTTTTCTACTTTTTTAGGATCGTAAACTTTATCGAGTTGTGCTGTCACAATATACCTTTCATATTTTTATCAAAATCACTGCTACCACAGATGCGATAGACTGAAATTTGTGTATATTATTGATTAAATGCAACTAATTTAGTTTATGTCAGCGAGATCATAACCACTGCAAAATTATTACTTCCGTCGTTTGCGAGGTTTCAGATCAATTACCACAGTGGAAGCGATCTTATCATGAATGCATTGGCGGTTGTCATCCCAGTAGATTTGCAGAAATCCTAATAATCCGGTGGCCAGGCCCGCGGCAAAACCGGAAAAGCGCTCAAAACAGTACCACAACTTGAGATTGTGCCCATTCATCCGAATGATCTGAATATGAAATAGCTTCTTCCCCGGACTTTTACCATCGAACAGAAACCAGCAAAAAACAAAGTAAAAGGCGACCCACCCGACCGACAATCCAATATCATTAACAAAAGCCCGGGCCGTGCGGACAAAACTGGGATTTTCCAGTTTTTCTTCCGCTTCATCCAATTCATCATCCAACTGATCGGCCTCTTCTGATAATTCCTCAATTTTCTTTTCCTGCCGTGCAATTAATTCACCGGCGATCAGGTTTTGCATCGGTTGTCTGTAAAGCGCGATTTTTGCCGAATCCTTTGATTGATACGCCAGGTAAAAGTTTTTGACCAATTCCATACTGTCCACCTGCATGGGCGCCACATTGGATTCTCCAAAAAGGCCACTTTGTCTCAGTTCCGCGATCGCTGCGCTGGCTTCACCGGTTGTGTCTTTCTGGGCAACAGAATCAATTGTACTAACTAAATTTTTAACGAATAGAGAATCCGCAGTGCTTTCAAATTTGCCGGTACGCATAGGATCGATGAACCGGTTATAAAGATATTCGCCGGATTTTATGCCAATGGATGTTAAAATGAGCAGAATCCCGATAATGAATAAAATTATTCTCGACCGTCTCGAGATTCGTTGTTTTAACCGACTGATAAAGAAAGGCAGAATAAAAATTATGCCAATAACCGGAAGCATGCTTAATCCCATCATATTGGCTAAGGAGGTAGCAATTATTAAGTCCACCAATAAAGCCGCCAGCCTACGCTTTGGTGTGGCCAGGCTCCTGCCGATCAAATGTGGCGGCACATTAAATGCAGTCCGGGTTAATCTTGTTTTTACATCCTGTGTTAATTGTTTCATATCTCCTCTGCCAAAACTATTTTCATGGAAAAGTACAAATTTATTTGCAACTATCCAGCAAATTTTTATCTTTAGAAAATTAAACAATGCTTTTTGTTGACGTTTTCCATATATTTGTCAGAATAAATAAAGTGAGGGATGAAATGAGCAATGAACCTAAAATAATGAACCGCTCCCTGGTGGTGGTAGGCGCTGTACTGATCCAACTCTGCCTGGGCGCTATCTATGCCTGGTCGGTATTTACTCCCAGTCTGATAGAAGAGGGCTGGACCAATGTCCAAACCCAAATTGTATTTTCAACCGGCCTGGCCTTTTTCGCTATCGTCATGGTGTTTGCCGGTAAAAAACTTGCTGTCTGGGGTCCCAAAAAACTGGCATTTCTGGCTGGTGTTACCCTGGGGCTGGGCTATTTGCTGGCAGGTTTGTTTGGTGGCACCCATTTCTGGCTCGTGCTGATCTTTATCGGTGTTATTGGTGGTTCAGGTATCGGCCTGGGCTATGTCGTCCCCATCTCTGTGGGTATGCGCTGGTTTCCCGACAAAAAGGGCATGATCACCGGACTGGCCGTGGCCGGATTTGGATTCGGCGCTATGGGCTGGGTCAAATTAGCCGGCGCCTGGGGTAATCTCATCAACAATTTCGGCCTCTCAACGACATTTATGATCTACGGCGTATTGTTTGCCGGACTGACGATAATCGGTTCCACCTGGATGAAATATCCACCGGAAGGCTGGCTGCCAATAGGATTTAATCCGGAAGCCTTTAAAAAAGAAAACGCTGCTACCACCGGCGATAATTTGCAACCTTCTGAAATGCTCAAAACCCTGCCCTTTTACCTGGTATTTTTAATATTCACATTCAGCGCCGGCGCCGGCCTCATGTCCATTGGATTGATGAAACTCTACCCCATGCAGGCCCTGCAGGAAAATGGATTTGATATTGCCGCAGCCAGCGCGATAGCCGGGACAGCGATGGCGGTTTTCTTTAGTTTGGCCAATGGGATCGGACGAGTTGTATGGGGAACTTTGAGTGATCAATTAGGACGCAAGCGCTCGGTTTTGATCATGGCGCTTTCCCAGGGAATTATTGTTCTGCTGTTCACCCGAATGGCGGGCACACCGATTTTATTATATCTGGGCGCTACCATCATTGGGTTTAATTTTGGTGGAAATTTCGCCCTTTTTCCGGCCTTTACCGCTGACCTTTTCGGCGATAAAAATGTTGGCCTGAATTATCCCTACGTTTATTTGAGTTACGGCGTTGGCGGAATTCTCGGCCCGATACTCGGCGGAATGCTGGGTGATATAGGAAATTTCGCCCTGGCTTTCACAATCTGTGGTATTCTCTGCCTGACCGGCGCCGGCCTGGCTGCAATGATCAGACATCCCGGCAAAGTATAAAACACACACATTAGCCTATAACAACGAGCACTGCCAGTATATTCGGGCAGTGCTTTTTTTCCTTTGATTTTGCTTTTTGTATTTTAAACAAATTTCCGTATTTTAATTCTGATATTATTATCAAGAAACAGAGTATTATAAAAAATGAAAACACCTGTATATTTTATCTCCGATGTTCACTTCTACCTCAGAGAAGATGCCGTTGAACAGAAAAAAACCGCGAAAGTGTCACAATTGATCGACAGGGTCATCGCAAACCGGGGAACCCTGTTCATTGTCGGCGATTTTTTTGATTTCTGGTTTGAATA
>CAYYMT010000238.1:0-3239 GCA_964472715.1 uncultured bacterium | reverse complement strand
ATGGAGCCGGAAATGAAAAAACGGGGCATGAAAACCCTGTATACAATTGCCCGGTCGCATTCTGCCGGTATGAATATTACCTTTGCCAGAAACGGCTATAAATTTGCCGGTACTTTGATCAATAATACGAATATTGCCGGTGCAATTGAAAGTATGAATGTTTGGTATAAATAAACCTTAATCAGTTAAACTTTTATCGACTTTCTGTAAAATTTCTAGAATTTCTTTCCGGGAAAAAGGTTTTTCCATGATATAATTTGCACCGAGCGACTGGGCCAGCTTCAGATAACTGCCGGCATCGATTTTTCCGCCACCTGAAATCGCAATAATTTTTTTCAGAGGATATTTTTTACGGATTTCCCTGATCGTCTCAATCCCTTCTTTCTCAGGCATAATAATATCGGTGATGACAAGATCAATATCCGGTTCTTTCTGAAGTACTTTAAGCCCTTCCAAACCATCAAAGGAGGTGTAAACCTCATGCCCCTCATCTTTCAGAATGCTTTTAATCATTTTATTGACACTGACATCATCTTCGATTAATAAAATATTCATACGCTCAATACTCCTGCAATAAGTTTTTTTAATAAAATTCAACGTCCAAATTAAAAATACAAGTTTCATACCAATAAAACAGCAATTAATACTTTCTAATCATAAGCCGCTGATTTTAGTAGAAAATGATTGATTTTATCAGGTAATAATGCAGGAGTTTTGTTCGATTAGAAGAATTTATCCCATGGAATCTGGAAAAATTTTCCAACTGAATTTAAAATGTGTGATTGAGAATGAAATATTTTATTGGTTGCAGGCTAATTCTCAAGGTATTAATTTTGTCCCAAAAATTATGCAGAAAACCAAATTCCAATTATCCAATGTATTAACAGTTTCTTTTGCCCACATGGTGCATGATACTTTTACGGCTTTTCTTGCGCCGCTGCTGCCTCTGTTGCGTGAAAAACTGGGAATTAGTTATGCAATGGCGGGATTGTTATCAGCCGTACAGAAGTCGCCGGCATTATTTAATCCCCTGGTTGGAATCATCGCCGACCGGATCAGTTTGCGGTTTCTGGTCATCGCCGGCCCCGCCATAACTGCCATATGTATGAGTTTACTGGGAATTGCCGCGAATGTTTGGGCGCTTATTATTTTGCTACTGATTACCGGGATCAGTTCCACTTTATTTCATGTTCCTTCACCGGTTATGATCAAGGAGGTTGCTGGCAACAAAACCGGGCTGGGCATGAGTTTTTATATGCTGGGCGGCGAGCTGGCGAGAACAATTGGGCCGCTCCTGATTTTAGGAGCTGTGACGCTTTGGGGGCTGGAAGGCAGTTACCGGCTTATGCCGATTGGGATTTTAGCTTCGGTACTTTTGTTCTATCGATTCAAAAATATCAAGGTTAACAAAAAAGTAAAAAAGAAAAAAGAGAAGCCCCATCATACTCTGAAAAAACTTTTACCCTTATTCATTTTTATTGGTTCTTTTTCCTTTTTTCGTGAAATAATGAAAGCCACGCTGACCCTATTTCTGCCGGCCTATATGACATCCAAAGGGCAGTCTTTGTGGTTTGGTGGAATTTCATTATCAATCATGCAGTTTTCAGGTGCCATGGGCTCCTTGCTGTCAGGGCATTTTTCGGATATGATCGGCCGCAAAAAAATATTGTTGATCATCAGTATTGCCATGCCGGTGGTCATGTTACTCTTTACTTTTGCCGATGGTATTCTGATGATCCCGGCCCTGATTGTCCTTGGTTTTTTTACCTTTGCCAGCAATCCAGTGCTGCTGGCATTTATTCAGGATACAAATTCTGAAAACCCGGCCTTTTTAAATTCTATCTACATGACAATGTCCTTTTTTGTCAGTTCAATCGTAACACTGGGAATTGGTTTTTTTGCCGATCAATTTGGATTGCACTTAACCTATAGGATATGTGCTTTGTTTGGCATGGGATTGATACCGGTTTCCTTATTTTTAATTAAAAAAGCGGCATGAAAACCAGGTTTCTATTGAATATGTAAAAATTTTTCTAAATTTTTATAGGTAATAACCGATTCTTTATAAGCAGTGATTATTGTAATTAATGTCTTAACCAATTTTTAAACCCTAAATCAAAGCGATAACTGAATTTATAAAACAAAGGAAATATATAAATTGTCCGGGAATATGTGTTGAAACAAATGAGGAATAATATGACTGTCGATAAACTAAGTTTTGAAATTGAAACACTGGGCAAAGCAAAGATAGATTCTCCCATGAAGAATGCCCAATTCATTAAGAAAGAAACGAAAGTATTGTATAATCCCAAGCTGGATGAAATCAAGGAAAAATTGGCAGCGGGAATTGAGCCGGCCGCATTCAATCTGGCCGGTCCCAGGGAGAAAATTTATTTTGACCCCTCCAAATTACGCTGTGGCATTGTTACCTGTGGCGGTCTTTGTCCGGGAATCAATGATGTCATCCGGTCAATTGTTTATAGTTTATATCATCATTATGGTGTACGGTCGATCTATGGTTTTCAATATGGCTTTGAGGGAATGATTCCGGAATTTCAGCATCCAGTGGTTGATATGACGCCGGAATTTGTGAAGGACCTTCATGAGAAAGGAGGGACAATACTGCATTCCTCCCGTGGTCCCCAAAATGTGGAGGAACAGGTGGACACCCTGGAGCGTATGAATATCGGAATTTTGTTTACTATCGGTGGCGATGGCACTCTGCGGGGCGCCCGGGATATTGCCGAAGAGATCAAAAAGCGGGGTTTGAAAATCAGCATTATCGGTATTCCGAAAACCATTGACAATGACATCACTTTTGTCCAGCAATCCTTTGGCTTTGAAACCGCTATTTCACAGGCTAAGGCAGCCATTTATTCGGCCCATATTGAAGCCAATGGCGCAAGGCGGGGAATTGGCCTGGTGAAATTAATGGGCCGGCACTCCGGTTTTATCGCCGCCAATGCCACGCTGGCAACCAGCGATGTGAATTATTGTCTGATTCCGGAGGTAGAATTTTCCATGGAAAAATTGCTGAAAGCGCTGGAGCATCGATTTACCTATAAAAATCATGCGGTTATTGTGGTGGGAGAGGGCGCCGGACAAAATCTTTTTGAAGGTGAAAAAGAGTTTGATGCTTCCGGCAATGTCAAATTTCATGATATTGGCTTGCATCTGAAAACAACCATTAAAGATTATTTCCAAAAATTGCAAACTCCCGTGATTATCAAATATATTGA
>CAYYMT010000237.1:0-3268 GCA_964472715.1 uncultured bacterium | reverse complement strand
GCGGTTTTTGCTCCCAGATGTACATACTTCTCCCGGCCAGGTTAATGCAAGCTAACCCGGACTTAATAAGTTGACACTAAAAAATCGGGAGCCGCCTGGCTCAAAGATAAATTATCGATATTGGAAATTTAACGGAACTAAAATCCACGGTTCTTTTATTTGAGGGGAAGCAATTCAATAATGAATTACCCCTGGCATAGGCAAGGGGCCTTGCGGGCCCCGACTACCTTAGCCGTGGTCACGCCCACGGCAAATGAACGCCCCCCAATCCCCACGTACCCGTACCGAAGGTGCGGGCTTTGTTGTGGGCATGAAAGTATTAAAAGATTCGGGAAATATTGAAGAGAGCTTATCCTCAGCAGTATATAGGCTGTAACCCTGAGTGGATTGCAGAGTATCTGAACTTCGAAAGAAATATAGTTGTTATTGTATAATAGTCTGCTTCAATTATAAATTTGATTGTGTATATTTGAATAAAAAACTCTTGTGGTAATCAATAAGCTTAAGATATTAAAGGATTTAAAGCATAGGTTGTCGATGAATTTAGGCGATAACCTCAAGGATATAATTTTATTCGGATCTCAATTGTCGGATGATACCCGGAATGATTCCGATTATGACATTTTAATCATAGTTAAAAACAAGGCAGATTGGAAATTGGAGCGAAAGATATCTGATATATGCTACGAAATTGACTTGAAATATAATATTATCACCGATACACATATTCTCAGCGAAAATGAATTAAATACACCAAGAGGCAGACAGCCCATCTTTTTAAATGCTATAAATCAGGGACATCACATATGATAAACGCCGATGAAAGAAATTCCTTGATGAATTACAGGCTCGAACAAGCAAGAGAAACTATTGAGCTGGCAGAATTTCTCATTGAATCAAATAAATTGGTAGTTGCAGTAAATCGAATATATTATGGCCTATTTTATGCCGTAACTGCACTCGCTGTGAAGTATGGATATGATACATCCAAACATGGACAGCTCATAGGGTGGTTTAATAGGGAATTTATTGCTACAAATAAAATTGATAAAAGCTATGGGAGGATTTTAAGAATTGCCTATCAAAATAGAACAAAAGGAGATTATGATGCCTTTGTCAATTTTACGAGAGAAGAAGTAGTATCAATGCACTCCGATATGAAGGATTTCATAAATGAAATTGACAGGTTGATTAGAAACAGTTAGATTCATTAAATTTATATTCCCAAATCATTCTGCATGACTTAAGATTTCTCCAGGGAAACCTGATTCGATAGAATATATTATATTTAGAATAAAAAAATAACTTTTCAATATTGGCTATACCTAATGCATCTTCTTTTTCAACTTGTTGGTAAATGTCGTCCATTGTATTTGCTTTTAATAAAAGTTAGTGCGTAGTTTGATAAAGGCACTACGCCTAGCCTTGTCCGTTAGCTTGCATTAGGGAGAGATAGTGCATTTTTGATATAATAGAAATAAAGTACAGATTATAATAAAAGATAAAGATTATGAGAAAAAACATATTGATAGTTTTTTTCTTTTGTGGATATATTCATAGTTTTTCTCAATGTATTCAAGAACCTGTTTATCTTGACTTAGATAATTCTGTTGACACAGTAGATTTGACAGGAAGATGTGGTAATCCTCTTGATGAAACAAATACGGATTTTCTTGAGCCTGAAAACTTTGGATATATAAAAAATGGTAGTAGTTTTCTTATTGATTGCGGATTTACAAAAAACTGTGCAAGAGAAGCAATCTTGATAATTCAAGCTAATGATACTTTGATAACCATTACAAAACATGAAGTGGATACAGGAGAAGCGACTACATGTGAAGATTATGAGAGATTTACATTTTGGTTCCCATTATCTTCAAAAGGATATTTCCATGTAAAAGTTAATGGTTTCGATACAATTATAAGTGGATTGACTGGAATAAACAACACTTCGTTTGAGCCAATTAGAGTTTTCCCCAACCCGACTGCAAATGAGCTGATAATAGAATCCGATAACGACTACAATTCTAAACTGATTAGTATTTTTAATGCAACGGGACAATTGATATTTAAGCAATTGATTTCATCTGATAGTTACAGTATAAATACTGCAAGATTAAAAAAAGGCATTTACCTTATTCAAGTTGTTGATAAGACTGAGAATAGAATAATATTAACAGAACACATAGTTAAGGAATAACGCAAGCTAACAACATAGAATCTAAGACACAGTTGAGCCCAAAAGGCAATAAGAAAAATTAACTTACTGCCTTTTTTTTGGCTGGCTACAGTGTCTACGCAATTGACCTGCCGGGTTTTGGCAAATCCAAAGCCGAAAGAATCAACTGGACTATTGAAGAATATGCCAATGATGTAACAGCATTTATTGACACAATGAATCTTAAAAATGTTGTAATCATTGGACATTCTATGGCAGGCGAAATTATGTTACAAACAGCTTTAACCAACAATCCAAAAATAGTTGGCGTTGTAGGTGTTGACAATTTCAAATTAATTGATGTTGAATTTACACCAGAAGAAATGGAACAAATGACTTTTTTCCAATGCTTGAAAAGGATTTTAAAAATTCAGCACCAGCATATGCCGATATGATGCTTTTTCATCCGATAACTTCAAAGGAAGTAAAAGACAGAGTTAAAACTGATTTTGCAAATAGTGATTCTGTCATTGGCTATGGAACATTTATGAACCAAATGCAATACGCTAATACCGATGCACAAAGATTAGAACAGCTTAATTACAAGTTGTATTTAATAAATAATGACGGTTTTCCAACAAACGAATCTGGACTGAAAACCCATTGCAAAAATAATTTTCAAGTGGAAACTATCTCTGCAACTGGACATTATCCAATGATATAAAAACCGGCAGAATTTAATTCAATATTAGAAAAAGTGCTGACAGGAATGAATTAAACTGCTGCTAATCGGGTAGGCAGCCCCGCCAGCGAACGCTGACGGGGAGAACCTCTCTTACCACCGCATGTGCGGGCCATCCCGATGGAATAATCGGGACAGGCTATCAAACAATAGGAAACGAGGATGAAGGACGAGCTCAGCAAAGCTAAAAAGCGTTGGAGTAAATTTATGCGGGCGACTTTCTGGTACCATCTCAACCCAAAATTAATCGCAAGCTCCTTCAATCTCTGTAACATTGGTTTCAACTTCCAGCATTTTATCAACAACTGTTGTCCCCCTCACAGTAAAATCAACATAATCAGGTCCTGTCTCTGTAACAATCCCTTCAA
>CAYYMT010000236.1:0-3299 GCA_964472715.1 uncultured bacterium | reverse complement strand
TTTTAATTTTAACCAATTGCTTTCCTATTATTTTAAAAAATCATCATTTTTTTTTAGAAGTCTGCTGAAGCAGACTGTTTTTTTTTACGGGTTTCTATGGTTCACCCGATTAAAATCGGGTGCTACTCTGATTCATTTTTTATTTGTAACTTCGAAATTTCAAATTATTAGTATGCAGCCAGTTATCCTAACGTGTCCCCCTTAAAAAAAGGGGGAACAAGGGGGTTGTAAAACTAATATCAAAAAGCATCTTTTATTCCTTTTTTCATATCCTGATAATTCGGGATGACACTACCCCTCAACCTCATCCAGATGTCTTTTCAAATACTTCTGATCCAATTCTTTGGAATCCCCGTATTTTTTGCGCATTGCTTTGAGTTTGACCTTCAACTCATTCACCACACCAGCATAGGCCGGATTATCATAGACATTGTTAATTTCGTAGGTGTCCTTCTTGCGGTCATAGAGTTCCCATTCGTCAACATCATAATAAAAATGGGCCAGTTTATAGTCAGTTGTAACAATACCGTAATGACGTTTCACCATATGAACAGCCGGATATTCGTAATAGTGGTAATAAACAGCATCCCGTGTCCATTCATCGGTTTTTCCTTCCAGTAAGGGCATCAGACTTTCACCCTGCATATCGTCAGGTTGCTCTATTCCGGCAGCATCCAGCATAGTTTGCGCAAAGTCCAGATTCTGTACCATTTCATCACAAACGGAACCGGCTTTCACTTTTTCCGGCCACCTGATCAGTAATGGTGTTTTGAAGGATTCATCATAGATAAAGCGCTTATCAAACCAGCCGTGTTCACCCAGGTAAAACCCCTGGTCGGAAGTGTAAATTACAATGGTATTTTCCGCCAGGCCGCTTTCATCCAGGTAATCCAACACACGGCCAACATTATCATCAACCGAAGAAATACATCCCAGATAATCCTGCATGTAGCGCTGGTATTTCCACTTCATTTTTTCTTCATCACTCATAGTGGGCCAGTTTTCTTTAAAATCCTTATTGATCTTATCCAATATGGGTTTATACTCAGCTTTTTGTTCCGGCGTGGCACGATTATACGGCCCGCTAAATCCATCAATTCCGCCCCACATTGCCGGTGGTACATAGGGTTTCAGAGCTGTCCCCATCTCCTTCTGAACTTCCGGGCGGATTTTTGAATCATGCCCGTATTTCATGTGCTTCAGCAGATTCATCTCTGCGGTTTTGGCAGCGGTGCCGCGATTTTCGTAATCATCAAAAAGGGTCGGCGGTTCAGGGAATTTCTTGTCCACAAACTCAGCCATTTTATCCGCCCGTGGCCACCAGGGACGATGGGGCGCTTTGTGAAGATACATCATCATAAAAGGCTTGGTCTTGTCCCGCTTTTTATCCAGCCATTCAATGGTCAGATCAGTAATGATATCCGTACAATACCCTTCTTTACGAACCCGGCCTTCTTTGGTAATAAAATCCGGATTGATGTAATTTCCCTGTCCCGGCAGAATCATAAAATCGTCAACCCCTTTGGGATTATTGCCGAAGTGTAATTTTCCGTACATGGCAGTTGTATAGCCATTTTCCTGCATGATCTGTGGAAAGGTTGTTTGCGTATCATCGAAGGGAAATCTATTATCGATCTTGCCATGAAGATGACAATGCTTACCGGTGAGAATCGTCGCTCGCGAAGGAGCGCAAATGGAGTTGGTGACACAGCCGTTGGTGAATTTCATTCCCTCATCTGCCAGCCGGTCAATATTGGGGGTTTGAATTAATTTATCATCATAGGCGCTGATGGCCTGGTAGGCATGATCATCGGACATGATGAACAGAATATTGGGCTTTTTCTGCACTTTTTTTCCGAGACCGCACCCCATTAATGTTAAGGCTGATGCGCTACCTATTACTTTCAAAAAATCGCGACGTGAAACCTGCATAACTTCTCCCCCGGTTATTTAATTATGATATT
Source organism: uncultured bacterium (assembly GCA_964472715.1). Classification (GTDB taxonomy): domain Bacteria; phylum Fidelibacterota; class UBA2242; order UBA2242; family JAFGTP01; genus JAFGTP01. The sequence continues at coordinate 1,335 of CAYYMT010000236.1, read as the reverse complement.
ATTTGTAAAACTTGTATCAATTTTAGCTGCCTCCAGGCTTTTCAAAGGTTGCCCGTAAAAGCTAAGGTTCTTTATTTTCACATTTTCTACTAAATGATCATCATCGAAACCGGCAATCACAGAAAAAGGCAATTTCCCGTCCAGAATAGCAATATTTTCAAAGGTAATATTTTTGATATGGCCACGGCCTTTTGCGATTTTTTCCTCATTGCCGGGCATTACCTTTTGGACACCGTCCCAGGCGCCATGAAGATAGTATTTCGCCCGTTCGCTTTTTTCGCCCTGATGGTCAACACTGTACTGGGAAACAAATATCGACAGATCAATCAGCTTATGCTCGGCATTTTCCACGCGAATATCTTTGTAGGTGATGTCCTGAACAGTACAGTAATCGCCATTGTGAATGCTGAAAACCGCGCCTCTGTCCACCGCAAGGATATCGCAGTTTTCAAAGCGCACTTTTTCAATTTTTTGCGCCCGCAGTTCAAAGCCGATTTCCAAAGCATTGCCCCAGGCCATATTCCAAAAAATCGAATTGGTGACATTGATATTGGAGACATTGGGGCCGTCAATGGGTTCCTGTGGATATTTTTCTTTACCGCCCCAGGTTTTCAGCACCACGCAATCATCATTGGCGCGAATAAACGAATTATCGATAGTAATGTCCCTGCACCCTACGAGGTCAATTCCGTCGGAACCAAAGCGCCAGTTCAGCATTTTGATATCCCGGATTTCTACATTTTCACAAAACATCGGTTCAATGGTCCAGGTGGCGCTGTTGACAATCATAATGCCATCAATCAGCACGTTTTTGCAATGATTCAATTGAATGATACGATGTTTGAGCAGCCGGTTTTCCTTGCTGAATTCCCGACCGTCAAAAATACCCTCACCGACAATTTTAATATTCTCCAGGTTTTCAGCTTCAATGTAGCCCCGCACCACAGCGCCGGCTTCCAAAAGCACTGTCTGACCGCTTTTGATCTCAATTTTTCCCGGCCGGTGGACTTTTCCACCCTCGAAAAATATCGTATTTTCATCACGGGAATAATTTTTGGGTTCATTGGCAAAAAGATAGAGCGGATAGGAATTTTCACCATTCAATTCGATGGATAATTTCTTGGGCGCCGTGAGTTCAAATTCAATGGTGTTTTCCGAATAATCAAAATCGATAGATTCGTTTTTCGGGCGAATGTCCACCCAGCGAAGGTCGTGAGCGGTCTCGATTTTGATAGACAATGGTTCATCAATTGGAAAGGATGAGAAAGCGAATTGCTCTACGTGGGCCACGGGCATTTCTTCGCCATTGGCAAAGACTTTGAATTGATGATGCTC
>CAYYMT010000235.1:0-3356 GCA_964472715.1 uncultured bacterium | reverse complement strand
TGGGGCTGAATTTTTTATCGGTAATCGCTTTTTCGATATTCTCAACGATTTCCTGGCTGAGTGTTTGTGGCTTTCCTATTTTATTGAACATTGATTCTCTTTCAACTTGTCGTACATATTATATCATAATTTACAATTGAATGCTAACAATACAAAAATTATTTAAACGATTCACAGAGAAAATCTTATTCCAAGATTTCCATTTCGTCCATAATCCTCTATATAACTGGCATAACCATTATGGTTGATTTCATTTCTTTCCACTTCACCGGTGAGATTATTGACATTTAAAAAGGCCTCTATATTTTCTGTTATTTTCTGTTTTATTGAGAGGTCATACCGAAAAAAATCTGCTGAATATCCCCGTAATTTTTCATACCAATTGTTTCTACTGAATATTCTGGATTTATAACGCATAGCTCCGCGTATTGAAAAACCTTTGTAATCATACCCCACTGTTAAATTCATTAAGTGATCCGGTTGGTTAATCATTGGCGCCTGAAAAGTAGTATCATTGGGTACATAATAAGTTATGACATTATAATTTTCATCAAATTCTGCTTTTACCTCAATGCGGGTGCGTAAATATTTTGCTTCTGATTTATTACGTGTATAATTAACATTCATAACCAGACCTTTTAATAATCCCGGTAAATACCAAAAATTAGACTGCCACTCCAGTTCATAACCATAATTATAAACAGTATTGGGGTTATTGACCGCATAGGCAGCCACCTGGCGGTGCATTAAACCCGGTAAATCAAAATAGGCTGTATCCTGAACCACTGTATTTCCTGTCAAGAATATCATATCATTGATTTCTTTATGAAAAACGCCAAAAGAAACAAGACCAATTTTATTAGAATGAACAGATAATTGTAAATCAATATTTTGGGATTGTTCCGGTTTAAGGCGAAAATTGCTTAAGTTCCAGATTGTTCCCCGCCGGTTAATAACCCATCCCGGCATAATATCATTGTAATTGGGTCTTTGCAGCGTATGGGTGTACCCCGCTTTTAAGGTTATCCAGTCAACCGGACTAAAAAAGCTTTGAATCATTGGCAAAATAAAATCATTTTTCCTTGTTCGTGTAACCGTATCTATGGGAGCGGGTTGCCAGTCCCTTTGGATACCGAGCCGGTTTCCTCTATACCCTGTATACTCAGTGTGATTGGATTCATACCGAAGACCAGGGATAATAATGAATTTTGAACCAATACTAATTTCCGGCATAATATAAGCTGCCTGGTAATCTTCGGTTCCTTCATAATCGTCGAAGTTAGTTTTTACAAAATCCGCCGTAACAAGGTCCCAGAGAGAAATCGCCTTTTTGTCAGGATCATAAGTATCCATCGCTTTTTCGTGTATACGTCTAAAAATATTCTTGTCAAAAACCGGGCTAAACTGATATCGACCGGACAAAAATCCTTTCCCATCATAATCTTCATCAAATAAATCAAGAAGTAACAATCGCTGATCATCAGCAACATAGGCATTTTTTGTACGCTCACTTAATTCATCACTAAATTCTTCATATACCAAATCCAGGTAATATTGACCACTCATGCGAGCGCTCATACGATCATACTGTTTGCTTTTCCGTTTCATTTTTATACCTGTACTAAGTTTAATTTTCAACACATTTGTAAGGTTAAAATTGTAGGAAAAGTTGAATTCTCCGGTCAGGTCCCGTTCACCAGTTTCACTTTCATCATGACCGATTGTGCCCAGGTGCATAAAGTTAACAACCTCATTCATTGAAACAATTAATGAATCCGGAATTGTTACAGGGTTCAGGTTAACATTATAATTTGATTTTCTGCCGGTTGGAAATGGATTAGCCGGTGAATTTTCATTGGCCGAACTGATCCGTGCCGGTAAAATATTTTCTGAATATGAATGGCTAAAAGCTGAATTGATCTCCAGATTTTTCCAGCTGTGATTAATTTGAATAGAATTACTGATGACAGTTAGCCAATTTTCCGGTGTATCAGTATATGATATATCAAAACCCTGTTCGGAAAAACGATAATTATTGGCATAGGAGGTTTCTTCCCGATTGATATGACTAAAAAAATTAGTGGACTTTATTTCAGTATTCGGTAAAGTCACATCGGCAACAAGAGTTCCACCAAATCGTTGCACATGCCTGTAAATGTCCATTAATTGCATACCATCCGTCCGTACCGGCGCATCAATATTACCCTGAGAAAAGTTCACACCTCCCAGTTGTTGTGAACCTGCGTCTTTTTCTTCATAATCAATTTGTGCATATAACCCGAGAAGACCAGAAATAAACCGTCTGCTACTACCCAAAGAGAGTTTAAAATCTCCATAGGTATTTCGAAGATCATTATACCCACCCTGCGCGATGACATTTAAGCCGGACTGTTCCGGTGCTTTACGAATTTTAAAATTGACTATGCCACCGGTAGCTGAGGCTTCCTGATCAGCGGTAATAGATTTGGTGAGTTCAATTCCCTCCAGCATATATGGGGATATCATGCTGAGATCAGAACTTCTGTCACCTGATCCTGTGGCTGTCATGTTAATACCATCAATCTGTACTTTTGTATATTTGGAGCCCATTCCCCGAATCATAACTTTTGATCCTTCTCCACCACTTCTTTCCAAAGAAACGCCAGGAAGTCTTCCTACTGCTTCAGCAGCATTTGATTCCGGAAGTTCTTGAATTTGTTGTCGTGAAACGATATTTTTTACCGTTTTTGCGGTGACCTGCTGGTTTATTGCAGATCGTTGTCCTGCAGCCTGAGCTGTAACAACAACTTCCTGTCCTTCAAGCGCCAGAACTTCTAATTCCACGTTGACAACTTTTGTTTGTCCGTCTTCTAATGTGATCTCAACAATTTTTTCCTGATAGCCGATATAACGAAATACAATGATATTCTGTCCGTATGGTACATTATATAGTGTATAATGACCATTGATATCTGAAGCACTACCGACATTGATATCCCTGACAGTAATGTTTGCACCAGGCATTGGCTTTCCGGTTTGTGCATCAGTGATCACACCGGTAATTATTCCTGCACCATATAAATTGAATGCATAAAGGAAAACGATCAACGGGATTATTTTTTTTGACAGGAATATAAATTTCATAATCATCACCTTTCATATTCATATTCTCATTGTATCAAATGGGCATAGGATTATTTTTAATCGACACATAACATATCATACAAGTTAAAATTTAAAAAAATATATATTCATTAAAGTATCTGCAATTTTCGATCTGTTTTTTATTACTCATAGTTTCTCTTTTAATCTATCATACATCTTACATCATAATATAATATATAATTTTTGGAGTGCAAATATTTTTTTGATTTTTT
>CAYYMT010000234.1:0-3357 GCA_964472715.1 uncultured bacterium | reverse complement strand
TTTTATACAGCCAGTGATTTTTTTGCTTCTTTTTTCATCAAGGAAAAAAGAAGATCGTTAGTTTTTATCTACCTACTACAATTCATATAGAACCAAAAGAATTTACTGATCACTTTTTTCTACCTTTTTTGCCCTGAATGGAATAAATTAATTAAAACAGCAATTTTCAGGATGTTAAATAAAATCCATAAAGAATCGCCCATGGTTTTATATTTCCTCTGCCTGGCAGCAGGAATTGTGGCGTTTCGTTTCTCCCCTGTTTCACTTCCGCGCCTTTTCGTTGCCGGAGTTTTATTGATCATTATTTTTCAGTTTATAAAAAAGTTAAAATTGTCAGGATTTTATATTTTCATTATGGTTTTTGTGCTGGGGATGATCGCTGCCGGACGCTATAATTATAAAGCCCCAAACCATTTAACCCGTTTTTCCTTTCCTTCTGACCAGTATCATATTACCGGTATTATTAAGAGCCGCAGAATTTATGCTGACAAGCAGCGAATTATTCTGGACAATGTAACAGTCAACAACCGGAAATTTTCCGGGAAAATACTAACAACGATCAAAAATCCGAAAAAATCATTTTTTAGCGGCGATACTATCGAATATACCGGTTCCCTTTACTTTCCTGACGGCGCCCGCAATCCCGGTGAATTTAATTATCGCGAATACCTGAATAAGCGCAATATTTTCATGCTCTCTTATGCTGATAGAAAATCCAATTACACTGTCCGGCATAACCACTCCCTATCCCTTAGATCCCTTGCTGATAAACTTAAAATGAAGATCATTGCCAATATCGACAAATCCATGTCCGGCGAACCCGCCAATATTTTAAAAGCGCTGATCGTTGGCGCCCGGGATGAACTGGCGGGTGAGACCACGGAAATTTTTGTCTATTCCGGCACCATCCATATTCTGGCGGTCTCCGGATTGCATGTGGCTTATGTGACGTTGTCGCTATTTGTGATTTTCAGTTTTTTACGTTTCCCCGACAAACCGCGCACCATTTTCACTGTACTCGGCCTGGTCTTTTATATCTTCATTGTGGATTTCAAGCCTTCGGTGGTACGGGCGGTGATCATGGCTTCTTTAATTTTAATTGGCAAAAGTTGGGAACGCAAAGTCAATGTTTACAATTCACTGGCCGCTGCCGGATTCATTCAACTCCTTATTTCACCAATGCAATTGTTTGACGCCGGATTTCAGTTGTCCTTTGCCGCGGTTTTCTCAATTGTTTATTTTTACAACCGAATATCCACACTATTACCGGAAAAGCTGCAGCCATACAAAATTCCTTTCAAACCATTAAAGTATTTATATCAACTATTTCTGGTCTCACTGGCGGCTTTGGTTGGCACGCTGCCGATTACCGCATTTTATTTCAATCGAATTTCACCGGTGGGGCTGCTGGCCAATCTTTTTGCCATTCCCATCATCGGCCTGGTGGGCGCGGCCGGGTTTGCCCAGGTGATCCTGGGATTTTTCATTCCCACGGTGAATTTATTTTACGGACAGGTGAATCAAATTTTACTCTGGCTGCTGATCAAACTGACCCATTTCAGCGCGTCAATTCCTCTTGGTTCTGTCACAGTGCCGGAAATCAATCTCTTGCACGTGGCGATTTTTTACCTGATAATCTTTGGCCTTTTCAATCTTGAAAAACGCAAAATTAAGCTCGCCCTGCTGACCGGTATTTTACTGATTTTAAATGTACATATCTGGACGGCAATTTTTAATGAACCGCAACTGGAGGTGGTCTTTTTCGATGTTGGCCAGGGCGATGCGGCATTGGTGAAATTTCCCACCGGAGAAAAAATGCTGATCGATGCGGCCAACAGGACTTTCACCAGGAATTATGCAGAATTGGTAATTTTACCTTATTTGATACGCCAGAATATACGGCATATTGATGTACTCGCGCTCTCCCATCCCCATAGTGACCATATTGGCGGTGCGCCCTATCTGCTGGAAAATTTATCAATCGGTGAAATATGGGAGCCGGCGGTCAGCGCCAAATCCAAAACCTTCCGGCAATACCATTTTCTGGCGGATTCCCTGAAAATTCCCATCAGAAATATCTATACAGGTGATTATTTTAATTATGGTGATTGTCAATTGTTTGTCCTGCATCCGTCGCGAAAATACATTAAAACCGAACCATCAAATTTCAATCATTATTCCACAGTCATCAAACTGACCTACAAAGATACAGATATTCTTTTCACCGGTGATATAGAAAAAGAGGATGAAAAAATTGTCGCACTCTTCGAAGATTTCATTGATTGCGAAATTTTGAAAGTGCCCCACCACGGCAGCAAAACCTCCTCATCGGAATTTTTCATACAGGCGGTCAATCCTGATATCGCTTTTATCTCTGTTGGCAGGAGAAATAAATTTAACCATCCCTCCCGGAAAACAATAAATCTGTACCAACAGCATAATATAACAGTCCACCGGTCTGATCAAAATCATGCTTTAAATATAATGAGTAATGGGAAGCGGTATCAGAAACTGTATTACTAAAAAATTATTTTTTTACAGAATGGTTGCAAATGCGATTATTTCAATCCTATATTTGGCTACTTATGGATAAAGAAGAACTCAAAAAAATTGCCAATGATCCCAACAATATCCCCGGGATTTACAATTATTGTGACCGCTGGTGTGAACGCTGTAGTTTTACCTCCCGGTGCGCCAATTACGCCCTTAGCAACTCAGAATTGGAAGACAATGAAACACTGGATGTCGAAAATGAAAAGTTCTGGCATAAACTCAGTGAAATTATGCAGATAACAATAGAAATGGTGCATGATTTCGCTGAAGAGGAAGGCATCGATCTGGAAGCCATGGATACTGAGCTTTTCCGGGAACATGAAGAACAGCTAAACCGCAAAGTGGACCAGTTTGAAGGGACGCGAAAGAGTAAAAAATATGTTGAAATAGCCAATATATGGCTGACGAAAAACAGTGATCTGCTGGATGAAAAAGTCGACGCTCTGCAGGAACTACAGGATATCGGCATTCCCGAAAGTATTGACGACCTCTATGACATCTCGGATATTCTTGAAGTCATTCAGTGGTACAAACCACAGATCCAGGTAAAGATCATGCGCGCCAAACGGTCTAAATTTGATGAATTTTATGAGGATGACGATTTTCCCAAAGATTCTGACGGTTCCGCCAAAGTTGCCCTGATCGGCATTGACCGTTCCCTTTCGGCCTGGGGAAAAATGCTGGAGTTCTTTCCCCAAAAAGAAGATGAGTTGCTGGAAATTCTGGTAATTCTGGAGCAATTAAGGCGACAAATCGAAGCTGAATTTCCTGAAGCCAGGAATTTTGTCAGGCCGGGATTTGATG
>CAYYMT010000233.1:0-3401 GCA_964472715.1 uncultured bacterium | reverse complement strand
TAAGGTCCCGAATATCTTTATTATAAACTGTAACATCAATAGACATTCGATCAGTAAGAGCCTGTTTGATGCCAATCTCATAACTGACAGTCTTTTCCGGTTTCAGTTCTGCATTGCCCATGGAATTAAAACTACCACGGGGCGGCTGATCCCCTTGAATCTGGATCAGGGAAACCTCAAAATCCGGATTGATATAAAGATATTCATAATTGGGTACCTGGAAAAAATGACCATAGGAAAAGTGGATCACTCCTCTGTCCGTAATCGGATAGGCAATACCAAATCGCGGACTTAATTGGGCGGACGTTTCAGCCGGTTTTTTTTCAGCGTTTCGGGTATCATAAAATTGTTCCGGCACTTGACCATCCGGATTAAAATAATCATAACGAAGTCCGGCATTGATGATCATGTCGCCGACTTCAATTTTATCCTGTATATAAAGGGCTATTTCCTCCGGTTTATGATTGTAGGAATTGTTATACCAGGAGGAATCAGGGGGGATTTGCAGCTGTTCTTTTTCATCGAAATAGATCTGAAATTCATGTAGAGAAAGATCACATCTCTTGTAACTGATCCCGGCCCCAACTTTGTTGATTTTATTGATCTGGCTGGTCAAATCCATTTTGGCAATATCAGTAATATTATCCCGGTGATGGTGCCACATACGCATACCACCGGTCGAAAAACCATTTGATCCGGTTCCATTCAACAGATAAATGGGAACGTACCGGGAATCATATTTATCCTTGTAAACATATTGCCCGTATTCTGTGGTTGAACGGGAAAGATTTGCTGTTAAAAAAGTCCCCGATGAAAATAAATGTGTGTATTGCAACGAATTTTGGATTGAATAACTTTTGCGGTCATAATTACCTTCGGGATTATATTTAAAAAGCCGGTCAAATTCAGAAAAATTTCGATCGGTATAAAAGCCGGAATAATTTAATTTGTCCTTTTCAAATACTTTTAAAGTCAATTTTCCCTGCAGGGTAATTTTTTGAGAAGCATTCATTGAGACATATTTTTTATCTCCGGTGGCTTCAATATAAGGGTCATCGCCACTAAAATCAGAGGAATCTTTCGGCATAAATAATCGTTGTCCGTACATCCAGCCATCGGAATTATTCAGCCGACCCAAGATGGAAAAAGAGAGCCTGTCCCCAAGAAAGGGTACCGGCCCACTGAAATTGAACTGTGAGTTATTGACAGCTAATGGATTTATATCGTCGATATGCATAAAAATATCTGTTTTGTTGCTGACATAATCACCACCGAAAAAGCTGACTTTCCCGGAGTAATGATCCTGTCCCTCTTTGGTCACGATGTTGACAATGCCTGACATAGCCTGACCATATTCCGCATTGAACGTACCGCTGATGACTTCCACCTCCTGTACGATCTCATTTTCCACCTGAAAGGGCGCAGAGCCGGAATAAGCGTCATTCATCGGAATGCCATCAACAATATACATGACTTCTCCGGACCGGCCGCCACGAAAATGGCCATTGATCACACCGGCCTGCAATTCAATAATTTCATTCATATCCACAACCTGAAGCTGGTCAATCTGGTCTGCTCCCACTTTAAAGGAAGTTGATGTCACATCTTTTTGCACAATAGGCGCGTGGGCAATGACAATAACCTCCTCCCCCTGAAGGGTTTGGGAAGAAAGAGAAAAATTCAGTGTGGTTGTCAGGTCTACCATAACCGTCACTTCTTTTTGGACAATTGTCTGGTAGCCTATCATACTGACGCGAACAGTATATTTTCCCGGCGGTATGTTTAAAATACTATAGTATCCATTTATATCTGCTGCTGCGCCCAGGGATGTCCCTTCGACAATAACATTGGCACCCGCCAGCGGTTCACCGGTTGCTTCATCCGTAATTGTTCCTGCTATTTTACCGGTAGTTGCGCCATAGATCAGCATAGGCAGCATGATCATCAAGAATATGATTCTGTTTCTCAAATTCATATTATTCTCTCAATATTTTAAAGTAATGTAAAAATTATCTTTAAAAGAAAAAAACCTGATGCCGGACTACAAAAAAAATTAAATGAGATTGCGAATAACGTTTAAAACCTTCAAAAAATTATATTTCTACACTACTTATTTTAAATAATTCTTCCGGGGAGAAAACACCCCGGAAGAATTAGATTTTACTATTTCAGGAATACCATCTTTCTGGTGAAATGTTTATCACCAACAGTCATTACATAAATGTAAATTCCTGTGGAAACCGGGCTTCCGGCATCATCGGTGGCATTCCAGACCTCGTTGTAATACCCCTGTGCAAAGGGCGCGTCAACCAGGGTCCTGATTTTTTGTCCCAGCATATTGTAAATGCTGATATTAACGCTGGACTGTTCTTTTACTGAGAAACTGACTGTGGTGCTTGGATTAAAGGGATTGGGATAATTTTGTGCCAGTTGATATTCTTCCGGCAGTTCGATATCTGCATCCTCATATTCAATGGCCACAGGACCAGTTCCTGATAATACCATTTTATTTACGGTAAAATCATCAAAATAGGCAGTACCGGTGGGATTGGATGTAAACCGGGCGCGCACTGATATGCCGGTTGCGCCAGCGGGTGCTTTTTCCGCCACCACATAATGGGCCCAGTCACCATCTTCGGTGGTTTGGTCGACATAGACAAACTTATCACCACCCAGAGTTGACCAGCCTTCCATCAGATTTTCATCAGCATGAAAGAAATAGCAGAGGCCAAGACGTTCATCCAGTCTTTCTTTGGTAATATAAGTGGGTTCAAAACTTTCGTCGAAATTGACACCTTCGGTTTTGACCCAAACACCGATTTTGTACCATTCGCCTTCTTCTACAGGCGCAGGTAATGAATAATAGACGATTTCCGAAGTCGAAGAGGTGGTGTCGGGCTTGAACAATTCCGCTGTATATTCGCCGCTATGGGCAGCATTGTCTGTGATTGTTCCATAAGAACCATTGTCGGAGGCATACCAGTTGAGCCAGCCTTTGATGGTTTCCGCGCCGGCATTGAAAGGTCCCATAGTCCAGGAATCGGTGGTATTACAACCGATATTGTCAAAATAGGCCGTACCGGTGGCATTTTTGCCCATAACCAGTTTAATGACCACGGAAGCCGGGGCTTCACTGAGAATGGCCGCGCCGGTTAATTCGGTCCAGTCGGTATTGGCGCCGGACTGGTCAACCCAAACCGGTTGTGTCACCAGTTCTTCGCCGGCAGCATTTTTGAATTCATAAATTACACCGATTTTTTCATCATCCGTAGCTGGATTTGTATTTACACCAATGGTTTTTACCATAGCGCTTAATCCATAGGTTCCGGTTCCGGCATTGTTCCAATAGAGTTTGGCATTATTTCCGGATTTCCAACCAATCATATCTTCAGTCATATTGG
>CAYYMT010000232.1:0-3403 GCA_964472715.1 uncultured bacterium | reverse complement strand
AGTATGGGATATTTTCCACCATTAATGATGAAAATCTGATGGCAAACCAGGTAACATGTCCGGATTGTGGCACCAAATTTCACCGATGGGGCCACTGTCAGATATTTACCGAATCAAGAATAAAAAAGCTTTTCAATAAGAATGGGTTTGAGATAATAAAAATTAAAAAATTTAATTTAGGATTCCTGGCTAGAGCCCGGTTTTTAGCAAGATCATTTTATTTTTTTAAATTGGAACGGATATTTAAAATTAAGTTATTTGTTAATGATTTGTTTTTTATCGTCAAAAAAATTGAAAGTATCTGAGTAGTTCAAAACCGGTCGCAAAAGGTTGAGGAGCAAAACACAATCTGCTATAATTGACCGATAAAAATGAATAAGTCATACATCCGGAATTATCGGGCACCAGGTCGCTCAATTTCTAAACTGCTCATAGCGGAGAATCAGTGGTAGCGATGTAAGACAACAGCCCGGCAAGACAATTATGAAAAAAAGATTAATTGGAAGGATAAAATAGTATGAAAACAACACCTGAACAGGATAAGCGAATGGCCAGAATGACATTTGCATCGGTTTATCCGCATTATATTAAAAAAGTTGAGAGAAAAGGCCGAACAAAAGAAGAATTGCATCAGGTAATAAGTTGGCTGACCGGTTTTGATAACAAAAAACTGCAAGCCCTGATTGATGAGAAAGCAACTTTTGAGACATTTTTTAAGAAGGCCAAATTGAATCCAAATGCTCACCTGATTACCGGAGTAATTTGCGGCTACCGAATAGAAGAAATCGAAAATCCATTAACACAACAGGTAAGGTATTTGGACAAATTAGTGGATGAATTGGCGAAAGGACGAAAGATGGGAAAGATATTAAGAGATGCCGATGTCATAGAAATATAGGATAGTATTGAGGAGGTTAGGATAATAAAAGAAGCATTGAAATGAGAAACGAAGAATTATATCAACTTTTGGAAGACTTAATTGCCCACCCAATAGAGACCCAATGGATAGAATTTAAAATGGGTGCAGGCAGTATTACCAACGAACAGATAGGTGAGTATATTTCTGCAATGAGCAATGGAGCAACCATTAGCAATGAGGCTTTTGGCTATTTGGTTTGGGGTGTAAATGATAGTATCCATGAAGTAAAAGGAACCAATTTCAGTTTTGGCGCTGCCAAACAAGGAAACCAGGATTTAGAATTGTGGATTCGTAACTTATTGCATCCAAAAATCAATTTTGAAATATTTGAGTTTATATACTATAGTAAAAATGTGGTAATGCTTCGTATTCCTTCTGCAAAAGGAGAGCCTGTAAATTTCAAGAAAAAGCCATATATCAGGATAGGAAGCAATAAAACCGACCTGCGTAATTTTCCTGAGTATGTGCGCATTATCTATAAATCGCTGGAAGATTGGAGTGCAAATATAATTGAGAATGCCAATTTATCAGATTTAGATACTGATGCAATTGCTGTTGCAAAAGAAAAATTTAAAGAGAAAAGCAGCAAAGCAAAATTTCATAATGAAATTGATACCTGGGATACTCAAACTTTTTTAGATAAGGCAAAAGTTACTATAAATGGTAAAATAACAAATGCAGCAATTTTATTGCTCGGTAAAGAAGAATCATCTCATTATCTTTTGCCGTCAATTGCAGAAATTACATGGAAGCTGGAAGCAGAAGAAAAAGCGTATGAACATTTTTCCTGTCCTTTGCTATTAAACACGACACAGGTTTTACGAAATATACGAAATATAAAATATAAGTTTTTCCCTAATAATGAATTACTTGCAACTACTGTTGATAAATACGACCCACGTGCTATTTTAGAGGCAATGCATAATTGCATAGCACATCAAGACTATTCGTTATACAGCAGGATTATTGTAACCGAAAAAATTGATAGGCTCATTTTTACAAATGCCGGGAGTTTTTTTGAAGGAAATCCTGATGAATATTCTGCCGGAGATAAAACTCCTGATAAATATAGAAATCCCTGGCTGGCACAGGCAATGGTTAATCTCGGCATGATAGATACTTTGGGCTATGGCATTCACACAATGTATCTTTCTCAAAAGAATAGATATTTCCCACTCCCCGATTATGATCTTTCCGAACCGCAAAGGGTAATTCTACAAATTTATGGCCATTCAATTGATGAAAATTACTCCAAACTTTTAATTGAACGAAAAGATTTGCCCTTATCAAAGGTTGTATTATTAGATAGGGTTCAGAAAAATTTATCCATAACAAAAGAAGCAGCTGCCTTATTGCGAAAAAATGGTTTAATTGAAGGACGTTATCCAAATTATTTTGTTTCGGCATCAATAGCGGAAAAAACAGGTAAAAAGGTTGACTATATAAGGTTGAGGGGAATTGATGATGATTATATTCAGAAGGTTATTACAGATTACTTACAAAAATTTGAGAAAGGAAAAAGAAAGGATTTTGAATCAGTTTTATTAGATAAACTTCCAGATATATTAAGCATTGAACAGAAACGAACGAAGGTTAAAAACAATCTTCAATATTTACGAAAAAATGGAGTAATTGAAGTTCATGGTAAAATCTGGAAAATGTCTAATAATAGATAATTTGGATTGGTTTTAGACATTTTTAGACATTTTTAGACATTTTCAATCAAAAACAGTCTTAATGGAGATTAATATAGAATAAGATAGTTTTAAGATAGAATTCAAGATGGGTGCCTACCTAATGCATATATATTCAGATAAATAACATCGCACCTTATTGGGTTATAAAGATAGAAAATGAGAATTAGTAAGATAGAAGTAAAAAATTACAAAGCATTTTATGGCAAACATATCATAGAACCGGAAGGGAGAAGCCTGAAATACCCAACTTCTCATACACGCACAAAGTGAAGTTTCAAGAATTGTTTGTTAAGATAATATAAACCTCCATTTAATCACCACCCCAATCGCGTTTTAACCGATTACAACCCATCCCATAAATAAAAACCCAAGAAAAAGGTTGCGCCTTGCTACATTATTTTTTATATTATTTGTGAAATAAATAACGATGTGAATAAAATAACATCAAAAGAGAAAAAAGTAAGAACAGTGACAAATATCATAGCAAGAATATCACGCAACTTACAGGGAAAATTGAGCATGAAAAAAACCATTGAAATCTGTATGGGCAGTTCCTGCTTCGCCAGACGCAATGTGAAACTGGTGGACCTGATCAGAGAGTTTATCGCGGAAAAACAGATCCAGCATACCGTTGACCTGAAAGGATGCCTCTGCCTGGACCAATGCAAAAACGGCCCAAACATAAAAATTGATGATAAGATTTTCCACAAAGTAGATGCCATAACGTTAATAAAAATTCTCAATGATGAGTTATTATAAATGAAATTTCCAAGTCCCATATATACAG
>CAYYMT010000231.1:0-3454 GCA_964472715.1 uncultured bacterium | reverse complement strand
TAATGCCCTGGCATGCAGAAGGCCGGCAAGAACTCGACCTTTCCCGGGAGCGGGACAAGGAACTTGAAGCGGTTGAACAATAGCCGGACAGCAAAATCTCAGCCGGCGGCTTTTTTCGTCCTGCATTTCCAAGTTGTTACACCGATATCCCCATAAGTGCGGAAAAAAATTAAAGGCCTATTTGAAGCCAAGATAGAACAGGTTCCACCGGATACTCTAATCGATGTGCCATCTTCGCGGCAGCAGACGTATCATCGGCTTGAGACATTGGCCAATGACCAGCGGCGCCAAGGCCCCGATGGCGATCAGTATCCAGCCGGTTGCGCCCGGCATCGAAACCCCCAGGATATCGGAAAGGACCGGCACGGAAAATGCGATGCCGATGAGGATCACGCAGATTACAAGTGCCCCCCAGACATACCTGTTTTTAATCACCTGGTTGTCCCAAAGTTTCGAGCGGGTGTCGCGCATGTTGAACACGTGCAGCAGCCTCGCGAACGCCAGGGATACAAACGACACGGTCACCGCCTCTGTATGGGAAAAGTCGAAGCGGTATGTCGCAGCCCAGAATACCCCGAGTACCGATGCGGCGATGATCGCCCCGTAGAAGACAATGGCGTACCAGTTGTAACGGGTCAGAATCGGCTCTTCCGGATCACGGGGCGGCTGTTCAAGCACATCCGGCCCTTCATCGCTCAGACCGAGTGCCAGGGCGGGAAACACATCATTGATGAAGTTCATGTAAAGGATCTGCAGGGGCAGCAGGGGAAGTGGCGTATTTAAGACGGCTGCGGTCCCCACGATCAGGATCATCCCCATATTGCCGGAAATCAGGTAAATCACGAATTTGCGGATGTTGTTAAAGATCGCCCGCCCGTGCTCTATGGCCACCAGAATGGTTGCAAACGAATCGTCCTGGAGAATGATATCAGCCGCGTCCCTGGCGATCTGCTCGCCGCGTTTTCCCATGGCAATGCCGATATCCGCCTTTTTGAGGGCCGGGGCGTCGTTTACCCCGTCGCCGGTCATTCCCACGATGCTGCCGGCCTGCTGGTAGGTCGTGATCAGGTCAAGCTTCTGCTTGGGCGAAACCCGGTAGAAAACGGCGCTTTCAACGATCCGGCGGCGTTTCCGGGCATCAAGCCGGTCGGGAGGGCCGAGCTCGGCGCCGCTGATCAGCAGCGGTTCCCTGTCTTCTGTTTCAATCAGGCCGACCGCGCGCCCGACATTTTCGGCGGTGACCGCCTGATCCCCGGTGACCATAATCACCTTGACTCCGGCTTTCCTGCACTTTTCGATAGCCGGGACCACCTCCTTGCGGGGCGGATCGTAAATGCCGGCATAGCCTCGCAGGCTCAGGTCGGAATACGGCTCAACATCCGTGGAATCGACAACCTTGGTCGCAAATGCCAGAATCCGAAGTCCTTCGGCGGCCATTTCCGCGTTCTTTTTCCGCCATTTTTCCCGCTGGTCTTCCGAAAGGGGCTCCTTGTCTTCACCCACGGCCGCGCAGACCCCAAGGACCGCCTCGGGTGCGCCCTTTACCGCCACGAGGTAGCCGGAACCGGTCTGGTGGTAGGTGGCCATCATTTTGACTTCCGGGTCAAAGGCCACTTCCTTTGCCTCGGGCTTGTCATGGATCAGCGCCTCGCGCCTATAGCCCGCCTTTCTGCCCGCCACCAGCAGGGCGACTTCCATCGGGTCTCCGATCGCCTCTTTTATGCCGTTCTCCCCCCGCAGCGATGCATTGGAACAGAGCATGCCGGTTTCGATCAGCCGGTAGACCGGCGTCTCCTTCGATATCGATACCTCCTGACCGTCATCGGTAAAAGCGCCCTCGGTGTCGAGCCCCTCGCCACTGACCGCGATGCTCCGGTCCGGAAGCACCAGGCGGGTGACCGTCATCTGGTTTTCCGTCAAGGTTCCGGTTTTATCTGTAAAAATCACGTTGGTCGACCCGAGGGTCTGCACAGCGGAAAGCCGCCGGACCAGGGCATTTCGCTTCATCATCCGGTACATGCCCCGGGCGAGAGCCACGGTGGCCACCACCGGCAGCCCCTCGGGAATGGCGGCCACGATGAGCACGATGGTGGTCTCCACCATGAGGAAAACTTCCCGGCCGGACATGATACCCGAAATGCCGGTCATAGCTGCGACCACCACGATCACGCCGATGAGCTTCCTTGCCAGCTTGTTGAGGCGCGTTTCCAGTGGATCGGATTCCTGCTCTGCTTCTTCGGTAAGGGAGCTTATAGTGCCGATTTCCGTATCCATGCCGGTGGCCGCAACGATCCCCTTGCCTGAGCCCATGGTCACGGCGGTCCCCTTGTAAACCATGTTGGACCGCTCGGCCAGTGGAGCGTTTTTTGGGACCGGGTCGATCCCTTTTCCCACCGGAAGGGATTCGCCTGTCAGGGCAGATTCATTTATCTGGAGTTTGGCGCTTTCAAATAGCCGGATATCGGCGGTAATCACGTCCCCGCTGGCGATATGAACGACATCGCCGGGAACAAGTTTCGACGCATCGATTTGGTGGAGCGCACCACCCCGGAATACAGTGCTCTTGCGCTTGTCGATCCGGGTCAGCGCCTCCATGGTGCGCATCGCCTTGAATTCGGTGACAAATCCGATCACCGCATTGATCAGCATGGCAGCAATGATGGCGCTGCCGTCGACCCACTGGCTGAAAGCAAAGGAGAGGGCGGCGGCAAGAGCGAGAAAGAACATGATCAGGCTGGTGAACTGCTCCAACAGGATTTTCCAGGCGCTTTTACCCTTCTTCTGTTCTATCCGGTTCGGTCCGTATTGCTCAAGGCGCTTTTCCGCTTCCTGCCGGGACAACCCGTTGTCGATAGAAACTCCGTAATGTTTGGCGATCTCCTCGAAGGTCTTGGTCCAGGGAGCATTTTTAGCCATTGAAACTCCTCATTATGTTAAAAAAGCCACGTTTTCTTTAAAATATGTATGCTTGTCCGGAGTGGCAAATCGCTGCCTCTTTGCCTCATGCTTTCATTTTTTAATCTAATGACCTGGCTGTTTTTTGAGCCAAGGGTATCATAACGACCGAAAACCTCGTTTCAATGCGAAGCAGTGAGGCAATCACTGCCGCTCAATAAACCTAATCTTAACAGCATAAAAAAACTACGCCATGCTCCTTCAAAAAATACAATCAAGGGAGGAGGCATCATGGCGCCATCCAGAAAAGCCGAAAATGCGAAAAAACGACGCCGCTGAAAAAACTCCCGGAAGACTGGGCTGCCAGCGGGGTGACCCAGATGGCCTGTTGTCATGAGCATAAACTGAGCAGGCACCAGTTCCAGTACGGGAAGAGAAGACTTCACCTGGAAAAGCCGACCTTTATTGAATTGCGGATGAGCAGTGATACGGACAAGCAACACCCTTGCCGGCCAGTGGCAAATCGAGTGCCGCCGGTCGGATGGGTCCATGCTCCGCC
>CAYYMT010000230.1:0-3493 GCA_964472715.1 uncultured bacterium | reverse complement strand
TCTGGACGCCTGGATGATCAAACCGCCGAATTTTGATAAAACCAAACAATATCCATTGATCTTCTACATTTACGGCGAGCCGGCCGGTTCCACCGTGCAGGACAACTGGAGTTCGCGAGCGCTCTGGCACCAATACCTGGCGCAACAGGGTTATATTGTCATGAGCATTGATAATCGCGGTACCAGAACACCCCGCGGCCGCGCCTGGCGGAAATCTATTTATGAACAGATCGGCATTCTCGCTACCCATGATCAAGCCAAAGCAGCCAAAGAAATATTCCGTCGCTTTTCTTTCATTGATACCAGCCGGGTTGGCATGTGGGGCTGGAGCGGCGGTGGACAAATGACCATGAATTGCATGTTCCGCTACCCGAAAATCTATAAAACCGGGATTGCCATTTCCTTTGTTTCTGATCAGCGCCTTTATGATACCATATACCAGGAACGCTACATGGGCTTGCCCAGCAAAAATGTAGCCGGATACCGCGACGGCTCCCCCATTACCCATGCAGGCAACCTGGAAGGCGACCTGATGATCATTCACGGCACCGGCGACGACAATGTCCATTACCAGAGTTTTGAAATGCTGGCCAACGAACTGATCAAACAGAATAAACTTTTCAGCATGATGGCCTACCCCATGCGCTCCCACAGCATCAGCGAACGAGAGAACACCCGCCTGCACCTGCGCCGGACCATGGAAAAATTCTGGAAAGAACACCTCACACCGGGACCAAAATAATTTTTCAGGAGCACGCAATGGACAAAGCGATCAGAAAACCGATAAGATTGATCAAACAGAGTGACATCAGGAAGCACTTTGGAATGAGTGAAGCCATCGATGCCATGGCTGCTGCTTTTTCGAAATTATCTGCCGGTGAGTGCTTCGTGCCCAAACGCACTATCGCCAGCACCAGTGATAATGCCTTAAACTTGCTGTTGAAACCGGCCTTCATTCACGAGCCAAACCGATCAGCCATAAAAATACTGACCCAGAAAACAAAGGCTGTGATTCCGGGCATTCCCACAATTTTGGGCATTGTCTTGCTGATTGACACGAATACCGGTGAGATTTTGTCCATTATGGATGGTGAATATATCACAGCACTGCGGACCGGTGCTGCCAGCGGCCTCGCCACAAAATATTTATCACAGAAAGAGTCGAAAACCGTGGCGATATTCGGTTGCGGCACCCAGGGCAAAACCCAACTGGCAGCTGTGAACGCGGTCAGGAACATTGAAAAAACCTGGGCATTTGACCGGTCTTCTCAAACCGGGAAAGCATTTATTCATGAAATGAGCAGTAAGATCAGTGGCGAAATTCAATTCACTGATGACTTATCAGTGCTCAGGGACGTGGATATCATCTGCACGGCGACCAATGCCGAAAAGCCCCTGTTCAGCAAAATGTATTTAAAGCCGGGCGCGCATATCAACGCCATCGGCTCATTCAAGCCCAACATGCAGGAAATCGACCCGGAGATTATAAAGGTGTCCCGCTGCTATTTTGACGACCGGGATGCCTGTCTCAAGGAGAGTGGCGATTTTCTGAGTGCGAGGGTTTCCGAGGATAATATCATCGGTGAGATCGGGGATTGTGTTTTAGGCAACATACCGGCACGGACATCAAACGATGAAATCACACTGTTTAAAAGTGTCGGCACTGCTATTCAGGATTTGGAGGTGGCTAACCGTATCTATGAAAAGTCGCTGCAAACCAATTTTGGTCAGGAGATAAAATTATATGACTAAGCGACCCGGTATTTTCAATGATGTCATCGGGCCGGTGATGAGAGGCCCTTCCAGTTCCCATACCGCCGCTTCATGGCGAATTGCCAGGATTTGTATGGCGATTTTCAACCTGCCGCTTAAACGGGCGCTCATTGATTTTGATAAAGATGGCGCCTGGGCCACCAATTACCGTGAACAGGGAACGGTTCTGGGTATCAATGGTGGGTTGCTGGACTTGAATATTACCGATGACAGAATGAAGGGCACCGAAGCCATTGCAACAGAAGCCGGCATTGCGATTCATTATGAAGTCAACGCCTTCCCCACCAACCACGCTAATACCGTCCGCCTGACCCTTGAAAGCGTTGCTGGCGATCCTCAACAATTCATTGGTATTTCCACGGGTGGCGGCGCTTTTGAAATTCAGAAAATTGATGGGTTCGATGTCAGCCTGAAGGGTGACTATTTTGAACTGCTGGTTTGGACAGAGGGGCAAAGATTTCCCTCTTGCCTGCAAGCCATAAACGATGATACCCGGCCGGTTTTTCAATCATTCGATGGGAAATCTACCCTGACAAATATTAAGTTCTCCAAACCTGTTCCAAAGGAATTAATCCGGGATTTATCCGATGCTTCTGGAGTAAAAGAATTTGTTGTTGTCGATCCGGTGCTACCCATCGTTTCAGGTAATGAGACTGAACCGCCTTTCAGAACTGTTTCGGAGTTGCTGGACTATGGGGAGAAGAATCAGTTAGACCTGGGCGAACTGGGCCTGCGCTATGAACAATCCGGCAGTGGCTTACCGAAATCAAAATTACGCCAAAAAATGGAACAGATCATTGCCATTATTGACCAAAGTATTGATACTGGATTAAAAGGAACCGATTACAGCGACCGCATATTGCATCAGCAATCCCATCTGATCGAAAAGGCCGCCACAGCAGGTAAAATCCTTCAGGATTCTCTACTCAATAACACCATTGCCTATGTGACAGCGATCATGGAATCCAAAAGCGGAATGGAAGTGATTGTCGCCAATCCCACGGCCGGCTCCTGCAGCACGATTGGTGGTGTGGTCCGGGCGGTAGCGGAAAATTTAAAATCCGGTACTGAGGAAATAATCAACGCTTATTTTGCCGCCGGCATGGTGGGTGTCCTTTTCGCTCAGGGCCCCGGCTTCTCAGCCGAGGAGCACGGTTGCCAGGTGGAGTGTGGCGCCGCCTCAGGAATGGCCGCCGCAGCTCTTGTCCAGTTGATGGGCGGTACCACAAGAGAGGCGATTTCCGCCGCATCCATGGCAATCCAAAACCTGGTGGGCATGATCTGTGACCCGGTGGCCGACCGTGTTGAAGTCCCTTGCCTGGGGAAAAATATTACCGCTGCTATGAATGGGCTCTCCTCAGCCACAATGGCGCGATCAGGGTTCAATCCGGTTATTCCACTTAATGAAGTGATAGAAACCGTTATTCGGGTTGGTAAAGAGATGCCTGCCTGTGTCAAGTGTACCGGGCTGGGTGGATTGGCAGTGACTGGTACTTCGGAGGAGATAAAGGAAAAATTAACCTTGTAGCGCATAAGGAATCCCCGCCTGCTACCGCAAAACGGACAGGGGACTCTTGTTACCGGCGTGAGAGTATTGTATCATTGTTAATTTTATAGAGGAGAATTAACCAGTTTTTATATAAATTTTATTTTTATATAAAATCGGCTCGAGGAGAAAAGCCCAAAAAACTAATCAAATATTATGAATACTAATTTTATT
>CAYYMT010000229.1:0-3509 GCA_964472715.1 uncultured bacterium | reverse complement strand
AAATTTAAAAAGAGGGAAAAAATGGAGAATCAGGAAAACAAAAAAATCAAAAGAACACTTGGTCGTGTGATCAGTGATGCTTTTAAAGAACTTGGGGAAACCCTGACTGCTTTCGTGAAAGCGCCGCGTGCTTTGTGGGGCATTAATATTCCTTACGTGTTGGAAGGATTGGTCTATTTTGGTATTTTGACAATACTTGGGAAATTCTGTTCGGAAAATATCAAAATGACCGATGTGCAGGCCGGCTGGGTCTATTCCCTGGTTACCGGCGGAATTACCTTTGCCATGGTATTGTTAGGCGGCTATACTGACAAATTGGGTATTCGCAAATCATTGACCATTGCTTTGGGATCAATGCTGGTGGGCCGTGTCATTATCGCACTGGCCGGAACCTTCCCAATTGGCTCGGGAATACTGTCGCCGATGTTCTTGTTTGTCGCCATCGGCCTGTTGTTAATGGTCGCCGGCTATGGTCTCTATCAACCGGCTGCTTATGCCGGCGTAAAACGCTATACCGGGCCAAAGACCGCCTCCATGGGATATGCGGTAATTTATGCCCTGATGAATCTGGGAGCGTTTTTATCGGGATTTTTAGGCTCTTTTACCAGAAATACTTTTGAAGATGTGGCCCCGCCCAATGGATTGCCGGCGGTTTTTTGGGTTTACTCCATTATTACCGCCCTGGCGCTGACGATCTGTTTTGTGATCATTTCCAAAAAAGCCGACCTTTTTGCCTACAAAAATGCCAAACAGGAACGGGCCGATGCCAAAGAAGCCCGGGGAGAAAAGCCGGAGAGCGCCCAAAAACCGGAAGTAAAGGTCAATAATCGAAATTTTTTATTCTATTTAACAGGCACTGTTGTGCTCTTTGTGTTATTTATTCTGCTTAAGGCCGGAACTATTGATCCGGGAGTATCGCTGTCCATCGCGGCAAATGTAGTATTATTATTCGCTATTCTGGGAGGGGCAGTCAGCATCTGGGAATTTTTACGAAAACGTCCGGAACATCCCTTTCGTGATCTGCGGTTTATCTTTTTTATTTTTGCGTTGATCCCGGTGCAGACACTTTTTGCCCATAACTGGCTGACCATTCCCTATTACCTGGACCGGGCGTTTCAGGGCTCGGTGGTTGGTGAATATTTTGAAGTTTTTGCCAATCTTAATCCGATCCTGATTTTCATTTTGGCGCCAATCGTTGCCGGGCTGACCGCCAAAGCCAATATTTATAAAATGATGATCTACGGAACCCTGGTTATGGCCTTACCAGCCTTTTTATTGACCACCGGCCCGAATTTGGTCTTGTTTCTCACCTACATTTTGCTAATGTCAATCGGTGAAGCCATGTGGCAGCCGCGCTTTTTGCAATGGATCGCGGAGATCGCCCCCGAGGGAAAAACCGGCGCTTATATGGGAATCGGCCAAATGCCCTGGTTTTTGACAAAAGTGGTTACGGGACTGTACTCCGGCATTTTTATTACCAAATACTGCCCCAGACCGGAACTGGGACTGGAGCAACAGACCGGAAAGATGTGGCTGTTCCACGCTATGATCGCCATGGTGTCACCTATCGCCTTGATATTGGCGAAAAAGTGGATGACTTCGGACAATAAAAATATGTGATTTGGTCATCAAACCAATTTTCTCAAAATATCCGGGAGTTTGCCCTTCCGGATATTACAATCCTCCGTGGTTTTATGAAACTCCGGAGGATTGTTTTGTTGCAGGGAGATTCTCAAAATATTGTGTAAAAGAAATAATTATCTTCCGGTAGATTAAATCAAAACCCCAATACCTCTTTTTTTTATCCATTTTTTCATTATATTAAAAAAAGTCAAAACAATTAAGTGAGGGTATTATGAAAAAAATGATTCTCATCCTGATAATTTTTAATACGGTTTTATTGGCTGACAATGGCCTGAATTGTTTCACCGTCATCGCCGGAAAGGAGTGCACTCTGGATGGTTCCGTCATGATCGGCCACAATGAAGATGATACCGGTGATCAGATCGTAAATATGTACAAGGTTCCGGCACAAAGGCCTTCCCCGAAAGAGAGTATTACATTAATCAATGGCGGGCAGTGCCGGCAAGCCGATCAAACCCATGCCTATGTCTGGCTGGAAATGCCGGGGATGGAGTTTGCCGATAGTTACCTCAATGAGCATGGTGTTGTGATTGTCTCAAATAATTGCCGGTCACGGGAAGACAAGCCGGAATTAACCGATGGCGGTATCGGCTACTGGTTGCGGAGAATTATGGCGGAAAGGGCAAAATCAGCCCGGGAGGCTGTGAAAATCGGTGGCGCTTTGGTTGAGAAATTTGGCTATAGCGCTTCGGGCCGCAGCTATTGTATTGCGGACCCTGATGAAGCCTGGATGATGTCAGTGGTTAATGGCAGACAGTGGGTGGCGCAGCGGGTACCTGACGACCAGGTAATGGTAATTCCAAATTACTACACTATCAAGGAAATTGACCTGTCAGACAGTGAAAATTTTCTCGGGTCTGATAATCTAATCGATTACGCCACTGAGCGGGGATGGTATCAGCCGGCAGAAAAAAAGTCCTTTAATTTTCGGCAGGTCTATGGCCGTGAAAAAACGATCAATCATCCCGGTAATATCAATCGTCACTGGATGGCTGTGACTCTGCTGTCGGAAAAATCCTTTGAGCGGAATGACAGGCTTCCCTTTTCCTTTTATCCGTCCAAAAAGCTCCAGTTGACCGATATCTTTGATCTGCTGAGAAACCACTATGAAGGGACAGACCTGGAATCTCTCAGCCGTAATAAAACACCCCATGAAAATGACAACCGGCCGATTTGTACCTTGTCAACGCAATATGCCTTCGTGGCAAAACTGGAGGCAAACAAGCCGGAAGCATTGCAGAGTGTCATGTGGTACGCGCCGATCCAGCCCTGCCTGCATCCCTTTGTGCCGGTTTATATTAATTTGACCGATTTCCCGGCGAGTTTCGCCCATGGCGATTACAAAAAGGCTCTTACCAGACATTTTGATGATAATTATTGGGAGCAGGAGGAGAATTTTCAGGGACACAGTTTTTTGAATTTTGTCGAGTTTTCCAAGTGGATCAACCAGGCCTATTATGAACGCAGCCGTTCTTTGGTTCAGCAAAATATCCAGTTTGAACTGGAACTGATCAAAAAACACAAAAGCTTTGAGGAAGAATTGCTGGAAATCTATCGCAGTGATCCTAAAAAAGCCATCCGCAAAATGACGCAATACAGCCATGAAAACCTGAAAACACTGGTCAGCCTGCAGTTTGACTAAAAAATCCGGCAACTGCAGGAGGGTGTTAAACTGAAGATCGGAGTGGGAAAATGTTAGCATTGACATCAGATTTACAACCCCCTTGTTCCCCCTTTTATAAGGGGGATACGCTTTTGCATTGTGTTGTTTTGCTCGGGGCAGAATGGTCGAAGTCGTCGCCAGCACCCAACCAGTCCTCCCTAAAAAGGCAACTTTGTCCGGTATACGACGGAGAGGTGCAGGA
>CAYYMT010000228.1:0-3544 GCA_964472715.1 uncultured bacterium | reverse complement strand
AAAACAAATAAAAAGTTTGAAAGTCAAAATAATGGATATAAAAACAAGAAAAATTAGTTTTGTACAAGAGTTTCTAAGAATAAACAGTGAAGATATTGTAGAAAAATTGGAAGATGTACTTCATTCAGAAAAGAAAAGAAGATTTGAAGAAGGACTTAAGCCAATGTCTATGAGACAATTCAATTCCTTAATTGACCAAGCAGAAACAGATTCTAAAAATGGAAACTTAACAAGTGCTTCAGATTTGAAAAAAGAAATTGATTCATGGAATTAAAAACTTTCTGGACAAACCAAGCAATAGAAAAACTCGAAGAAATATTTGAGTATTATAAACATTCTAAAAAAATAAGTATTTGAATATGATTAATTTAGAAAATGTAAACCATAAAAAAATTTCAAAAAAAATAGGAACAATCCCATTGATAATTACGTATATATTTAATAAAATAGACACGTAACAAATGGAGTGATGAATGAATACAAAATTGACACTAAATATTGAACAAGAATTAATAAAAACTGCCAAGAGATATGCTCGAGAGAGACAACAAAGTTTATCTTCTTTAGTACAAAATTTCTTTAAAGTTTTAGAGTTAGAAGATAAAAAAGAAGATGAAATAAAAATTTCTCCGGAATTAAATGAATTATCAGGAATAATTAAACTTGATAATGATTATGATTATAAAGAAGACTACAAAAATCATATCATGGAAAAATATTCATAATGGAAAAAATATTTTTAGATACAGATGTAATTTTAGATTTATTATCTAAGAGACAACCATTTTATGAAAATTCATTTAAATTATTTTCATTAATAGATAGAAATATAATCAAAGCATATACATCACCTGTAATATTCGCAAATATCCATTATGTCCTATCAAAACAACTTTCAAAACAATTTGCATTAAAAAATCTCATAAAATTAAGAAAATTTGTGAATATTGTACCTATAAATGAAGAAGTTATAGATTTAACACTGAAATCAAATTTTACTGATTATGAAGATTCAATTCAATATTATGCTGCTTTATTATCAGAAATATCAATTTTAATAACACGAAATATAAAAGATTACAAAAACGCAAAAATTGCTGTGTCTACACCTGAGGAATATTTAAAAATGCGATTAGCACAAGGTAAAAGTGTATAACATGAATTTATAATCTGTAGGATTTTTTGCGGAATACCATTATTCGCTCCTCCTCTTTTAATCAATATATTACTCTATAACTCAATCTCTTGCTTAATCATATTAAATTACTATGTACTTTTTATAGATTGGTGTAACAAATAGTTAAAAGATTGTTGATTTGATAAATCCTTATGTAAAACTCAAATTGTCCTCGAATAAAACAACTATAATTGGAGGACGAAATGAAAAATATTCTATTATTTTTAAGTGTTATTATTTTGGTTTCCTGTGGCACAGAAAAAGCCGGCCCGGAAACACTTAAGTATCAAAAAGAAACCGAAGTCAGCGCGGAAAAATCATTGATTTGTGAACGGTCTATTGAATGGGTACAGAAATATTATCCGGTCAGTGGTGAAATAAAACAACTCAATGGTAAACGAAATTACCGGATCATAGGAACTGATATTGTGATTGATCAAGATGAAAAAATCTTTTGTACTCTCGATATTGATATTCGCGATAACAAATTCAGAGTAACTTACAAAAATATTTCCTATGATAATGGCCGGGAAGTGAACCAGATCATTCTGAAAAAACTGGAACCCAAACTGAATACTGCGATTTATAATCTGCGTGAAGCGATTAATGCCAGTTGATTTTCGGCAATTTATGTTTTAGGGACAAGGATTAACAGGATTTACACAGATAGGAAAAATTAAAAAGAATTTTATACCCAATAAAATTTCAATAGACAAAAAAAAGTCCGGATAGATTCGGACTTTATAATTATTAATATTTCAATTGGTATTTATTCCAGATGAATATCATAATTGATCTCAGCGGTTTTTGCCAGCATCGCTGATACACCGCAATATTTTTCCTGGGAAAGTTTGACGGCCTTTTCGATTTTGTCTTTTTTCTCTGCCAGGTCATTTCCTTTAAAATAATAGTCCAATTGGATTTTCGTAAAGGGCTTCGGATGTTCTTCCGCCCGTTCACCCTGAACCTCAAGGTCATAATCATCCAACTCAACCCGCATTTTTTTCAGTAATGATAAAACATCCATGGAGGTACAGCCGCCCAGCGCCATCAGCACCATTTCCATAGGTTTGGTTGCAGCCTCACTGCCGCCGAATTTTTTCACCGAATCCATGACCACCCAATGGTTTGAATCGGCTTTTGTTATTAGGGTAGCATCTTTTGCGCGATGTACTTCAATTTTCATATTAATCATCCTTTATTTTTTATTATCTGATTCATTTTTTCAAGAATTTCATCTTGATTTTTCAATTCTTTTTTGTCCATTAGCTCGCCCAGTGTGCCCCAGACCGGCTCACCGCAAGCAATACAGACAATGCCGTTTTCCCTTAAGGGAACCACCAATTCCGGATAGTCTTCTACTAAATCCTCGATTATGGTGCCTTTGGTAATCATAATTATTCCTGTTTACATTCAAAATCCAGGTTCAGTTTGTCAAATAGTTTGCGGGAGACTTTGTCCGGGATTTTTTCACAGTCATTGGTGACCCGGTAAACTTTGACAGTCTTTTTGATTTTATCAACGAAAATCTCACAATTGTCGCAAACCTGTAAATGTTCCTGAATAATTTTGCAAGGTTCAGAGTCGATATCCTGGCCCAGAAAATCACAGACCTGGTCAAACATCTTATTTCTCTTCTCGTTCATGTTCTCACCTCGCTTTTGAACAAATCGTCTAATTTGTCTTTCAAAAAATTTCTCGCTCTCATCAGTCTCACTTTTGCGTTTGATTCGGTAATATTCAATATTCTGGCCGTGTCAATGGTGGATACTTCGTGCAAGTCCCGCAGGACAAAAACAGTTCTGTATTTATCCGGTAGTTCCATCAATGCTTCATTCAATTTCTCTTTAAAATGTTCGTCATTGATCTGCACTGCGGAAAATTCCGGCCAGTCATTCAATTTCTGATGATGGATATGTTCGGTATCCGGATCATCAATGGACACATGCCCATATTCTTTTTTTCGCGCCTGAATTCGTTTCAGGCCAAAATTCACAGCTATTCGATACAACCAGGTATAAATAGCCGACTTCATTTCAAATTTCTCAATGTTCTGTAATGCAGATAAAAAGGTTTCCTGCAAAATATCTTCAGCGTCCTGTTCATTCCCCGTCATTCGCAAACCAAGATTATAAATTCTTCCCTGATATTTTTTTACAATCTCAGCAAAGGCATTTTTATCACCCTGAACTGCTAACTTTACGATCTCTTTTTCATTCATATTCGCTTTTCTGTTAGGTTAAACTTGTCAAATAGCCTTATCGCGATTTACAATTATTGGATAGGCATTTAATTCTAAGGGTTACAAAGCAATTTTACAAAATAAAAAAAGCGTTGATTTAAAACCAACGCTCAAAAGTTTAATTA
>CAYYMT010000227.1:0-3549 GCA_964472715.1 uncultured bacterium | reverse complement strand
CAATTAAAAGAATTTCAATTTATCAAAATAAAATGAGGGAAAAATGTGGGGAAAAGTCAGAGTAGCAGGAATTAGTTTTTTAGGCTTAATGCTGATTTCCTGTTCATTGTTTACGTCCAAAAAGAACTATATTCCACCTGTAGGAAACCAGCAATATGGCACTTTGGTGGATAACAGAGATGGGAGAATGTACAAAACCATTCAAATCGGTGATCAGATCTGGATGGCGGAAAACCTGAATTATGGAAAAGTGGTGGATGATTGTCAGCAGGAACAGAACGGAATTGCCGAGCAGACCTATTATGATAATGATCCTGAAAAGGGTGAAATATATGGTGGCCTTTACACCTGGAATGAAATACAGGATACCGACCTGGCACCCGATGGCTGGCATATTCCCACAAAGGAGGAATGGCAGCAATTAAAACAATTTCTCGGAGATTCTTCCGCGCAAAAAATCAAAGCCTCCAAACAGGACGCTATTCGATGGGACGGCACCAATGTCACGGGAATGACCATCATTCCTTCCGGCGTGGCCTACAAAGAAAATTTCGGCAGGCTTGGTCAGTGGGCAATGTTCTGGACAGCCTCGGAAAAGGACGAAGCGTTTGCCTGGTTTGCGCAGTTAGATGGCTTCTGGTATCCGGCGCCACCCAAGTATATCGACATTTATATCGGAAATTATTACCGTAAGGAAAACGCGTTCAGTATCCGTTGCGTCAAGGATGGAGGTGCAAAATGAATATTAGCAGACGTCAATTTTTGAAACGGACCGGTACCGCTGCCCTTGGCGCCATGATGTTACCGCACCTTGTTAATGCCGGGAATACGAGCGATA
This sequence comes from uncultured bacterium, assembly GCA_964472715.1. Lineage (GTDB taxonomy): Bacteria > Fidelibacterota > UBA2242 > UBA2242 > JAFGTP01 > JAFGTP01. The sequence continues at coordinate 2,711 of CAYYMT010000227.1, read as the reverse complement.
AACCCAATATTCTCTGTCTGACCACCGAGGACATCAGTCCATATCTCGGTTGTTATGGTGACAAAACCGCGTACACACCAAATCTGGACCAACTGGCGGCGGAAGGAATCAAATTTACCAATGTTTTTGCCAATGCCGGCGTATGCGCACCGGCACGGGCATCGCTGATCACCGGGCTATTTCACAATAGTTTCGGCGCCAATCACATGCGGGTCAGCAGTCATGTTCCGGAAGGCATTCCAAAATATGAAGCCATGCCGCCGGCCGGTGTGAAATGTTTTTCTGAATTTTTACGGGCAGATGGCTATTATTGCACCAACAATGTGAAAACCGATTACCAGTTTCAGGTCCCAGTGACAGCCTGGGATGACTGCAGTAATTCAGCCCACTGGAAAAACCGTCCCGACAATATGCCCTTTTTCTCAATTTTCAATCACATGACCACTCACGAATCACAGGTATGGGACCGCGCCAATGATCCGGTGGTGGTCAAACCTGAGGAGGTGACCGTGCCGCCCTATTATCCGGATACTTACAAAGTACGGCGGGATATTGCCCGGGTTTACAGTAATATCACCGTGATGGACCGGGAGGTGGGAGAACTGATCGACGCGTTGAAAAAAGATGGTTTATGGGACAATACAATTGTGATCTTTTATTCCGATCATGGCGGACCATTGCCACGGGGTAAGCGGGAACTCTGTGACACCGGCCTGCATGTACCAATGCTGGTAAGATTTCCCAAGGGTAAAATGGCCGGAAAAGTGGTGGATGACATGATCAGTTTTGTAGATATTCCGGCCACGATATTATCTCTGGCGAATATCAAACCGCCGGCATACATGCACGGAAGACCATTCCTCGGAAAATACAAAGCAGAAGAAGTACGACAATATATTTATGGCGCACGGGATCGTATGGATAGCCAATATGATATGCGCCGTGCTGTCAGAGATAAAAATTTCAAGTATATTAAAAATTTCCGTCCTGATCTGCCGGCTTACCTGGATATTAAATTCAGAAAGCAGTTGGGTACCATGCAGGACTTACTGGAATACCGGGATGATGGAAAACTGAACACTGACCAGATGTATTGGTTTCGCGACACCAAGGCCGAAGAGGAACTCTATGATATTCAGAAAGACCCATACGAGTTGAATAACCTGGCGGCTGATCCCCGGTACAAGGAAGAATTGTTGCGATTACGACGGGAATTGCAAAACTGGCTGGACCGTATCGGTGATACCGGCTTTATGAGCGAAGAAGAAATGGTGAAATCCTTTTGGCCGGACTTGGAACAGCCGGTAACAAAGCCGCCGCAAATGTCAATTGTGAAAGGGAAGATGAAACTGGATTCCTCCACAGAAGGAGCATCCATTGCCTATCAAATCAATGGCAAAGGGTATCATAAAAATCACTGGCTTCTTTACACAAAGCCATTCAAAATAAATAAAAATGATGAGGTGACAGCCACAGCAATACGCATTGGCTACGAGCAAAGCGAAATGAAAAAGTGGCGGGTTTAATCTTTTAGCAATTGGGAGAGGTTGCAGCATGAAGTGGAAAAAAGTAATTGTTTTAATTATGGTTCTCATTGGACTGTTCGTTTATCAGGGGTATAATATGGAAAAAGAAAATCAGGTCAATGTCTCAATAATTGAGTACGAAGGCTGGGAAGACGCTGTTGAAATAGACAATCAAAACTTACGCATGGTGATTGTGCCCGCCATCGGTCGAATTATGTTTTTTGGGTTTACCGAGGGGGAGAATCTGCTGTGGAATAACCCAAAATTTCTCGGCCAAAATATTAAATATACTGAGGAGATGCTAAAAAAATCCTTCTGGGCCAACTATGGCGGTGACAAAGTCTGGACGGTGGAACAGGATGATTTCCCGAAAACCATTCAGCGGGGCTGGCCGCCGGATGAAACCTTTGACGGTGAGAGCTTTGAGTATGAGTTACTGGAAAATGGTATGCGAATCACCAGTGATGTGAGTCCGTATTCCAATACCCGGCTGGTTCGTGAAATCACCACTGGGCCAAAGGACAATAAATTTCATATCGCTCAAACTGTCATTTGCGAAGGAGAAAACAGCGTTGTTCCGGCCACTATCTGGAATGTTTCCCAGGTGCTGCCGCCGGAAAAATTTGTAGTAGACCACAATAAAGAATCAAAATTTAAGAACGGCATCAAATTTTTTCTGGACGAATTTGACCCGACCATGGAATTGATCGACAATAAGATGATCATAGACAATGTGAAAAATGATACACTGAAGATCGGCACGGACAGTAAACGCTTCTTATCGGCAGTCTGGCAGGACAAAATTTTCACACAATCATTCCATTATTTAGAGGGGGGAACCTATCCCGATGGCGGCTGTCCGGTGGAAGTATTTATATCCACGAAATTTGTTGAAATGGAATTGCTCTCCCATTTGAAACTGCTGGAAAAGGGTGAAAAACTGGAATTTGATATCGAATGGACCCTGGATAAACTGCCTGAATTTGGAAGTGAAGAAATTGTTGATATAATTAATAAAAGCATAAAGGAATAAAAGACAATGAAACGCATGATATTAGTACTGTTCTTCGTTTTTGTAATCGTTTTACATGGTGAAACTGTGGGAACTGTGAAATCCCCGAATGATAATCTCAAAGCAGAAATATTGTTGGAAAACGGCGCTCTTTTTTACCAGGTGAAGCTGAA
>CAYYMT010000226.1:0-3559 GCA_964472715.1 uncultured bacterium | reverse complement strand
ATAAATACCAGTGGGATGCAATCCACAACCCTGAAGGAGGGATGTACCTGTTCCAGGATGAAGAGGAAGCGGCGATGATGAATTCAAATATGTCGAAAGAAAGTATTAAAAGTGTTATAGACTTAATCAGGGATGATAATATTGCAAATGAGGAACATTCAGATTTATCGGTTTATGCTTTATCAAAAGGGGTTGCCGCCAATTTAGAGTTAACTTCTGATTTTATATTGGATTATATTGAAATTGAAATAAAATCAGGTAAAAATATTGGCACTAGTGAAAATCCATTTTTATGTGAAGCTTTAACTATTAACCCAATAGAACTTAAATATGAAAATACAACAACTCCATCAGGTCAGGAAGGAAATTTTGTAAAAGTTTATTACAATAGGCTTAACAAAGCAAATCCACCGGCAACAGGTTTTGTTAAATCTGACAGTTTGGCTATTTCATTTATTATAAAAGAAACTCAAAAAGATGAATTTGAGGAATATCTTCATTCAATAAAAACCGTTTTTCTTAGTTCAATAAATTGGGTAAGCCAATTTGATGAAGATATTTTTGGTTTATGTACAGGATGTTGGACAACAAGTTGTTGTAGAAGGGCTGCAGAATATATGATGGGTAATACAAATATTGCTAATTGTACAGATAGTATAATTGCAGAAACACCACCATACATGCCTATATTTGGAAAGATTGACTTAGCAACTTTTTCGGATAATTCCAGTCCATATACTGTTACAACTTATAATGCAACACCATTAAATTATGAAAACGATAAATTTATTGAGGCAATAAAATACATGAAAGAAAAACTTAGGAATGGGTTGCCTATACTAATTGGTACTCATTACATAAATGTAAACAGTACCTTTGTTCCGAATAATGTCAATAGAGCTACAAGGCACTTTATGGTTGTTGTCGGAATGGGAATGGATGGTGATAAATTATACTTCAGGTTTTATGACCCTGGTAGATCTTTGAGTAATGAATCATCTGCAAAATCTACAAGTAATAAACTTATAATAAATAGAGAGCAAAGTTCAATTCAAGGACAATACCAAGGAAGAACATATACTCTTACAGAAATTGTTAAAGTAAACTAAAAGCCTTATGAAGAACATACTATTAATGATCGCTTTTATTATTGCAAATCATTTAAGCTTTTCGCAAGTATTTGAAAAGGAATATATTAGATCTTTTAATAAAATTGAAAATGGTCAGAAGATTGATTTTCTGAAGTTAATTAACTCTCAAGGGAAATTGATGACAAAGCAAGAAGCATTAGATTATGCCTACAAAGGTGACACTTCAAGATTATATTGCATCCATAAGATATTCAATATGGAAACCGAAAAGGTGAGTGGTAAATCAAAAGAACTAACCCTGCCTAGAAAATATTTTTTTATAGAATTTGATAATTATTATTTAATTGCAAATTCTTCATATCTCTGTCAAAATGAGAATAACTTGGCTCAGATTTCTTTATTTCTTCATGTAATAAATAAAGATTTAGAATTAAAAAACAGTTTAGAAGTTTACAAAGGTAATGAATATGACTATGGACTTGCTGGCATGATAAATACCAAGAACTGTAAAGTTTTCATAACTGGTTTTGAAAAAGAAATTGGAAGATATGCAAAGCTATTAGAAATAAATCCAAAAAGCCTAAAATTTGAAGTGATTAAAGAAAAAAATAACGCAGAAATAAATTCTGAAAATTGGGAAAGAGAAATTGAAAAGTTAGGATGGTATGAAGAGTTTCTAAGACAATAGATTTTACAAAGCTGCAATATTCTTCAGTCTGCTTCTTTTAATAAACGCGTCAATAATATCTTTAATGGTGCTTTTGTCTTTTTCGTCGAGTTCTTCCACGGCTTTAAATTGCTGCAGCAGTTCAGAATCTTTCAGGGATGCTTTGGCTTTTTCTTCGGTATTTCCATTCATTAAATAATCGGTGGTTGTATTTAAAGCATCGGCAAGTTTGTTTAATACTTCGGAAGAAGGTACAGCTCCCCTTTTTTCATAACGCCCAATCTGCACATAAGTCATGCCTACCTTTTCTGCAAGCCCTTTTTGTGTTAAATTAAGTTTTGTCCTTAATTCTTTAATACGTTGTCCTATTAAACTCATGTTGTAATACCTTAAATAATTTTATTAACAACAAAAATAACCTTAAAATATTAAATACACAAGGTTTATGATACTTGTTGTTAATAAGTTAATACTTTCAATTTTGCAAGTTTAAAAATTTGAAGTATTATTGTAATACTTTTGAGTATTATAAAAATTTTATTAACAATGGAAATACAGGACATCAAAAGGCAATTATCAATCCTAACCGTTTTAGCCAGGTATAATTTAAATCCCAACAAAAACAACCTACTCAACTGCCCTTTCCCTGCCACGGCAGGCGGGCACAACGATAAAACGCCGTCTTTACAAATCTACCCCAAGACCAACAGCTTTTACTGTTTTAGTTGTGGCAAAACCGGAGATGTAATAGATTTTATCATGTTCTATGAAAACATAACAAAACACGAAGCTATACTAAAAGCCAAAAGTATGATACCAGCAGCACAAGTAGAAACACCCCAACCAAATAAAACAACCATGCAACCAACCAAGCAGCCGGACAGTGTCCGACCACTGGCGGACTACGAAGAATTATTCCTGCAGTTCAAGCAAAGTTTGTTACGCAGCACTAAAGCACAGGAATATTTAAAAGAACGAAGCCTGGAAAACTTCAAAGAAGTGGGTTACAACTCCGGAAAGTCCTACAACAAACTCAAGCACTGCATTATTTTTCCTTTAAAAGACAAATCCGGAAATATTACAAGCTTGTATGGTAGGAGAATTACAGAAAGTGGCGGTTATAATTTAGAATATGGCAAACATTACTACACAGAAAATAGAAGCGGATTATATCCTTGTTATCCAACTCCAGAAACTGAAACTTTAATAATAACAGAAGCTATTATTGATGCAGCGACCTTGTTGCAGATACCGGAAATCACAAGTCAATTTACCATCCTTTCAGCCTATGGCACCAACGGACTAACCAAAGAACATAAAGCAGCTATTGCCGAATTAAAAAACCTGCAGGAAATAATCTTTTTCTTTGATGGCGACCAGGCAGGAAAAGACGGAATTACAAAATATGGCGAAGAATTAAAAGATTTGAATTGCAAAATAACAGCAGTAGAAACACCGGAAAACGAAGATGTAAATAGCATGTTCGTTACCTATGGAAAAGAATCTATTTTGCAGCTAATTGAAGAAAGAAAATTACTAGAAGAAAAAAACAATGGAGAGAAAAAGTTAAGGAACCTTCTTTCCCTGCCTGCCGAAGCGGCAGCGCAGGCAGGTTCAATTGAGAAAAACTTTTCTGAAAAAGACTTAGCAAACCCAATCCCCGAACTGGACACATCCATCCCCAATAAAATTATTTATGAAACCGAAACCGCCCGTTACATTGTCAAAGGCAGCTTACCGAAACATCTTGATAAAATGCTTGTCAGCCTTGATGTACAGCATCTGGAAACAGGTTTAAAAT
>CAYYMT010000225.1:0-3711 GCA_964472715.1 uncultured bacterium | reverse complement strand
ATGACTTTAATATCTTAAGTTTATTCCAAAGGATTAAAGTAAGAAAATTAAATACTTTAATAGGGAAGTGCTTAATTAGACAGATGATTAAATTATAAAATTTATCAGGAGTAAAATTTGAGTGCAAAATCAAAAGATGAGTCGAAAAACAGTCCGGAATTTTTTGATAACATGTATCAGGATTGCAAAGAAACCATTTATACGATCAATGATAAATTAACAGCCATTCAGGTGGCGACGGAAAACCTATGGGCGGATCTGGATAAGAAAGATTTTTACAGTATTCAACAAATTGAAACGATTATTCGCTCCTGTGATACAATCAGCTCGCGAATTGATGCTCTGGAAGGGGCAATAACCAAGAAAGAACAAATAAAAATCGAAGAAATTCCTGCCGTAAACGGTGTCAAGAAGCGGGTCCTTTTGGCTGAAGATGATTATGATACTGCTAATATTGTAAAATTAATGCTTCAGCGTGCAAATATTGAGGTGGTTACTGCCGCTAACGGTGAAGTGGCTTTTGATTATTTCAAAAAAGAGGATTTTGACCTGCTCATATCCGATGTAAAAATGCCTAAAATTGACGGACCCCAGTTTAAAAAAATGGTACGGCAGATTGATCCGGAAATACCAATCCTGTTCATTTCCGGTTATGAAAAGGAAGTCACAAAAGATATTGCCAAAAATGACAAGAACGCCTATTTCCTGAGTAAGCCTTTTAACCACAGCGATATGATCGACATTATCGAAAAAACGCTTTTATAATTTTATCACAACAAAAATCAATTATTCTTTATGCACTGTAAAACCGGAAATGAAACTTTTTTGGGAACAAATGGTTTTTATAAATGCATTAATATTAAATGAGATGATTGATGTGAAATTTAAAACTGACTAAAAATAATAGGAGATTACGAATGAAAATCAAATGGAAAAGAATTCTGCAATTGTTATTGTTAATTGTACTGGGATTTATGGTTGGAATCTATTTTTCAGAAAAAAATACAAAACCTGTGGTTATATTTGAAAATGACCGGGACACCAGCAACGGCCAAATCGTACAGGCCTCTTATAAACCCGGTACGATTCCGTCGGCAGTCTCTTTAAATGAGGGGTTTGTAAAAATTGCTGAGACTGTGAGCCCGGCAGTTGTAACCATTACGACCACCAAGGTTGTCAAATCACCAAACCACATGCTGGAGGATGAATTCTTCCGGCGCTTTTTCGGCCTGCCCTATGACGGCGGAAAAAGGCAGACTACCGCCCTTGGTTCCGGAGTCATTATAAATGACGATGGCTACATATTGACCAATAATCATGTGGTGGAAAATGGCGAAGAAATCCTTGTGAAGTTGGATGATAAACGTGAATATGATGCAGAAATCATCGGTACGGATAGCCGGACTGATCTGGCTGTTATAAAAATAGATGCTAAAAATTTACCCTATGCCGTATTAGGTAGTTCCGAAGAACTTCAGGTAGGTGAATGGGTAGCAGCTATTGGCTCGCCCCTGCGTGCAGATCTGGCGCATACAATCACTGCGGGTATTGTCAGTGCCAAAGGCAGGAATTTAAATTTAGGCAATTCTTACGGATCTTACCTTCAGACAGATGCTGCTATCAATCCCGGGAATAGTGGTGGCGCGTTAGTTAATATTAAAGGAGAATTAATCGGTATTAATACGGCCATCGCCACTGGTGGCGGACGGGGAAATATCGGTATCGGATTCGCAATTCCCATTGATCTGGGTAAACGGATAATGCAGGATCTGATCGAAGACGGCAAGGTCAGCCGCGCCTGGGTTGGTGTGAGCTTACAGCCGATTGATAATGCTACAGCACAGGCCAATGAAATGGATGAAATCAAAGGTGCTTTAGTCAATGGAGTGGTAGAAGATAGTCCGGCGGATGAAAACGGGCTTGAGATTGGTGATATTATTATCAAAGTGGACGATGATGATGTTAAAGATGTTGGCCATCTTCAGTATCTGGTTGGAAAAAGGAAAGTTGGTGAAAAGATTAAACTGACAATTTTAAGAGCCGGTAAGGAAAAAACAATCAAGATGGAACTTGCCGAAATGCCTGACCTCGACGGAGAGACAAGTTCACGGTCGCGAGACCAGGAAGAAGATTCCATCGAAAAATATGGCATCAAAGTTTCTAACATTACACCGTCATTAGCTCTGCGATTTGAATTGAATGAGGATGAAGAAGGTGTATTGGTCACAGCGGCTGAACGGGGCAGCAAATTCCAGGTTGGCGATATTATCAAACGTGTCGATAATAAAGATATTGAAAATGTGGAAGAATTTGAAAAAGTGCTGGAAAGCATTAAAAAGAATTATTTTATGATCCTGGTAAAACGGGGTGATACTACTTTCTTCATTACATTGGAAAATGAAAATGAATAATTTTTAGTTCCTTTAATAAATCAGACGGCAATCGGATTGTCGTCTGATTATATGTAATTATAAAAAAAGGGCTTGGTCAAAAGAGCCCTTTTCTTTTTTATAAAAGGAAGAAAAAAAGTATTCACTTTATTAAATTTTATAATTGAAACCCAAAAAAGGAGAATTGATGTTAAGGGATAAATATTTTGCTAAGGGTAAGGATTTTTTTGGAATAGATTATCCGGTTGTCTGCGGAGCGATGACCTGGGTCAGTGATCCTGATCTGGTTAGCGCGGTTAGTAATGCCGGTGGTTTTGGTGTGCTGGCCGGCGGTAATGCCCCGGTTGATATTATGGAGGAGCAAATTAATCAGACCCGTGAATTGACTGATAAACCCTTTGGAGTTAACCTGATAACTATCGCGCCTAATTATATCAAACAATTGGAATTGGTTGAGAGGATGAACCTGCCTTTTGTTATTTTTGCCGGCAGTTTTCCTAAAAAGAAAGAAGTTCAAATTGCAAAAGCATCGGGCGCAAAAGTGCTTTGCTTTGCTTCGACCAAATCAATTGCTGATACAATGATACGATATGGCGCGGATGCTTTAATCCTGGAAGGAATGGAAGCCGGCGGCCATGTCGGGCATGTCAGCACCGTTGTACTTTTGCAACAAGTATTGTTTGAGGTATCGAATGATATTCCGGTTTTTGTAGGCGGAGGAATTGGCACCGGAAAATTAAGCGCACATCTATTAATGATGGGGGCGGCCGGAATACAATTGGGAACCCGTTTTGCAGTGGCCAAAGAGAGTAAAGTTCATCAAAAATTTAAGGAGAAAATATTTAAATCCAATGCCAGAAGCGCGGTTTCTACGCCGCAATTTGACAGCCGTTTACCGGTTGTTGCTGTTCGCGCTATTCAAAACAATGCCCATGATAAATTCAATAAGCTTCAGTTTGAGTTGCTGCAAAAACTGGATAATAAAGAAATCTCCAGGCATGATGCACAAATGCGGGTGGAGAGTTTTTGGGTCGGCTCACTGAGGAATGCTGTTATTGATGGTGATATAGATAACGGCTCACTAATGGCGGGACAGACAGCGGGGCTGGTCAAAAATGAGCAAACCGTCAGGGAGATAATTCTGGAAATCGCTGATGATATTGAAAAAGAACTGATCCGGATAAAAGAAGATTTGGAATAAATGAGCGAATAATTTGATTATCAACAGAATATCAAATCTTGTAAAATATATATGAATTTTATTTTAAATACTTCTTGCAAAGGGAGTAAATAATGTTTAAAATTGCGCCGCTTTAAAAAT
>CAYYMT010000224.1:0-3718 GCA_964472715.1 uncultured bacterium | reverse complement strand
GACACTGGCCCTGTGATCATGGATTTGATGAAAGTTTTGCCTTTCTCAATGGCGCTTCCAGTTATTTTGATTTCCAACCCTATCACAATGAAAAATGGCCGCCAGGCAATCAACTGACAGTGGTGGTAAATGACAAAGAAGTCACTGTTCCGGAAGACGATCTCTATGTCACCGATCTTTACACCGATAAAGCAATAAGTTTTATCAAATCCCACCAAAGTGAGGCGCCCTTTTTTCTTTATCTCGGATATACCGCCCCCCACTGGCCCATGCACGCGCTGCCTGAAGACATTGCCAAATACAAAGGCTACTATGACGATGGCTGGAGTGCCATTCGAAAAAAAAGGTTCAACCGCTTAAAGGAATCGGGCATAATTGATCAGAACTCGAAACTATCCCCTCCGATTCAACCGGAAAAAACATGGGAAAGTTTATCAAAAGAAGAACGCGAGCGGGAAATTCAATTAATGGAAGTTTATGCGGCGATGGTTGACCGCATGGATCAAAATATCGGACGGTTGATAGCGGAATTGAAAAGCAATGATAAATTTTACAATACTGTGATTTTATTTCTATCGGACAATGGTGGTTGCGCTGCCGGGAATATTGCCTGGAGTAGTTATTCCCACGACCGCTTTGATCCCGAAGCGAAGCCCGGCACGCCTGAGTCTTTCACGGGCTACGGTAAAAAGTGGGCCAATGTGAGCAATACGCCTTTTCGACAATTCAAAACAAAGGTGCACGAAGGCGGCATTGCAACGCCCTTTATCGCCTGGTATCCCAAGCGATTCAAACAGAATCAAATCGATCATACAGTGGCTCATATTGTGGATGTAATGCCGACACTGGCGGAAATCGGCGGGACCCAGTATCCGCAGCAATTCAAAGGAAATACAATCAAGCCCGCAGAAGGAAAAAGTCTGCTGGGTGTTCTGAAAGGAAAAGAGCAGATCACCGATCGCTGTTTCTACTTTGAGCATATGGGGAATTGCGGTGTTATTGACGGTACATGGAAGTTGGTGAAATTTCGTGATGAGCCATGGGAACTCTACGACATATCTATTGATCGTAGTGAGACCGAAAATCTCGCCCGGGAAAATCCTGAGAAATTGAATGAAATGGTAGAAAAATATGAAGACTGGGCAAAGAAGAATAAAGTGTTAGCAAGGGAAGAAGTAGAGCAGCAGATTCCCTATAAATTTTAGATATACCCGGAGCGCGGACTTCCAGTCCGCAATTGGAAAGGTAAAAAGGAAAAGCAAACATGAAAAGAATACTATCAATACTATTACTGTCAACATTATTATTAGCCAAAAATAATCCCATCGACCACGTCAACGTCTTCATGGGAACCTCCAATTCCCGCTGGATGTTATTCCCCGGGCCGACCATGCCTTTCGGAATGGTAAAATTATCACCGGACAATCAATCCAATGTCTGGTGCGCCGGTTATGAATATACTGTGAATTCCATCTCCGGATTCAGCCATATTCACAGCTGGGCCATGGGAGGACTCAGCGTGATGCCGACTACCGGCAGTATCAAAACTTTTCCCGGCCCATCGGACGGGCCTTTTTCGAGTATGTGGACAGCCGGCTATCGTTCGCGAATCAAAAAAGAAACCGAAACCGGCAAAGTGGGCTATTACAAAGTCAATCTCTTTGATTATGATGTGGATGTGGAATTGACTTCCACCACCCGCTGCGGATATTTTCGACTGACCTACCCGGAGACAGATCAGGCCAATTTTCTATTTAATCTCAATTTTGAATACGAAGAAAACGAACCGGAAATGTTGGGGGCTTTTATCAAACAAGTCAGTGACACAGAGGTGGAAGGATATGTCCGGAAAAAGAGTTCCTTCGCCGATCATTACACCGTGCATTTTGTGGCCCGGTTCAGCAAACCCATTAAGAAATTTCAAGCCTGGCAGAGCGACCCCTTTGAAGGGAACAATCTCTATGGAACCGCCTGGCAGCGGAAAACCAATTTTTATGATGCCATTGATGACGAATTGCAGGGATATTGCGGCGCTTATTGTCAATTTTCCACAAAAGAAAATGAGCAGGTGGAAGTCCAGACTGCCATTTCCCTGGTAAGTATTGACCAGGCGCGATTGAACCTGGAAACTGAAATGAATCCCTTTGACTGGGATTTTGACGCGGTAGTAAAAAATAATCAAAAGACCTGGAATGACCTGCTGAGCAAAATCAAGGTGAAAGGCGGCCGCGAATCAGATAAAATTAAATTCTACACCTCGCTCTACCGCGCTTATGCCGGACGAACGGAATGGAGCGATGTCAATGGCAAATACATGGACATGTACGAGCAACCGCAGCAATTAAAAGCGCCCCGGGATGCCATTTACGGGTGTGACGCATTCTGGGGGTCCCAGTGGAACCTCAATCCGCTCTGGACTTTGATGACGCCGAAGTACGCCAATTCCTGGGTCAATTCACTGCTGGAGATTTATGAGCGCGGCGGCTGGCTGCCAAAAGGCCCCAGCGGAATCGAATACACCTCGGTAATGGTAGCATCCCATGAGATTTCGCTGATTGTATCGGCTTATATGAAAGGCATTCGCGATTTTGATATTAATACTGCCTGGGAGGCCATGAAACATGTGCAAACCACTCCCGGACAAAAACATGAAGCCGGTGGCCATGTGGGCAACAGAAATTTGAAATCCTATATGGAAATTGGCTATGTCCCCAATGATGAAGGCCCGGTTTCCAACACCATGGAATATGCCTATGATGACTGGTGCGTGTCCCAAATGGCCAAAGCCCTGGGAAAAGATGATGAGCATGATTATTTCTACAATCGCAGCATGAATTATAAAAATGTCTTTGATCCGGAATCCAAATACATTCGCCAGAAAAACAGGGATGGTTCCTGGGTGCAGGAATGGCATCCTTTGGAAAATCACGGCACCTGGTATGGCGCCGGATATGTGGAAGGGAATGCCTGGCAATATACCTTTTTCGTCCCTCATGACCTGCCGGGAATCGCAAAACTGGTGGGCGAAGAGGCCTATCTGGACCGGTTGATCGAAGGCTTTGAAAAGGGCTATGTCAATGTTGGTAATCAGCCCAATATGCAGGCGCCCTATTTGTTCAATTATACCAACGCGCCGTGGTACACACAGAAATATTCAAGGGAACTGATGGAAACTGAATTTACCCCTGATCCCTACATTGGCTGGCATGGTGAGGAAGACCAGGGGCAGATGAGCGCCTTTTTCGTACTCAATGCCATTGGACTGTTTCAGATGAAAGGCGGCTGTTCTGTGGACTCTTATTATGATATCGGCAGCCCGTTGTTCGATAAGATCACGATCCATTTGGATAAGGAGTACTATTCCGGAAAGGATTTTGTCATTACTGCGAAAAATAATTCTCCGGAAAATGTCTATATCCAGTCCGCAAAGTTGAATGGAAAATCACTAACAGAACCCTTTATTTTGCACCAAGAGTTGATCAAAGGGGGAGAACTCGAATTGAAGATGGGAAATGTACCCAATAAGGAACTATGGTAGAGAATGCGGAATAAATGCGGACAGGATGTCCGCGATCATTGCTGGAACGCGGACTTCCAGTCCGCAATTAGATAAAAAAGGAAACAAATAAAGCAATGGAAAAAGAAAGCCCACTGAAATTCAAAACATTTTACAACAGACGATTACCTCATATCCAACCGGAGGACGGGATTTTCTTTA
>CAYYMT010000223.1:0-3720 GCA_964472715.1 uncultured bacterium | reverse complement strand
CTGGAAATCAAGCGCAAAGTCTATGACAACCGGGTGGTTTTCTTCGCGCCGATGTATCTCTCCAACCTTTGTGTGAATAATTGCGCCTATTGCGGTTTTCGAACGGACAATAAGCATGAGAAACGCCATGTGCTGACCGTCGATGAAATGAAAAATGAAACCGCCGCCCTGGTGTCTGAAGGCCACAAGCGGATCATTGCGGTCTATGGCGAACACCCGCGTTCAAATGCCGATTATATTGCCAAATCAATCGAAGAAATCTATAAAGTTAAAGCGCCGTCCCCCAAAGGCCCGGGGACGGGACATGTACGGCGGGTCAATGTCAATGCCGCTCCCATGAAAATTGAAGATTTAAAAAAGCTGTGGAATGTCGGCATCGGCACCTACCAGGTATTCCAGGAGACTTACCACAAGGAAACTTACCGGAAAATGCATCCGGAAAACACTCTGAAAGGAAATTACCGCTGGCGGCTTTACGCCCTGCATCGCGCCATGGATGCCGGCATTGACGATGTGGCGATCGGCGCTTTGTTCGGACTATATGACTGGCGTTTTGAAGTGATGGGCCTGCTCTACCATACCATTGACCTGGAAAAACAGTTTGGCGTCGGTCCCCATACTATTTCATTCCCCCGTATGATGCACGCCTCCAATTCTGAAATTTCCGACAGTTCCAAATACAAGGTTTCCGATGAAGATTTTAAAAAACTTGTGGCTGTGCTAAGATTATCCGTACCTTATACAGGACTGATCATCACGGCCCGGGAAAAAGCGGAATTGCGCAAAGATGTGATCAGGGTTGGCTGTACACAGACCGATGCTTCCACCAGAATTGGCGTCGGCGGATATTCCACCAAAACTGAAAAAAATACAGATGAACAACATGATGATGAACAACAGTTTCTACTGGGTGATACACGCAGCTGTGACGAGGTCATCCGTGAACTGGCGGAAATGGGTATGATCACCAGTTTCTGCACCGCCGGCTACCGCTGCGGTCGAACCGGTGACAAGATCATGGGACTGCTGCAGGAATGCGTGGAAGGTAAGTTCTGTAAACTCAACGCGGTATTGACCTACCGGGAATACCTCGATGATTACGCTTCGGAAGAAACCAAAAAGATTGGTGAAAAAGTAATTGCCAGAGAATTGGAACAGATTCGCCAGATGGACTTTTATAAGAAGGGTAAGTTATTTGATACGTTTATGAACTTTTATGAGCAGGTGAAAGATGGAAAAAGAGATGTCTTCATTTAAAGAGAAAAAAATTGAGTTGAACAATAATTTCAGTCTGATCGATAAACTGAATATTATTGTCAAACATCTTCAGGAAAATTATGAGGTTGAGGTTTATTTCTGTGAAATTATTGGCAGGCGCTGGTCCTTTATTGCCGGGGACGCTAATTCCTACCTGCCCCAGCGGCGAATAGAACTTACCAAAAATCTGGGCATCGTGGTTGATGATAGTGACTTATCTGAGGAACAGGTTAGCGGTTTGGTGGAAGTGGTGAAAAGCGCCCTGGCTGAAACCCGGGATGATTTTTCTGATTGATTTAACTTTATTTTGAGGACATTGATATGCGGATTGAAAAAGATAGTCTGGGAGAAAAAAATATCCCTGCCGGCGCCCTTTACGGCATTCACACTCAGCGGGCGCTTGAAAATTTTCCCCTTTCAAATCGTAAGGTAAATAAATCCCTGGTCCACGCTTATGGCGCGGTCAAACTGGCGGCGCTGCAGACAAATTTTGAAATCGGCGCGCTGACCGAAGAGCAGTTTGCGGCTCTGGAACGGGCTTGTTGGGAATTGCAAAATGGCCTGCTAGATGAACATATTATCGTCGACGCTATGCAAGGTGGCGCCGGCACTTCTTTAAATATGAATGTCAATGAAGTGATCGCCAACCGGACCTTGCAAATACTGGGTGACAAACCGGGGAATTATGAGCGGATCCATCCGCTGGCCCATGTCAATCGCCACCAATCCACCAATGATACTTTTCCCACAGCATTGAAAGTCGCCGCCATTACTTTGGTACGAAATCTGGAGCAGGAGATTGTCGACCTGAATGAGGTCTTTCAACACAAGGAACGGGAATTTGCCGGTGTGGTGAAGGTGGGACGAACCCAGATGCAGGATGCGGTGCTGACGACATTGGGAAAAGAAATGTCCGCCTATGCCGATGCCATTGCCCGGGATCGCTGGCGGGTTTACAAATGTGAGGAACGGCTGCGGGTTGTCAATCTTGGCGGCACAGCCATTGGCACCGGACTTAACGCGCCGAAACAATATATCTTTAAAGCCACTGAAAAACTGAAGCACATCACCGGTATCGGATTGGCGCGGGCGGAAAATCTCGTGGACGGCACACAAAATAATGATGTCTTTGTGGAGGTCAGCGGTATTTTGAAAGCTTTTGCCACCACACTTTTTAAAATTGCCAATGATTTTCGTTTCCTTTCGTCGGGCCCAAAGGCCGGGATCAATGAACTGATCCTGCCGCCCCGGCAAGCGGGTTCCTCAATCATGCCGGGCAAAGTCAATCCGGTGATTCCCGAAGCGGTCATGCAAACGGCCATGAAAGTAATGGCCAATGATACCATCATCACCCAGGCCGTCAGCCAGGGAAATCTGGAATTGAATGCCTTTATGCCGCTGATCGCCGATGCTTTGCTGGAGACGCTTGACCTGCTGATCAACAGCACAAAAGTTTTTCGGACCAATTGTGTACAGGATATTCAGCCCAACCGTGACCAATGCCGAAAAGGAATTGAGAATTCAACAGCGACAGTAACGGCCCTGGTAGAAAAAATTGGCTATGATAAAGCCTCCGAAATTGCTGCGATGGCCAATGAGAAAAATATCTCCGTCAAAGAAGCCGCCCTGCTGAGCGGTTTGATTGATGAAGACGAATTTGCAATGATCACCTCACCGGAATGGGTGACCAAACTGGGATCGAACTATAAAGATATTTAACACGAGGCAGACTGAGAACACAGAAGACATAAAAAATCTCTGCCCTCTCCGCGGCCTCTGTGTTGAATAAATTAAAGGTATATGAATGCGAAAAACACATAAAAGTTTACGATTACATATTGGAATATTCGGCCGGAGGAACGCCGGAAAATCATCCATATTGAATGGCCTGACGCGGCAGTCAACTTCGATCGTCTCAGATGTAGCCGGCACGACTACCGACCCGGTGGAAAAACCAATGGAATTGCTGCCCATCGGCCCCGTGCTTTTTATTGACACTGCCGGTATTGATGATGCGGGGAAACTGGGAGAAATGCGCAATGAGCGCACCCGCCAGGTATTCCGGCGGACTGACATCGCCATTATTGTAGTGGGGAATGAGGAATGGACGGATTTCGAAAAAGAATTGATCAGGGAATTTGCAGAAGATGAGATTCCCGTGATCGTGGTTTTCAATAAAACCGATCTTTATTCACCTGACCCTGAAGTAAGAGCAATGCTGGAGGACAAAAAGATAAAAGTTGTGGAAACCATTGCCACGGAAAATAAAGGGTTGCTGGATATTCGCGAAGCCCTGATCCGGGTAACGCCTCCGGAGATTATCAATACGCCGACGATTCTCGGCGACCTGGTGAACGCCGGTGATATGGTGACCTTTGTGGTGCCCATTGACAAAGAAGCGCCGAAAGGCCGGTTGATCATGCCCCAGGTTCAGTCCATTCGCGATATTCTGGATAATGATTC
>CAYYMT010000222.1:0-3794 GCA_964472715.1 uncultured bacterium | reverse complement strand
AATAAATGACCGAAGGCGACAATTCGAATTGTCGCATACACTTTTCCCATCAGACATAATTTTTGCAAATTACTAAAGATCCCCCACTTGCAAATATTAGCATTGATTTTCCCCTATCGGGTAAAAATCAAAAACGAATATGTCCGTCAAAGCCGGATCTTCGAGAAATTTCTACAATTTCCGAGTAGGAGGCTGTCCCAAAAGCTACAATATTTATTAAAATCCGGCCTTATTTCATCTTTCACCGAAGAGGATCCCGAATGATCGGGAAATTGTCCTCTACATTTTGTTAAAACGAGCCTTTTGGGACAGCCTCGGGAAAATAGCCACCCACCGAACAATAGTCCGCTTCAGCGGACTTCCCAGGCCCTTGGCCGTCGCAGATTGAAAGGACCTGCTATTGCGTAACTGATATTAAACGAGCAGGGATGCTCGTTCTACAAAACCTCCCAGGTCTTAAAGACCTCGCAGGTTGAGATCAAAGCCCATATTTAATTCCAACCCCAATCAGCAGTTTCTCATAAAAATCCGCCTGGTACTTGTACTCACTGGAGAAAAACATCACCTTGCCGCTGAGACTGAGATTCTTTCGTATTTCCCGTTCAATGGCGAAAAATATCTGGTTATTCACATTGGATTCCGGATCAGGATAAACTAAACTGATCTGATTGTTGGTGATTTTGTTTAAATATTGTTTGAATTGATATTTTGCTAATAACTGGGTATAAAACCCGGCCACTTCTGCAGATAAATAGGGTGAAATAATAAGTGAATTATTGACCAGGAAATCATAATTGGACATTTGATGCAGCGCCTGCACTTTTGCCCCGACAATCAGGTTTTTACGATATTCAAATCCCAAAGTCAGAATGCCATTGCTGTCAAATCTCCGCCGGTCAATGAAATTATTTTGGTACAGATAGTAGTTCCCCGCAACAGCAAGATTGAATGTCAGATAGCGGCTTTTGGGCATGATCAGTTTGGTACGCAAACCGAGATGATTATTGTCGAACTCCGGAAAATAGGAAAACCTGTAATTGCCGGCCTGCAGGTCAACTTGGTAATTGATATTAGTTAATTTAAATATCACGCCAAAACTACCATAACCATTGGTGTAATGACGATCATTCAAAAACCAGTTTTTCTGATACACATAACCATTCAAAAAAAATATTCTTGAGTTCGATGATTGCCTTGTAATATTAAAATTCAGACGATTGTATAGTTTGTTTTCAAGGGAATGTTGCCTGTGGGTCTGCCAGTTCCCAAGATATTGCAGATTAAAATGATTTGATCGAATATGCTTCTTGTACTTACCACAAACCAATAATTGCAGATATTGGTCTGCTGTTTTTTCCTGATGGATTTTCTCATAAATATTATTGTCAAAATACAGAGAAGGTTGAACAGAAAAATCAAACCCATCTCCGATATCAGACAATAAAAGTGATTTCAATGTCAAAATCACCAGGATTACTTGATAATTTCTGATTACCTGTGCCAAATTTTTATTCCAAACACTTGTTATTCATCGATATTCTGCAACAACCTCTCATAATATTGCTTCAATGAATCCATTTCCGTAATAAAGGTATTAATATATTCCGGGTTCTTATCTTCCAGCAAAATCAAAAAATCACTGCCACTGGTTACCAATTCATAATTATTAAAGGTCAAAGCGCCGCCGGCCCGTGAATTTTCAAAATTGATCATATCATTGTCATAACCGGCACCCTCAGTATAACTTTTTTCAGATGATAGCGCAGGATTTTGCAGGGGGAATTTTTCCGGTTCCCGGACTGCTGCAATTTCATTTCGAAAATCATTTAATTTCTCCTGCATGGTTTTCTCTTTTTCAGCGACCTCAATAGCGGTATTAATATTGGTAATTTTGGTTTGAATTAACGCCACGAATTCTTTTCTTACGCCGGATTGAACATTTTTTAATATGCTGCCGTCAAACTCCGGTTGCAGGAGATTTTTATTGATATCTACAATATATTTTTGTGAATAGACCAGGAAATCCCGTTGTTCTTTTAATTGCAGTAAATAAGTTAACAGACTGTCGCGATTACTTAATTGTTTGTCCTCCAGTTTCTGAAGCGTGTGATTAATGGACAACTCATTTTCCCTGAATAACTCATGAAAATCCTGATAACTTTTCTCTTTTTGTTCTGCAATATTTTGGTAAAGCGTCAGTATCTGTTCATTAATAACGCTTTTTTCTTTGTTAAGATTGGATAGTTTTCGTTTCTCAAACCAATTGAGATTTTCCGCCGGCAGATTGGATAATTCCTGGTTAATGCTGCTTAATTCTTTACGGAGAATTTCCTTTCTTTGCAGCAAATCACGAAGATTCTGAATATTTTCTGTGTATTGCTTAAAATCAGCCAACAGACTCACCATCAGCAAACTAATGATCAGCAATATTTTGCCAAAACGGGTCATTTATTTATAGTCCTTATCTTCAATGTTCAATTTTTCCATACGGTAATAGAGCGTACTGGGTTTGATATTCAGTTTTCGGGCGGTTTTTTGTTTGACGCCATCATTTTCTATCAGCGCCTTAAGGATCATTTCCCGCTCGATTTTTTTCAGGGTTTTGTAAAGGTCATCGGATTCCGGAATTTTCATCTCTTTAGACGACTCCTCTTCAAGCGCTAAAAACTCGCCATTAAATTCGTTCCCTTCCAGGAAAATTAATGACCGTTCCAGAAAATTCTCCAATTCTCTGACATTGCCCGGCCAGGAATAGTCGCAAATACGGTCCATAACTTCCGGCTTGATAACCGGGATTTCACGCTGAAGCTTAGCGCATTTTTCCGCAATGATCATCTCAACAATGTCCGGAATATCTTTTTTGCGCTCACGCAACGCAGGCATTTTTACCGGCACCACATTCAACCGGTAAAAGAGATCAGAACGAAAGGTTTTGTTCTTCACTTCCGCTTCCAGATCACGATTTGTGGCTGTTAGCAGTCGAAAATTAGGCGCGATGAATTTTTCGCCACCGACGCGCTGAAATTTCTTTTCCTGGAGGGCGCGTAGTAATTTCACCTGCAGCGTCATCTCCATCTCACCAATCTCATCGAGGAAAAGTGTCCCCCCTTCCGCCTGCTCAAATTTCCCGGCATGCTGCTTGTCCGCGCCGGTGAAAGAACCTTGCTCATGGCCAAAGAGTTCGGATTCCAGGAGACTAGCGCTGAGCGCGCCGCAATTGACAGAAATAAACGGTCCGGAAGATCGCCCGGATTTTTCGTGAATTGACCGCGCCACCAGTTCTTTGCCGGTACCACTTTCGCCGGTAATCAGCACCGGAGAATCCACAGCCGCTACTTTTTTAATAACATCGCGAATTCGGCGAATTTGACGAGAGTTGCCCACCAGTTTAGCAAAAGCCGATGACACCGGTTTTCCTTTTTGTCTGATTTTCCATTGGGAGTAGAGTTTGGCTACTTTTTGACGAATCTCATTGACTGGAAAGGGCTTGGTAATAAAGTCCTTTACACCCTGTTTCAGGCTCTCCACTGCGATTTCCACAGTGGCATAAGCAGTGATCATGATAAAGTCTGTATCGGGAAATTTATCACGGATACGGTGAAAGAGCGTCACGCCGTCAATTCCCGGCATTTTCAAATCGGAAATTATCAGATGCACCGGCTGGTCTTTCATTTTCTCCAGGGCAATGGTACCGTTGGCAGCAGAATCGACACGATAATTTTCATTGGACAGCGCGTCAACCAATCCTTCCCGCAGGGTTTGATTATCTTCAACGATCAATATGGCGTATTTAT
>CAYYMT010000221.1:0-3807 GCA_964472715.1 uncultured bacterium | reverse complement strand
AAGGAACGGGGGATTGTGATCTTTGCAATTGGTGCCGGCAGCTACTCCGGCGCGCCGATCCCTGTTCAGACCAATGAAGGCAATATCTCCTATAAAAAGAACCGTTCCGGGAAAGTAGTGACCACAGCCCTGCAGGAAGGAACCATGAAAGAACTGGCATCTTCCACCAATGGCGAGTATTATAATCTCAACAAAACCGATGATGCTTTTGATAAAATGTATAAAAAAATACGGGGCATGGAGCAAAAAGATTTCAAGACCCATGAATTCAGTGACTTTGAAAACCGGTATCAGATTTTTCTGGCCCCCGGTCTTTTCTTATTCATCCTTCAGTTTTTTATCCATGACAAGAAAAAAAAGGAGCAGGAGGAAATACTATGAGAAATACAGTCCTATTCTTGTCTGTCATGTTACTTCTGTGTACTATTTTATCAGCCAAAGAAAAGCCGGCCAAATTAATTGAGAATGGAAAATATCAGGAGGCGATCAAACATTATGACCGGGTGATCAAGGAACATCCCGATTGGAGCGAAGCCCACTTCGGAAAAGGGGTTGCCCTCTATAAAAGTCAGAATATTGAAGAAGCGGTCAAGGAATTTGAGAAATCCATCGCCGCTAAAAATGACATTCAGAAATCCGCCGCCTATTACAACCTGGGCAATATTTTGCTACAGTCACAGAAACCGGATCAGGCCCTGAAATTTTTCCGCAAAGCCCTGGAACTCAATCCCAGAGATATTGAAGCCAAACACAATTACGAACTGGCCAAACGAATGCTGCAAAAACAGCAACAACAGCAGCAAAACCAGCAGAACAATCAAAACCAGGACAATAAAGACCAGGAAAAACAAGACCAACAGAAACAAGATCAAAAAAAGCAAGACCAACAGAAACAAGATCAGGACCAAAAACAGGAGCAACAGCAACAACAACAGGAACAGGAAAAGCAGGATCAGCAAAAAGAGCAGGAAGAGAAACAGAAACAGCAGCAACAGGAACAGAAACAGCCCCCTGAACAACAAGACCAAAAAGAGGAACAACAGCAACCACAGCCCCGGCCGGAAGACCAACAGCAAAAAGAAATGAAAGAGCAGGAAGCCCGCCAGCTCCTCAACAGTTTGAAACAAAACCAAAAAGAAATGATGAAAAAACGGGTCAGAGTAAAAACCAGCGGGACAAAGAAAGAAAAGGATTGGTAAGATGAGAAACCAAATGTCAGTTGCGACAAAATTAATTATTACGCTGCTAATCATCTTTGCCACGGTTTTCGCCGATGATATAACAGTGTCGGCAAGTGTAAATTCATCAAATATCACTCTCAATGACATTCTTTCTTACAGCGTGACTGTCGAAGGCACCGGAAAGATCAGTCACCTGCCCCGGCCGGAAGGTAAAAATTTCACAGTGGTCAACGGCCCTTTCCAGTCCAGCAATATCCAAATTATCAATGGTAAAATGACCACTAAAAAGACCTATACCTGGCAATTGCAGCCGGAGCAGGAAGGTGAACTGGTCATTAATGGCTTTTCCGTTATGCTGGATAATAAAAAATATTCCGCCAACCGAGTTGTTGTCAATGTTACTCAGGCCCGATACAGTACCGGTAATCAACAGAATACAGAGCAATCCAATGATAGCGGTTCAGATGACACGCCGCGGATCTTTATGGATGCCATTCCCAGTAAAAAGGAGGTCTACCTGGGTGAGCAGGTGATCGTCGAATACAAATTGATCTACAACATTCGAATCACAAATTACGCCACGGAAAAACTGCCACAGGCCAAAGGATTCTGGATCGAGGAATTCCCGGACATCAACAACCCCCAATCCAACAAGATCAAAATCGACGGTCAGGATTATTATGCCGCGACAATTAAACGGATCGCGCTCTTTCCCACGCAATCGGGTGAATTGAATATCGATCCCCTGATCACCCAATGCGAAGTGGTTTTGCCGCGACAAAAAAGAAGCTCCAATTCCCGCTTCGATTCCTTTTTCGATGATCCATTTTTCAGCAATTCGATTTTCGACCGGACCAAGGTCAAGCGCGTGGTGTCCTCCCCTTTAACCATTCAGGTCAAACCCCTGCCGGAATACACGAGGTCCGACACCCTGCCGCCGGTCATGGAGCGGGTTCGAATCGCCGGCGATATTGACACAACGGAAATTCTCAGGGATAAAGCCCTGACCCTGACCTACGAAATCAGCGGCTTTGGTAATGTCAACGTCCTGGAACTTCCCAGGCCACAACTACCCAATTATGTCGAAGTCTTCCCGCCAAAAGTCAATAAGGAAACCAGTAACCGGGGACAAAAGATCAGCGGAAAAGCGAGTTATGAATACGTCCTTATTCCGCACCGCGCCGGAAAGCTGGAAATTCCGCCGGTAGAATTAACCTATTTCGATCCCCAAAGAGAACAATACCGGACCGTCAGCAGTCAAAAATTCAAGGTCAATGTCCTGGAAGATGAAAACGCCATTACTATTAATTCCGGGCTGAATAAACAGGAAATCCGGTTACTGGATCAGGACATTCGCTATATCATGAAAGACGATGTCAATTGGCGAAAAACCGGCAGCACTTTTTATAAAACCCCGCCTTTTGTCACCATTAATCTACTATCCTTTCTGTTCTTTTTAGCCGGTACCGGTGTTAATCTTCACAGGAAAACCATAGGCAATAATCCGGCGGTGATGCGCAAAACCAAAGCCATGAAAAAAGCCCAGGATAAAATTCACAAAGCCAAAGACCTACCCATTGCTGAAGCCCTTCCCCTTTTGGATAATACCCTGATTGGTTTCATTGCTGACCGGCTGAATTTACCGGAAGCCGGGCTGAGTCCACAGGATATCAAGGAAGCCCTTAATCAAAAAGAAAATGTGAGTTCCGAATTGATCGCTGACACCTTTCGTTTCCTGGAAAATATGGAACTCTACAAATATTCCCCCGGCGCTCTCAGTATGGCTGCGGAACAGGACCTGAAAGATCAGTGTAAAGTACTCTTATCAAAATTAGGCAAGGTGATATAACATGCTAAAAAAACAACTCCAACTGATGGTAATCTTTATGCTGCTCGCAGTGACAGTGTTGGCTCAGGATGCCGACTACCTTTTTGATAAGGCGAATGAAGCCTACCAGCAGGAAAATTATCAGCAAGCCATTAACCTCTATCAGCAGATCATTGAAAAGGGCCGGGTCAGCGGTAAATTATTTTATAACCTAGGCAATGCATATTATAAAATTAATGAGATCGGTGAAGCGATTCTGTATTATGAAAAGGCCAAAAAACTGATGCCGGAAGATGAAAATGTCGCCTTTAACCTGAAACTGGCCAATGTCAAAGTCAAAGACAGAATCCAGGTGCCACCGGCGAATTTTATCGCTAAAGCCCACAATAAATTAGTCAATCTTTTTTCACTGACAACCTGGTCGATGCTGTTCAGTATAGCAATATTTCTGGCAGCACTCGGTTTTTTCCTCAAAACTACATTATTAAAGAACAAGCCTCGCATGATGATGCGGTTTATTTCCGCCTGTTTGATTATTGCAGTAGTGACTCTATATCCTACCCTGCAAAACTACCAGGATGAGGAAGTGGCTGAGCGTGGTGTCCTGCTCAGTAAAATGAGTGAAGTTTATGCCGCGCCGGACAGCGAAAGCACACAGTTGTTCACACTCCATGAAGGGATTGTGTTTGACATTCTGGATGAGGACAGCGGCTGGTATAAAATCCAACTGATCGACGGGAAGCAAGGCTGGCTGCCACAGGATCTCTGCGGCGAGATATAACTCCTTGGGAATGGTCC
>CAYYMT010000220.1:0-3852 GCA_964472715.1 uncultured bacterium | reverse complement strand
TAAGCACAATATTGAAGTTTTCACAGGTTAATACAAGTTGTGCCGTAAAATATACTATCAGATATTCTAAAATAATTAAGGATTAGTTATGGAGATGGATAATTCACAAAACACATTATCAAAATTAATATTTGACCCATTCAGTTTTTTATCACGAAATCAAACTTTGATTATTGGATTATCAATAATATTTATTGCAGGTATTATAAATTTTTTTTCTAATACTCATTTTGATGGAATATTTGATATTCATACAGGAAAGTCATCATTATTTATTGTTTTTATACTTGAAGGATATATAAATCTAATAATAATAACTGGTTCCTTATTTATTCTTGGAAAATTATTTACAAAGCAAAATGTGAATATAGTAAATTTTTTAGGCCAACAATCTTTAGCTCGGTGGCCTTTATTAATAGCAAGTATTATTACGATTTCGAAACCATATCAGCGTTTTAGTAATATCAAATCACTTAAGGAAATAGAAGAATTTGGAACTTTCCAATTTAATTCATTTGATAATACGATTGTGAGTTTATCAATAATTTTGATTTTTATAATTACAATATGGGTTATAATATTGATGTATAAGTCATTTAAGCAAAAATTTAAGGTGCATAGAACAAAAGGTATTCTGCTTTTTATATCTGGTTCTATTATTGCTGAAATTTTATCTAAGATGATTATTTTGCATATTATTTAAAATAAAGTAATAATTAGTGGCATAACGATAGTTTGCACCGAACATCGAAAGCTGCAGTTTTTTCAGTTTCTGGAGAGATTTTGAGCAAGATTTTTGGGAATAATGATTATGGACAATATTATCCACTTAATAACGAAACGAGTTTAAGGTTTAGGTTGAGACGGCTTCGGGAGGAGGCGTTCCCAAATTCATTTTTGGAACGAGTGAAAAAAATAAATATCCGGAAAATTATAATAACAGCAATAATACAGAGTCTCGGAAAAGCAGGCTCTATCAATCCTACTTCACATCCATACCATTCTCTGTACCGGACTTCCCGCAGCACAAACAATTAAATATTTTTCCGGCCATTATATAAAAAATCAAGCCGGCCAGCACTCCCCCCAAAACATCCACAAAATAGTGATAACTGCAGTAAGTGGTCGCGATTGCCAGAAAGAGGAAGAATACCAACAAGTACCAGCGGATCTCTTTGAAATACCGAAAACAAAAAATGGTGATCACCAGTGATACCGCCACATGGGAACTGGGTACAGCGCCACCGGCGGTATCTCCGTGGGCATACAAAAAATCCATTACCGCCACCATATATTTGGGTTCGGGAAACAGCACGGCATGATAATCCGTCGGCCCTTTGACCGGATATATAATGAAAATGAGATAGCAACTCAGCATGGTGAAAGTAATGGTAAAGAGCAGTCGCCGCGTCAAAACCAACTTTGTCCAGTCCGGATTGGAAATATTTCGTCGTTCCCTGATCATCAGCAAAACTGCCGGAATGAACAATATGCCATAGTATGAAAAATAAAAGAAATGGATGAGCTGGTCCACTATTTCCGAATCAATTGTTTTCGCCCAGACTTCATGATAGGATTCACCGAAAACAAACCGGTCCAGATTTCGAATCGCGGCATCAAAAAAATCGGGAAAGATCACACGGTTGATCAGGCCGGTTTCATAATGATAATAGGAAAACAGCAGCAACGGTGTCACAATGATGAGAAAATTTACGGCACTGTTTTCATACCTGGCTTTGATATATTGCAGCCCGCCAATCAAAACCGCCAGTATTAAGTGTATGCTCAGCAGAAAACCGGAATCATCGATTTTACCGGCAAAGACCAGGATAAAGATGAAGATCAGCAAATTATAGAGATGTAGCGCCAGTTCCGTGGGAAAATAATTTCTAAGAAAATTCTTCATATTCATGCTTCCATCTCCCGGCATTATTCAAAAATCGGAATGTCCGGCAGGGTCAGCATAACCAACCAGCGCTTTTTGATCGCTTTCCAATTGCTGATCTGATCATAGCCGTCAAAAGGATCACTGACATAAAGGGGAAAATAAAAATCAAACAGGAAAAGGTCCAATCCCAGGCCCGCGTCCCAACGCAGGGAGTAGGTTTCACCACGGCTTAAAACATTACCGGCATCAAAGAAGAGAAAACCGGGCCCTTTTTTAATTTTGGCATTATAACCGAAACTCCAGGCGTCACCGCCGGGTATTCCTTTTTCATCCGCAAGCCCCTGGTAACCTTTCAGATTGACGCCTTCGGATATCAGGTAATTCCGCATTGGCGTCAGAGCGGTTTCACCGGAACGGTCATAAACATAAAACTGGTCAAATTCCGGGTCAATTCCACCGCCGGCAAAAAACCGGAACTGGCGCGGCAATCCCTTGCTTCCTCCAATAAAACTGCCCAGAAAAATCCGGTTTGAAAACTCAAAAAATTCAAAGTCCTGCCGGGCTGTCACATCCATGGTCAATTTATAAAAAGTGTTTGTCTGATCGTTAATAATTTTCAGTTCGAAATTATTTTTAACGGATAAATCCTGCTTTTTTATGGAGGCGCTGTTGTTTAATTTTACCGACAGGAAATCTCCGGGTGTCCAAAAATCATAATCCAGATATTCCAGGTTTTTTATATTTAGCCGGTCGATCCCAAAATTTATCCCTGCTTTGGCTTGCCGCTGATCAAGATAATCCACAGACACCGTTCCACCGCCTTTATTCAGCAGCGCGTCATGCGAGAGATGTACAGAAAAATTGGGCGCGAACCGATCGCCGACAAATTTTGTGGAATACCGAAACGTCCCGTTTAACTCCCGGGATTTTGTGCCGTAGGAACCATAGGCCAGCCAGGTGTTTTTTGGCGGCGTCGCGGATAGATGATAAAATCCGCCCCCCAGTTTTACACCTTCATTATAATTATAATTCAAATAGGGCAGGTAATTGACCAGGTAACGGTCCGGCCGCGGGATTTCAAAAATCAAATTCAGATCCAGCGGTGGTAACAATTTGGTGTCATTGTTATAATAATTGGTTTCCTGGGTATAATTATTTTTGTTGATCACCACATCATCGGGTTTTTCTTGGGTAATGATATCAAGGGTTGCTGTTTGATCTTCCGGTACGACCCACTCCCGGGCGATCACTTTATTATTCTTTAACAGTGAAATGGAAAATGGCGGAGAGGCATCGCCTTTATTGGTCACAGAGACAATTGACCGGTAATCCTCTTGCTCTGCCAGAACCTGAAAATCCGTCAGGCAATAATCAGCCACGCCGGTCGTCTGAATATACTCATCAAAAAACCAGTCCAGGTCTTTCCCGAGACTATTTTCAAAACTGCTTTGCATATCTTCCGGCTGAGGATGTTTGAATTGCCACTCCTCATAAAAATTGTTCATCGCCGCCACAAAGTTTTCTTCACCCACATATTGTTCCATCAAACGAACCCCCATTGCCGGCCGGTTATAAGTGGAGACAAAATAATTGCCCCGGTTTTTATATAAACCGGAATTAAGATTTCCCGGCTCAGTCATCTTTAAATAGCTGGCTGTATTCAAAATTAAATTATAAATATTCTGTGAATTTATATTCTCCAGCCGCCGTTCAATAAAAGGAACTTTATTCAGAAAAGAAAGGGAATCGGGAAACTCTTCCGTCATAAACCGCAATTCACCATAGGTGTTCAATCCCTCATCCATCCAGGGCTGATTGCGTTCATTGAAGCCTAAAATTCCATAAAACCAATTGTGTCCGATTTCATGGCCGATCAACCGCCACATGGCCAGTTGCATTTTGCTGGCATTGATAATGGTCAGCATGGGATATTCCATGCCGCCGCCGGCAGTCAGATCGCCATC
>CAYYMT010000219.1:0-3914 GCA_964472715.1 uncultured bacterium | reverse complement strand
TAGTGATCTGTGGCAACAATTTCCCGATAAATCGGGACGGCGCTCTTCTTCGGTTTGTTGTATTTATAAATAAAGTAGAAATAAATATAAAGATATTTTAAGTTTGATAGTATCAAATGATAGTATCAAGTTGGAGAAAATATGAAACCACCATATGAATTAAATACAAAAATATTAAAATTTATAACATCAATTTCAGAAAAAATTGGTGAAGTAAATGCAAATTATTTAAATAGACCTTCACCAAAATTAAGGAAAAAGAACAAAATTAAAACAATTCACTCATCTCTTAAAATTGAAGGAAATACTTTATCAGAAAGTCAAATAACAGATATTGTTGAAAATAAAAGAGTAATCGGCACACAAAAAGATATACTGGAAGTAAAAAATGCAATAAATCTATATGACCAATTACAAATATTTAAATCCACATCATTGAAATCATTTCTGAAGGCACATGGATTACTAATGAAAAAATTAGTCGAAAATCCAGGAAAATTAAGAAAACAAAATGTTGGAATATTTAAAGGAACAGAAGTGTCGCATCTTGCTCCACCCGCAGATAGAGTACCAAGTTTAATGGATGATTTATTTAAATATCTAAAACAAAGTGATGAAATAGAACTTATTAAAAGTTGTGTTTTTCATTATGAAGTAGAATTTATTCATCCTTTTATTGATGGTAATGGAAGAATGGGAAGATTGTGGCAAACAATAATATTAATGGAAAAATATCCGGTATTTGAGTTTATTCCATTTGAGACATTAATAAGCCAAACCCAAGAAGATTATTACAAAGCATTGGAAATATGTGATAAAGCCGGAAACTCAACTTTTTTTGTTGAATATATGCTAGATATAATTGAAAAATCATTAGATGAATTATTAGAATTTAATAACCAGATTGAAACAGATGATGATAGGTTAGAATATTTCATTTCATTGGGAAAAAATGAATTTACAAGAAAAGATTACATGAAAATATTCAAAGATATTTCTACTTCAACTGCAAGTAGAGATCTGAAAAAAGGTGTAGAAAAAGGTTATTTTGACAAAGTTGGTGAAAAAAACAAAACTAAATACAAAATGCGGACATAACGAATATACTTCGCATCCTGATCGTCCCGTACTCGGGCGTTCCCGATCCATCGGGACAAGTCCGTCAAAGCCGGTTTTTCAATAGGTGTTCGGGCAAGCCCGTCAGCCTTCAATTAAGTTATATATGGAATTTGCTAATGGGAGGAATTTTGTTGGAAATACTGGTTTCTACTGGTTTTCAGCAAAAATATACTGAGAATTTCATATTTTCCCCGGAGTGTTAAACTTTTCATTCTTTTTTGTGTAACTCCTTTTATTTTCTTACACTTGCAAACATAATAATCCTGCATCAAATCCCCACTGTACTTGAACATCTGGCTGGAGACGAACACTTTTAGCCAGCGCCGGAGTTAAAGTTTTTGGCTCGTGTTTCAAAGCCTTTGGCGATTGAAGATTGGTGAATTTCCTTCGTCACCGGTGTCGGTGAGCAATGGGCAGAATAAAAATCAGACGGCAGAGATAAAATAAGGTCGAATAAAAATAAAAGTAATATTCATAAAATTTTTCACTAAAGAACCAATATTAATTCAGATATAAACACAAAAAATACGGCTTGTTATTTTGTGCAAAATTTTGTACAATATATCTAAATATAAAATTGGAGTTAATATGCAACGAATAAATTTAGATAAAGATATAAAACCATTGAGCGAATTTCGTTCGAAAGTAACTTCTTATATGGATCAAGTTCATAAAACTAAAAGACCATTATTGATAACTCAAAATGGAAAAAGTAGGGCAGTGCTAATGGATGTTTCTGAATATGAATCACTTATTGACAGGCTGGAATTACTACAAGATATACAGTTAGCAAAATCACAAATCGAAGAAGGAAAAGGAATAAAACATTCAAAAGCAAAAAAAATGGTAATTAACAGGATTAAAATTTGAAAATTATTTGGTCACCATTATGTATTGAACCTATTACTGAGATTGCAAAATATATTGCTAATGATAATCCAAAAGCAGCAAATAATTGGATAGAAGAAATATTTTCAAGTGTTGAACAACTCGAAACATTCCCCAAAAGCGGTAAAGTAGTAAAGGAACTTAATAATGATGCAGTGAGAGAATTAATATCTGGAAATTATCGAATTATTTACCTGATTGAATTAAAACAAATATCAATTCTAACTGTACGAAATGTAAGACAAATATTACCTGAATCAGCCGATGTAAAATAAATATAAAAACTGCTAACATTCGGCTACTTTTCCCATTTAAGTGTTATTGCTATAGTAAAACTTATTCATTATTTTAACAACAAAAGTGTTCTATTCATGACCATCATCTTCAACCCTAAATTTTACCGGTCCTATACTGCTGACAATGCCGCCAAACCCGGCCGCATGAAAGCCATCATGCAGGTTATTGAAAAAGAACCCTCTTACTCAATTGTCAGCAATGAAAGCGCTGATGAAAAAGATATCGCGGCTGTCCATGATTCCGCTTACATTGCTAAGATCAAAGCCGACAGCACCCTCTATGAAATGGCCGCCTTATCCGCCGGCGGTGCGATTCTGGCGGCGCAACTGGGAATGCAAGGTCAACCGGCCCTCGCCTGCATTCGGCCGCCGGGGCATCACGCTTATCGCGCTTCCGGCTGGGGATATTGTTATTTCTGTAATATGGCGATCGCGCTGAAAAAATTAAGAAACCAGGCCCGGGTCAGATCCGCTTTTCTGCTGGATTTTGATGCCCATACCGGTGATGGCACCAAGGACTGTCTGAAGGATTGGAAGGATGTAAAAATTTTTAATCCCATGGCGGAAACCCGGCAGGAATACATGAAATTGGTGGAAAAGGTTATCAAAGAAACCGGCTATGTGGATCTGATAGCGGTCTCAGCCGGTTTTGACAGTTATAAAAAAGATGTGGGGCAGAAGCTGGACACTTTTGATTTTTACCAATTGGGCTATTTGCTGAAAAAATTTGCTAAGCGATGCGGTCATGGGCGTCGCTTTGCGATATTGGAAGGTGGCTACTATCTGCCGGACCTGGGGAAGAATGTCCTGGCCTTTTGCCAGGGGTTTGAGTAGTGTGGTTTTCGATATGTATTCACAAAATTTTTAACTGACAGATAGTATACGGGGTTCTAACCTGGATTATTCATGAATTTTGCGGCTAATCTGCATAACAACATGCGCGGGATAAACAGGATATAATTTGCGGTGATTGCCTAAAATTTTCGTGAAATTGGTAGAAATTTCCACAAAAGCTTTTAGTACCCGGAAATACAATATGCCGGCTGCGACGGAATATAAAAATTTATAAAAAAATCATGCTCCTTATGAAAGACCACTTATCAACAGGCTAAATAGCGAAAAAACATAGTTCAAAGCGTTTTCTCCGCAGGTATTATAATTGCTGATGTTATGTCAAAGAGGATACAGGAGGAATTCATGAAAAACACGTATACTTTCTTCGGCGCAAACCAGTTATTGGAGGTTCGTCCAATGGCCAAAAAACTGGCTGCGGATATTGGTTTTGATTGCAACAGTTCTATTTCCATTTCATCAACAATAACAGATTTGATACAATATGTCGCAATGATCGGCGATCAGTTAAATATTTCCATGGAAGTGGTAAAAAAGGGCCGGAATATAGGACTGGAATTTACAATTAATGCGCTGACGATGTTTAATTTGCGGTCAAAATTTTCCGTCAACGGCCGCCTCGGCAGTGGCTTTGAAAATATTAAGCGGAGGATGGATAACTTTTGTATTTCCTCTTCGGGCGGTGAACTGAAACTGGTCATACGGAAGTGGATTCCCGTGGCTTGACCGGTTAAAGCTCAATATAAAATGAAAACAAGA
>CAYYMT010000218.1:0-3917 GCA_964472715.1 uncultured bacterium | reverse complement strand
CCCAACACTGACAGCAATCCGTGCTCGATCTGCTGAAGAATATCAGGCTTTCCGTCAGGATGGTGAATTTCCACAATTCTGTCCTCCTGGTCAACCAGTGTCTGATCATGGTCCACATCAAATTCTTCATAAGCATAAGCCAGAGTGATGATGGTATGCAGCAGCGATTCAATTCGAAAATCATAATCACCGGCATCATGCCAGCCGCCGCGATTCAATCCCTCAATCGGTTGAAAAGGTTCATATCCATCCGGTAATTTTCCATGAGTATAAACATCGAAATGATTGATATTTTCCGGCGCCATCAACGCATCATCCAGATGACAGAGATCATGCCAGACGCGATATTTTTCAAAAACCTTCATGTGACACATTTGCACCGGCAGATAATACTCCAGCGTCGGCTGCCAAACGCCCTGTTTAAAAACATCCTCGCTTATACGGAATAAATTGGATTTCCGGGTAGCATATTCGATGTAGTAGATTCCCGGCTCACGAATTTCACTAAAATCAGCACTCAGATATTGGTAGCGTAAAAAATCCCGGCATTTTTCAGTTGTGATAGTCTTCACCGTTTCGATTTCTCCTGCCGTAACTTTTTTCAGATAAGCTGTATTAACAGGTTTATCATGTTTGTCCAGTTCGATAATGGCCTTCTTGGCCTGGCCGGGATGATAGCCCACCTGATTGGCATGAATTACCGGTTGATATGTCCAGTTATCCATAACATTCGGGGTGATTTTCCACTCCAGAGCATTTTTAGTGACATTCGCCGGAATCAACGACCGCACTACAAACCAGCCATTATTATGCTTCACTCTGCCATCGATTAATTTCAACGGCAAGTTTTTGCTTTTGATGGACATCTTCAGTTTGGGATCATCCGGTGCAACTGTTAAGCAGTTTCCCTCAGCCATTGGCACCGCCTCATATTCACCGTCAGAATCACGATATACCGGTGAATTGGGATAATTGGGAAATATGCCGGCGGTTTCGTCCAGAAGATAACTCTTGCCAAATAAAAATTCCGGATATAATTCCATATTAAAACCAACCTTACCGACCCATTCCCCGGGTAAGGGTTTATCCAGATCAACAATGATCCGGATAGCATCCTCTTCACCAATCGTGCGGATCGTGTAAGTCAATTC
Organism: uncultured bacterium; assembly: GCA_964472715.1. Classification (GTDB taxonomy): domain Bacteria; phylum Fidelibacterota; class UBA2242; order UBA2242; family JAFGTP01; genus JAFGTP01. Next base: position 2,766 of record CAYYMT010000218.1, on the reverse strand, counting down.
CAGATCCGGATAGATGATCGGTTGTTCATGGGTTTTAATTCTGCCGGAATCCGGGAACATCAGTCGCGCTGTAATAATATTGTTCTCACGATCGATATCCTTATCAAGTAATTTTGGATAAGGCTGCCATTGTCCCGGTGTGGGCTGCAATGATAAATTGCCATTATTGGTCACCCGGCGGCCATGCTGAATAATGGCAATTCCCCCCTGATGACCTTCGGGATAAATATCATTCAGCACCATTACATTTAATCCCCGTTTTTCAAAATAGCCTTTTTCATTAATGACTATATCATCAGCATGCACCCAACTAAAAATAGCACTGAGCAGCAATAAAATGAATGTAACTTTCCTGTAATCTAATTGTGTCATAATTCCCCCTGAATTATTGGTTAGACTTTTTTTAATAATCTATCTGTTAATTGTCAATAAAGGATCAGCTGGTTTCCCTCACGATTAACCGGACATCAAGATACTTTTTTACCGGCGGCTTAATTTTTTTGTCAATCAGTTTTAATAAAAGCGTGGCCCCCTCTGATCCTAACTCATGCATCGGCTGGCGAATGGTGGTTAACTCCGGCTTAAGGATCGACGCAATATCAATATCATCAAAACCCACCACCGCAAAATCTCCGGGAACCCGGTAACCATTTTCCTTTAGTTTCTCAATGACACCCAGCGCCATATAGTCATCAGAACTAAAAATGGCTGTTGGCCGGTTTTCCAGGTGAAGTATTTTTTCCGTGTTATTATAGGCTATATCTTTATCAAATTCCCCCTGAATGACCCAATCTTCATTGTATTCCAGGCCCAATTCTTCAAGGGATTCTTTATATCCAACAAAGCGGTCCATACCATTGGTTTCATCCAGTTTTCCACAAACAAAACCAATCTTGCGATGTCCTTTCCGGTTGAGATATTCCATGGCCAGTTTGGCCCCTTTGATATTTTCCGAATCAATAAAATTGACATTGTCGTCATCCACCCGGTTATTGATCCGTATACAGGGCAAACTGGATTCCGATAAATGCTTGACATATTTGTCGCGATCGGAAATTTTTAACAGGATCAGGCCATCGACCAAATTACCCTGGGCCAAATTCAGCACCTCAAATTCATTTTCCACATCAATGGGAAAGAGCATGATACGATAATCACGATCTTTCAGCACTTCACTGACACCGCTTAAAACATGGGCGATATAATTATCCATGAAAATCTTTTCTTTTTTCGGGATCACAATCCCGATTGTATGGGTTTTTTTACTGGACAAACTGCGCGCGATCTGATCGGGATGATAATTCATTTCCCTGATCAGTTTTTCGATTTTTTCGCGGGTTTGTGGAGCAACAGCACCGGTATTGTTGATGACTCTGGAAACGGTCATTTTGGAAACACCGGCTTTTCTGGCGATATCTGCGATCGTGATTTTCATGGATTCTCCTTAATTTTCCTGTCCATTGTAATATAAGCCCGCCGCTCCGAAAACTGCAATATTACTTTTCTCAGAAACCTCAATTTTTAATTTTTCCACCACCCTGGAATAGGCGAAGTTGGAAAGTTGCCGCCACATGGTTTCCTGAAAAAACTCCCAGGACTTACTCACGGAACCACCAAGCACGATCATTTCCGGGTCAAGAGCGTATAAAATCGCGGTAATCCCGATGCCAAGATTACGCCCGAAATCACGAAAAATAGCCAGCGCCTCGGCCTCTCCCTGCTTTGCCCTTTCGTACAACTCCTCACCTTTGATACTATAAAAATCCTGAAAATACTGTCCGCAACAATAGGCTTCAAAAATACTTTCCCGGAAGGGCAGCATTCCAAATTCACCGGCGCCGCAATTTTCACCACTGTACAAATGGCCATTAATAAAAATACCGGCCCCCATTCCGGTACCAATGACCAGGCCTATAAAATTATCAGCCTCTTTGGCCTTGCCGAAGAATTTCTCGCCGGCAGCAAAACAGTTGGCGTCATTTTCTATATATACCGGCACATTGAATTTATCCTCCAAAATCGATTTTAAGGGTATTTCCTTCCAGGCCGGAATATTCTGTACATCGTGAACAACACCTTTTTCCGAATCAACCAAACTGGGAACCCCGACGCCAATCCCGGCGACCTGATCTGTAAACACTTTTGAAATGGTATCAATGACTTCATCAACCACGATCTGTCCATTATCATTGTCTGCGGAGATAAATGTTTTTTCCAGACGGACAATCTCCATCCCTTCGATTCTGCCGACAGTCACATTGGTTCCCCCTAAATCGACCCCTATAATTACCTTATCCTGCATTTTCAACTGGTCCTTTCTGTAAACACGATTATTCTTTATCCCGAAACGTTTTATTTTCCACTAAGGGTTTTGCCCAAAATCCGATACTGAGAATATATCCCAGGGTTACATAAAGTAAAAACATACCGATCCGCAAACTGAAGATATCTGCCAACCCGCCAATCATTGCCGGAATAATGGCGCCACCGGCGATTCCCGTGCAAAGAATTCCGGAGAAAGTCCCATGTTCTTTGGGTACGGAATTCAGCGCCAGTGAAAAGATCACCGGCCACATGGCAGAAAAGAAAAATCCCACTGCCGGAAAGGCGATTTTAGCGACGCTTAACGGCCCAAACAATCCCAATGTCAATGAAATCAGCGCCATAACCACCGTGCCTTTCAAAACAGTCTTGCTTCTGAAAATCTTCAGAATACCAATACCGATCAGACAGCCAATCGCAAAGAACAACCAGACATTGGCCACC
>CAYYMT010000217.1:0-3935 GCA_964472715.1 uncultured bacterium | reverse complement strand
CAAATCGAAGCTGAATTTCCTGAAGCCAGGAATTTTGTCAGGCCGGGATTTGATGAATGAATTTATTTCAGCGGCCCCTCGGAATAAAAGAACCCGTTCCGGCTGGTCCCGGCATACAACTGATTGTCCTTATCCATTGCCACCACGGTGATATTATTATTCGTCAGACCGGTTGATTCTTTGGTCCAGTTTTCACCTCCATCAGCGGAAATATAAATTCCCTGGTTGGTACCGGCAACCATCAGATATTCATTATAACAACAGATTGATCGAATTCGCATACCCTTAAGTCCGGAATTTCGCCAGCTTTTGCCATTATTTTTGGAAATGAACAGGCCATCACTTTTAGTGCCGGCAAACAAAATATTATCTTCATATTTTTCCAGTAAGGTCACATAATAATCGTCAAAAAAGGTGACTTTTTCCCAACTTTGTCCCAGGTCTTCAGAGCGAAACAAGCCGTCATTTTCAGTATTGCTGACTGTGGCGTAAATGTCACTGTCAAGTGTCATCAGAACATCATAGGTGAAAGAATAATACGCTTCACTCAATTCAACCTCCTGCCAGGTCCTGCCGTCATCAGTAGACAGGATGACGCCTTCCATGGTACCGCAGACAATGTTACCGGTATTATCGCCATCAATATCATGGGTCAGATAATTATAATTGTCCCAACTTGACTTCACCCAGCCATTACCGGAATATCTATACATTCTGGAATTGTCTGCCATCAAAATCGTACCATCATTGGCCTGGTACAATAACCATGGATTGGTGCCATCAAAATAATCAAGGTCAACCCGTTGCAAGCCATCGGCCTTATCATAAAGATACAGTCCCCTGTCAGTGGCAAAATATTTTTCATTTGTGTGCGTAATTAAAATATCATTAATACCAACATTGATAATACCCTCATTTGCCGAAGTCCATGATGTTCCATCTTCCGATTTGAAAATGCCTTCCCAGGTGGCCGCATAAATTTCATTGTCATTGGACAAAAGAAGATCAGAGGCCGGGACTGAATAATTCATCGCGTCGGTCCAGCTTTTCCCTTCATCATCAGAATAATAGACACCGCATTTTTCACCGTAATCATGACTGATTGAAAAGCCGGCATAGATCCTGTCATTTTCCGCTTGTAGCATTGAAAAAATGCCTGTCCCCAGGTTTTCCCCGGTTATTTCCATCACTTCCCAGTTCAGGCCGTTATCTGTTGATTTGAAAAGTATAGCGGATTGGCCGTAATCCACAAAATTTGAGCCGGCAATGAGAACAGAATCGGACAATTTTACAATGCAATTGGTTTTGGAATAAACATCATCAGGAAAATTGGCCCTGTTCCAGGTCACACCGCCATCATCTGTGCGTTCAGCGCCTGCTGAATTACAGGCATAAATAATATCATGGTTGTCAGGATCGATAAAAACATTAGTAATGTTATTTGATCCTGTTTGCATTCTTTCTGTACCCGGCGCCTGAACCCCCATTCTCATAAGGCCGCAGCCATTGGTGGCTACTAATATCCAGCGTCCATCATAAACAACCATTTTACGAATCCAGCAATTATAACTAGAGAAGGAAACCCAATGATACCAATTCTTGCCATTATCAGGAGATTTATAAACATCGTCTAAAGTTGAAGCAAAAAGCACACTATTATTGACACAAACAATATTTTCTATCACATCATTAAAATCACTGCTGACTTCCCAACTTGCGCCTCCGTCTGTTGATTTGTAAACATTTTGATCACTGCCACAAAACAAATCCCCCTGCGGGTTTTCTGCAAGGCAGTTAATATTGCCATTGGTAAGTTCTGTGTTTTGAGTCCAGGTAATGGCATTATAATCTTCTGTTATATCAATTTTAGTAGGATTTAGATCACATCCTGACCACAGAATGACAGATAGAATTAAAACCATAATTCCGTTTACTTTTTGATCGTATATTAGCCGTAACATATGATTCCTCTCAAACAATTAAGATAAGTTAAAAAAAAATCATGAAAGAGCAAGTAATAAAATGATAATATTAGTATCATCAATGATGTTTTTGTTTAAATTTCCTATAAATTTCATCGTCATTTCTTTTTCCAATTAAAGAAATATAGACTGTATTTTTATCTGTCCGATAAATGATACGATACTCCCCAGTATCAGATCTAAAAAAGGGATTATCCCCTTTTAATTTTTTAGCGTCTTGTGGTAATGGATTTTTTCTAAGGTTTAGAACACTGCTAACAATTTGTTTGAACTGTTTTGGGGGCAACGACTTAATAAATTTTCCGGCCGATTTACTAATCAATAATTTATACAAAATAAATTACTCGTTTTTTAGGATCGATTCTGTTTCTGAAAGAGTAAAATAACCTTCTTTTTCAGCTGCTTCTGCTTTCGCGGCCCAATAAGAATCTTCATAAGCTAGAAATTTTTCATAGGTTGCTTTTGAAATTAATACTGATTTGGGACGGCCGGATTTTTCTACGATTACCGGGTCTGTTTCTGATACATCCAAATATTTTCCAAGTCTTGTTTTTAATTCTGTTGCTGAAACATTCATTACTATTTCCCTTTTTCGCCAATTTAACCTTTTTAGCTAAAATAGTCAAATCAATAAAAATATCACACCCGCGCCACTCAGTGTACACATCAAATTCACAAAATCATTGTTCATCCAGCGAATCCCTTTAAATAACCGGGTTTCAATCTCACAATGGACCAGTTTCTCAGTGATTTTTTCACAGGTGATACATTTATATTGCGACTGAATTGTAGCGCCAATAACAGAATCCACTAAGGATCCAACAAATCCGGCGAGAACCAGAATAAAAAGAAGGTTTAAATTAATCATATCGGAAATCAGAAAACCGGTAATTGCAATAGAAAAAGCCCCGACCATGGCCGCCAGTGTTCCGGGGAGTGTAATGCCGCCGGATTCACCGGGCAAACACTTTTTGAAGGTTGTGATTTTTCGTGGTTTTTTACCCAGCAATGTGCCAAATTCTGTTGCCCAGGTATCCGCCGCCGCACCGGCCAGCGAAGCCAGATAGGCCAGATAAAAAATATCATTTTTTGTGAAATAAAATAATATGGCGCAGGCAAACCCGATTCCCGCATTGGCGTAAACCTGGTAAATATCCCGCACATCATGTTTCTCGGCTATCAGGGTCGCCGCTTCTTTTTTCCGTTTGCCGATTTTGGATACCAGCGATGAAAGCACAAAAAAACTCGCCATCGGCAACATCCATTTGAGTCCGCCAACGGAAAATATCACACTGCCCATGAATATCGCGCCGAATGTACCGGAGATCGAAAGCGATTTCGCCTGAAAAGCCGTCAATGCAAACATCACGGAAAAAGCGATCCAGAACAATACCCGGTATTTTTCCATCATTGTCGCCGGCATGGCCATATCCAGAAACATGGCTGAAAAAAGCGGTAAGGTCAGATTGTCCGTACCCTCTTTGGATATTATTTCCGCCAGCGTCCCGATCAATCCGACAATCAGGGCGATCAAAAACAGATCAATACCCAAAAAATTGCTATTGGACAGCAGCGGTAAAAGCACAATTACCAGTATAAAATTACTGAAAAAAGCCGCTACTGAGCCGCCGATCGATTTTTTATCTGCCCAGGGAACAAATGTTTTTCCGCCCAGTTTGGATTCGCCCACAAAAGAAGCAAAAGGATCGGATATGGTCATCAGAAGCATGCCAATGATCAGCGCCGCCGGGTTGCAGTTCCAGTAGAGCAGCACTAAAATTAAAAAAGAGAGGGGAAAATAAACCGTACCATAGCTTTTGCGCGCGGTGGAATGCATGCCTTTGGCTTTGTCCTTTACCAACGCCAGCCAATTGAGAATAATAAAAATCACCGCCAGGGCAATAGCCGGGTAGGAATTTTCAAATAAAAAGGGTGAAATGCTGACCATCAGTC
>CAYYMT010000216.1:0-3963 GCA_964472715.1 uncultured bacterium | reverse complement strand
TAATTATGTATTGTTATTTATTCGTAGCGCAGGGCTTCGATAGGATCCAGTTTGGCGGCTTTCATGGCCGGATAAACACCGAACACGAGCCCGACAGTAACGGAAAATCCAAGTCCCAGTGCAATCGACCACAGTGGAATGGTAGGAGAGAGGTTTAATGCCGCGCTGATAATCAAGCCAATTCCAACACCGAGCAAAACACCGATGGCGCCGCCGAATAAGCAGATGCCCACTGCTTCGATCAGGAATTGGTGCATGATATGGCTTTTCTTCGCGCCCACAGCTTTGCGAATGCCAATCTCCCGGGTTCGTTCGGTAACCGCCACCAGCATAATGTTCATGATGCCGATACCACCCACCAGTAGTGAAATTCCACAGATAATCACGGCCGCGATAAAAACAAAACCGGTCAGGCTTTTCAGGGTATCCATAATTGAATCCTGAGTAACAATTTCAAAATCGGTTTCCTCGCCGGGTTTCACTTTGCGAATGGTGCGCAGCAGGCTTTCCGTGTCATCCATGGCCGCCATGATAGATTCTTCATCTTTGGCTTTGATCCCAATGGATACGGAGCGATGTTGGCCATAGATCTTTGTAAAAGTCGTGTAGGGAATGATCACACGGTTGTCCTGGCTCTGGCCGAATACTTCACCGCGCTCTTCCAGCACACCGATGACCTGAAACCGTTTATTGCCGATTTTCACGTCTTTACCAATAGGATAACTAAAAGGAAAAAGCTTTTCCTGAACATCTTTGCCCAGTACCACCACCTGCCGGCTGTGCCTGACATCATTACCGGTCAGAAACCGGCCTTCATCGATAAAATTGGAATTGACCGACACCCAGTTTTCATCACTGCCAATAGTGGCGACATTGGGGGTTGTTGATTCATCGCCATGTTTTATCGGTCGTCCCCATATTGAGATATCCGGTGATATGGTTTCTATATTTTTTGAGCCAATTTCTTTCAGGCGACGGACCTGTTCAAAAGTAATATCCTTGCGGTTGCGATACTTTTTATCCAGCCGTCCCATTTGAACGGCAGGGTATTTCTGCACCCAAAATACATTGCCGCTGACTTCTGACAGGGCGTTTTTCATGTGGGCTTCGAGGGCGCTGATGATTGACATCATGCCAATCACCGCCATTACTCCGATGACAATTCCCAGAGCGGTGAGAAAGGAGCGTAATTTGTTCGCCACAACTGTTTGCCAGGCTAATTTTATACCTTCATCAAAATTCATAATATTCTCATTTTTCTATTCATAATGGAGACAATCAATGGGATTCATTTTGGCGGCTTGCCGGGCCGGATAAATACCAAAAAACAAACCCACAAAGGATGAAAATCCCAGTCCCATGATAATGGACCACCCCGGCACTGTGCTGGGAAAGGGGGTCAGTTTATCGATGACCATAGCCATCAAAAAACTGAGGCCGATTGCGATCAGCCCGCCGATGCTGCAAATAATAATTGATTCGATAATAAATTGAAACGAGATCATGGCTTTGGTAGCGCCGATGGCTTTTCTGATTCCGATTTCTTTTTTGCGTTCGCTGACCGAAACCAGCATAATATTCATGATCCCGATACCGCCGACCAGCAGCGAAAGGGCGCCGATACCGATGGCAGCCGTGTAAAGACCGCGTGTCAGATTGTTATAAGTATCCACAATGATGGATTGTTGATTAATAGAAAAATTATCCTCTTCCAGGGGCCGCAGTCCACGGGTTACCCGCATCATAAACTGAAGTTCTTCCTTGGCCTGTTCCAGAAGGCCGGGATCTTTTACTTTGACGACAATCGTCAGGGAGCGATGGGAACCAAAATTTTTAAACAGCGCGCCAATAGGAATGTAAACAACATTATCCTGGCTCATTCCCAGAAAACTCCCTCTTTTTTTCAAGACTCCGGTTATGGTAAAGGCTGATTCACCGATTCGAATTCTTTTTCCCAGAGGATTTTCATGCTCAAACAGATTTTCTTTCACATCCCATCCGATGACCACATTGTTTTTGCGCCGGCGCACCTCATGGCCGGAAAAAAAACGGCCCGAATGTAATTCCAATGCTTCCACTCCAGGTGTTTCCGAGGTGGCGCTGTTAACCTGAATGGATTCCAGTTTATTGTCCTGGTATTTGATGGTTTTCCGGGTTGTAGTAGAGGGCGTGATTGTGGCGGGGGTTTTGATATTTTCCTGTAGAAATGTCACATTCTCCATTCTGATATCGGGACGGTTGCGGTATTTGAACCAGTCCTCATGGGCCATCCACGGATATTTCTGTATATACAGGGTACTGCTGCCCAGGTCTGAGATTTGATTGGCAAAGCCTTTATCCAGGCCGGCCACAATAGAGGAGACGGATACTACTGTCAACACACCGATGATTATCCCCCCGGTGGTTAGTATTGACCGCATTTTATTCTCGTACAGAGCCCGTACAGCGATCAGTACATTTTCAGTAAGTTTTACCAAAAATTCTTTCACGCCCGGCCTGTCTTTCTGTCTTCTGCAACCTGACCATCAAGAATATGAATAATTCGATGGGCATGCTCAGCGATTTCTTTCTCGTGTGTAACTACGACGATGGTATTTCCGGCGGCATGCAGGTCATCAAGCAATTGCATGATCTCCACACCGGTTTTTGAATCAAGATTACCAGTGGGTTCATCAGCCAGAATAATCGAAGGATCATTGACCAGTGCTCTGGCTACGGCAACACGTTGTCGCTGCCCTCCTGACATTTCACTGGGTTTATGATTCATGCGATCGGCGAGTCCAACCTTTTCCAGGGCTTCTCGGGCTTTATCTTTGCGTTGGTCAACAGGCATTCCACTGTAAATGAGTGGCAATTCGACATTATGCAAAGCATTGGCCCGGGGCAGCAGATTAAACGTCTGGAACACAAAACCGATCATTTTGTTACGAATGGCGGCCAATTCATCATCTTCCATCTGATGGACATTGTTACTGCCCAGGGAATAAGATCCAAAGGTCGGCGTATCCAGGCAACCGATAATATTCATCAGGGTGGATTTTCCCGAACCCGACGGACCCATGATGGATATATATTCATTTTCCGTTATGTCGAGGTCAACGCCGCGGAGGGCTCTGACTTCCACTGTTCCCACCTGGTAATATTTTTTTATGTCACGTAGTTCAATTAATCTATTCATATTGTTTATCCTGCTTAGGCGCCAAAATAAAAATTGACACTGTAAAAAATATTGGAAAGGTCCATAGAGGGTACGCCTTCCAGTTCGCTGCCATTAATTTCCCAATTGTTATCCTGGGTAATGCCGTAGTAGTACCCCACTTTCGCACCGATGGCAAAAACCCGGACGATGTTGTAGCGCAGACCGATACTGGGCATGGCGGAAAAGTAACTATTGGTAAAGGTGGTTTTGTAATTGTAATATTCGTTTTCCGTATTGTTTTTATCAAAGCTGGTCCAGGCTTTTTCCCAGTCTTCATATCCCTGCTTTTTAAATACTTTTAACTTTAATTTTGACCGTCCAATGACACCGCCCAGGGAAATTTCTGTTTTGGAAAAGGGATGCCAGACTCTTTCAATCATGAATCCGCCAAATTGCATATCAAATTCAACTTTTTTGCGGATACCGTCATCGGTGTCAGATACCATCATGCTGCCGTCGGCTCCAAGTCCGCCGATACGATATTTATCGCCGAGGAAAACCCAGCCGCCGCCACCGTAATAATCCATGGTGGAACTAAATTCACCCAGACCCATGCTTTTCACCTGGGCATTGATTTCATCGATGGCCAGAGGCATTTGGAAAATGTCCCAGCCACCGCCGGCAGCCCGGAAATAACCACGTTTTTTCTTGACCCGGCGTCTTTCACCATCTTCCTCTTTCCATTCAATTTCTTCATCATCTTCATCGGAGAGAAAATCCCGCCTGCTGGGTTCGATTTCTTTCCAGGTTTCCATCCAGGTATC
>CAYYMT010000215.1:0-3987 GCA_964472715.1 uncultured bacterium | reverse complement strand
TCAGCGGCTGATGAAGTAGCCAAAGGCAGCCAGCAATTGGCGGAAGGCTCCAATGAACAAGCCAGTTCTATTGAAGAAGTCTCCTCCAGCCTGGAAGAGATGTCTTCCATGACCCAGCAGAATTCTGATAATTCCAACCAGGCGAAAACCCTGGCTGACGGCGCTCACAAAGCCGCTGTTGAAGGCAAGAGCAATATGGATCAGATGTCGGATGCTATCAACAAGATCAAGGAATCCTCCGATGAAACTTCCAAGATCGTCAAAACCATTGATGATATTGCGTTCCAGACTAACCTGCTGGCCCTGAACGCGGCAGTGGAAGCAGCCCGTGCCGGTGAAGCCGGAAAAGGCTTTGCTGTCGTTGCCGAAGAAGTTCGCAACCTGGCTCAGCGCAGCGCGGAAGCAGCCAAGAACACCGCCCAACTGATCGAAGAATCGGTTGAAAATGCTGACAGCGGCGTGAAGATCACCCAGGTCGCTGCCAAGGGACTGGAATCCATTGTGGACAGTGTCAGGAAAACCAATGATCTGATCGGTGAAATTGCCGCGGCCTCCAAGGAACAGGCCACCGGCATTGACCAGGTCAGCACAGCGGTTCAGCAGATGAACAAAGTGACCCAGGAAAATGCCTCCAACTCTGAAGAATCAGCCAGCGCGGCTGAGGAGATGAGTTCACAGGCCGCCTCTATGCAGGCCCTGGTGGGTGAGTTCAAACTGACCCGCGCCGGCGGCGGACACACAGCAATGGCGCCGCGGAAAGCGCCGGAAGTATCCAAAAGAAAAGTGGCGCCGAACGCGCCAAGGAAACAATCAAAGATCGTCAAGCCCGATGAAGTGATCCCATTGGATGATGAAGACTTTGATGATTTTTAATAAATAATAACCCTCGTAAACTTCCGAAGTTTTAAAAACTTCGGAAGTTTATTTACCAATAGAGGCGATAATGAGTGGGAATAATGTTATAAGAAACAAACAGGCACAAACCAACAAGATCCACGTCAATTATGATGAATACAATATTCTGCTCGATACTTTTGCCGTGATGATCCATGATCTTCAGGGCAATATTATCGAGGTAAATGATGAATTTTGCAGGATGCTGGGCGGTTACAGGGATCAACTGATCAATAAAAATATTAAAGATTTTATTCCCAAAGAAAATCTCGATCCAACTGTCATGGCAGATCTCAAACAACATAAACGGATCACCTTCAAAACGATTTTTATCAATAAGGCCGGAAAAAAAGTTCATGTGGAAGTGAATTCAAAACTCCTGGATGAAAAAAATTCCCTGGTACTGGCGCGGGTCAAAGATATTACCGATGAGGTAGAGGCAAAAGCCAGTACAGCCCGGATGAATAAAATTTTACACGCCATTACGGACATACAGCATATGATCGTTATGGGGCGGGAAATCGATCCGGTTTTACAGCAGACCTGTGAAATTCTGGTGGATTCCAGGTCTTACACAGGCTGTGGTATCGGCGCCCTGAATAGGGAATCCGGATTAATTACACTGCATTCCCAGGCGGGGAAGTACCCCTTTGAAGAGAAATGGCAGTGTGATAGTGCCGGCAAGGGCGACGCGCCCATTTGTATTCGCGAGTCCCTGAATAATGGAAAGGTGATCACCATCAAAGAGAGCCGCCATTGTGATTGCAAATTCAAAGCAGAACCGGGGCATTATAAGTCTGTTTCCCTGCCCATATCCCATAATAACCAAAATATCGGCATTATCCATATCGCGGCTGAAAATGAGATTGTGATTGATCACCGGGAGCGGGAATTATTACAAAATATCAGCGACGCTCTCTCGGTCTATATTTCTGATAAATTTCATGAACAGGAAATAGCGGAAAAAAATGAACAATTAAGAGAAAGTGAAGAAAAATATTATTCCCTCTTCACCAATGCGCCCCTCAGCTATCAATCTTTGGATATTGACGGCAATATAGTTGATGTCAATCCCCGTTGGTTGTCGACTCTTGGCTATGAAAAAAAAGAGGTGATCGGCAAATGGTTTGGTGATTTTCTGGCGCCGGATTTTGTGGCCCATTTCAAGGAAAATTTTCCCCGCTTTAAAAAGGCCGGTTGCATTTCCGGTGTCCAATTTAAAATGCAGCATAAAAAAGGTCACCTGATCTATGTGGAATTTGAAGGCTGTATCGGCTATCATTCCGACGGCAGTTTTAAACAGACCTATTGTGTTTTCAAAGACATAACCCAGGAAAAGAGACTTCAGGAAGTGTTAAAAGCCAGTGAAGAAAAATACCGGCTGATCTCAGAAAATACATCCGATGGAATTGTTGTATTTTCACCCGACCAAACAATAGAATATTCGTCACCATCCTATCAGAAAATTACCGGGTACAGTGAAGAGGAGATACTCAGCCGTTCAAATGAGGAGATGTTCTGTTTAATGCATCCTGATGACCGGGAAAGAATAAGAAAGGAAATAGTTGGGGCTATTACTGAAAAAAAAGAAAATCTTGTCTATGAGTATCGTTTTAAAAAGAAAAGCGGAGATTATATTTACCGGGAAGATAACGCCAAACTGCTCTATGATTCACATAACCGGTTTGACGGCGCTTATATGATTTGCCGGGATATTACGGATCGAAAAAAAATCGAGGAAAAATACCGCCGGTTGGTGGAAAACTCACCGGACATTACCTATATTTTTAACTCCAAAGAAGGACCAACTTATTGGTCTGATGGTGTCAAAGACATTTTGGGAATTACGTCGGAACAACTCTATGACAATCCTTTTTTATGGCGTGACGCCATTCATCCCGAAGATATTGAGACAGTTGAACAGGTGATTGAAAACGCAAATATTGATCAGTTAAATGATCTTGAATTTCGTATAAAAGACACCAATGGAATCTGGCACTGGCTAAAGAACCGCACCATATCCATCGTCCAAAAAGACGAAGACATCATTATCGAAGGTCTTGCCACGGACATTACCCGTGAAAAACAACACAAACTCAAACTCCGGCAAACCACCAGAGAATATTATCGTCTCAGTCATGAATTGCAGTCTATTCTGGATTCTTTGCCAGCCCTGGTATGCTATGAAGACCTGGAAGGAAATTTTTTACGGGTCAATCGATATATGGCGGACGTCCATGGATTGTCAAAGTCAGAACTGCAGGGGAAAAACATCTTTGACCTTTACCCAAAGGAAGAAGCTCAATCATATCTTGAGGATAACTTAGCGGTTATTAATAGTAAACAACCGATTCTTTTCCGGGAAAAAACCTGGACTCCCGCTGCTGAAAAACGCTGGATCAGCGCCAGTAAGATCCCCTTTAAAGATCAGCAGGGTAACATCATTGGTGTTATTGGTATATCCATGGATATTACCGACCGGAAAAGGTCTGAAGAAGAATTACAACAAAAAACAGAACAATTCGAGCTGGCGGTGAATGGGTCCAATGATGGTATCTGGGACTGGAATATTAAGACCAATGAATTATATTTTTCTGACAGATGGAAGGAACAGTTGGGGTATGAGCCGGCCGAATTGGAAGACCGGTTCAGCACCTTTGAAAATCTCATTTATGAAAAAGATCGTGCTTTAGTAAACAATTACGTCAGGGATTATTTTGACGGCAAGATTGATAACTATGACCTGGAATTCCGAATGATGCACAAGACAGGCGGGATTTGCTGGATACGGGCCCGGGGCAGGGCCCTGTTTGATGAAAAAGGCAAGCCTTATCGTATGGCCGGTTCCCATACGGATATTACAGAGCGGAAAATCGCCGAAGAAAATCTCAGGAATAAAAACACCCTGCTCACCTCGATCATGGAGACCAGTCCGGTAGGCATTACAACAGTTGACAAGGATGGAAATATTGATTACGCCAATCAGCGGGCGGAAGAAATACTGGAACTGGAAAAAAGCGAGGTTAAGGGCGTCAGTTATGACGCGCCTGTCTGGCACCATACAGATTTGGCAGGCAACCCCTTTCCTGATGA
>CAYYMT010000214.1:0-3999 GCA_964472715.1 uncultured bacterium | reverse complement strand
TACCATTGATACCGGCAATGTAATATTTATTCTCATATTCTCTCGCTAAAAGGGCAAAATCTCCCGGATAACCGTCGATAAAATAAATATCATCCCAAACCACCGGCACCTTTTTCAAAAAATCAATCACCGGTTTTGGCATTTGTCGCAATGAATCGGCATGATCCGAAACATGCAGCAGCCCGGTTTCATAAAGCACCGTCAGCGCCAGTTCATGTGCATTGGTAGTGATGTGGGGATGTCCGCCTTTTCGGGTGGAAAAAGTGCCCGGTGTGTAATCCATAGGGCCGACAATATTTCGCAGAAACGGATAAATCGTGTTCTGCTTTGGCGCCAGTTCCGGCCAAAAATCACCGCCATACATTTCCGCGCCCATCACCGCTTCCATTGTCAATAAATTGGGATAGGTTTTCGACCATCCCCGGGGAATCGTGGAACCGTGAGTATTGATAAGAATTTTATTTTTGGCGGCTTCCTTGAAAATATTGAGATAAAGTTTGATGATCTCCTGCTTGTCACTGGCGAAAAAATCGAGTTTCAGGCCTCGGATGTCCCGTGCTGCGATTTCTTTAAATTCCCGGATACGTTTATCCTCTTCGTAAAATCTGTCTCTTGGGCGAGCATTGCGAAAGGTCGAAGCAGCGATGATCATGTCACCATATTTATTGTAATCATTGCCCAGTAATTCTTTGATTTTGCCAAAATATTCCGCTTCCGGAAAAAACTCGCGGCCAATGATGGGGCTGACTTTTCCCAGAACTTTTTCAGGAACACCACGATCTTTCAGCGCCTTTACAGTGTCGGGATAAATGACAAAGCGATAGGCCACTTTGTTGTTTGGGCCGCCGGAATTATACCAGACAAACAATTCCACATCCTTCTGTTTGGCGTAATCAGCCAACTGGTCGATATTGCCATTGACCATAATGTCCCAATCAGCATCTACCAGGGAATATTTCCAGTCCATTTCAGCGGCCAGGTCCACATGGTTTTTCAGGGGATTGTAATCGGAACTGGAGGCCGGATCAGACCACCAACTCCAGGAAGCGCGGCCGGGTTCGATCCAGTCGGTATTTTTATATTCTGTGGGCCGACTGAGATGATTAACAATATTGGATTCCACCAAATCTCCCAACTCATCACCGATGATAACAAATCGCCAGGGTGTTTTCCATGGTAAAAAACTTTTGGGATAGCGACTGAACTTTCTGTAACATTCATAGGCTTCAGGAAATTCCAGACGATAATTGCCGCCCGGTGCATCCTTTTTCACATGCATGCCGCAGTAATGTTCATCCAGATCAGCCTCTGAGACCAGCATCCAGACGCCATTTTCTTTTTCAAATAATAAGGGCAGCGCCCAACCATAACTGACATTCGCCGAAGTACCGATGGGAATTTCTGTGTCGTAGGCAATTTCATAGCCCAAACTCCAGTGAAATAGGGTATCGTAAGTCTGCATCCAGGCTTTACCGCCGGTAGTATTCAGATTGAAGGATGACAATTCATCGATCACGTGTTTCATGTCATTGGATTGTTCCGGAAAATTATAGCGAAATGCAACAGCGTCATCATAAGCGCGAAAAATCATTTCAATGGGTTCTTTGTTTTCATTTTCAAAGGTCAGTGTCATTTCAGAACAATGATTGACATCTTTTATTCTTTTTCCCGTAATGGTGGAATACTTCTCATTAATTGTCCGGTTATTACCCGACCGGAAGGTCAGATTTTTGCTGAAATCCCGGTCGTTGCGAACCAGGCCGAGGTCTGATTTCGCCAGGGCTTCTTTACCATTGATTTCCGCCGCATATTTGACATTGCCATTGGTTGTTGTGACCGAAAGGGTAATGTCCCCATTTGGCGACGAGATTCGCCATTCGTCCTGCATATCTGTACAGGAAACCAAAAACAGGAAAACAAAAAGAGCAGAGAAAAATTTAAAATAATATTTCATTATTTGTCCTTGATTGTATTGATCGTTTCCAATTCGCAACCATCTTTGGAGAAATAGATTAATTGACTGGCATGGGGCGCTAATTTAATTATTAATTGATCGTGTTTTACTTCTTCCATTTTACCATCTTGCCAACAGAATATTTTTGCCGGTAGGTATATTTTTAAATTTTTTAGTTCACTCGCAATGGAGGAAGTATCATTGGATGTGTTCAAAAACATAACCGATTTGTTTGGTGAACCGGGATAGTTTTTCTTCAAAACGATCAGGTCAGATGGATTTTCCCAGTCCTGCACCATTGCCATCACAGGCTGATCTACCGGCTTCAGGAATCTCCAGAACAGTTTGTCCGCTCTATCCAATGTGTGGAACCGACAGGATGTGGTCAGCATACCCCCCATCATTCCATCGAATAGCGCAATAGATTGTTTTTCATCTTCACTCAATTTTGAATTTTCATCCCGCAGATAAAGCACATCAGGGTCATTCTGCCAGAGAATATTGTTGAAGAATTGTCCGGCGCTCATTTCGCGAAACATATTCACTGTATTTTCACGGGTCCATTCCGCCCCCACATCGTTGCTCACCCGCATGCCGTCTACATAGCCGATCATGGGCTGGTAGGGTGAAATACATCCCAGCCAAAAACTTTCTTCACCAATCTCTGCCCGTATCATTTCCAGCACATCAACGAAATATTGTACTGACGTTTTTCCCGATTTATATCGTGTTACTTCTCTTGAGTCCCTTAATCCCCAATCCATGAAATCGGTTTTGTAGGAAATGATTCCCATCTTTTTTAATGCTCTGAAAACCTTCCGCAAATATTCAAAAGCCTCGGGATGGCTGGAATCCAGCACATAAACATCTTCCTCCGGATTGTCCCACTCCTTGACTATTTCCCCGCATTTATCTCTGAGCAACCAGTCCTTGTGGTCTTTGAAAATAAAACTGCGTGAACTGACCATAAAAGGCGCCACCCAAATACCGGCCTCATAGCCATGATCAAGAATCCGGTCGATGCTAAATTGTAAGCCCCGGGGAAATTTATCCGTCGGGGTCAACCAATCACCGTAATAAGCATACCCGTCATCAATCTGAATGGTTTGAAATTCAGGCTTGATTGATGACTCATCAATTCCTTTCAGCATATCGACGAGAATTTTCTGGCTGAAATCTTTATGAAACTCATACCAGGAGCAGAAATAATAACGTGGCGGTTTCATTTCATTAATCTGGTTGTAATCTGCGATTGCCTTTGCCTGTTGTTGAAACGTCTCAAAGGGTTGGTTGCCGGTTTTGATATAAATGGCTGGTAGTTTAGTCGTTTGTTTGTTTAGACTAATTTTCTCCAGCCCAAAGCCGGTTTCCAGCAATACTATATTTTTATCTTTATGACGATCGATTAATCCAAAGCGCTGTTGCCGGTTATACAGACTGCTGCGGTGGAGATAATCTTTATGATCATACACTGAGATTACAACTGTTGCATTATTTTCTGTCAGCAATCCGGTGAATAAGTAACTGTCATAAGACCAGACATTTTCTTTCAATCGCGCTTGTTCAATTCTCTCTTTGGGGGTAGGGATGGGAAAAATTCCGCTGGCGCCGGCAAATCCGAAGCCCTGTTTATAGAAGCGATTTGCCCCCTCAATCTCACCAAAAGCCAGGGGCAGAAACCAGTCAGGTGCGATATCGAAATCTTTCAGCGTTGTTTCAAGGCTGTAATCATTACCTTGTTGACTCAAATTCAGAATGATTTTTCCCTGCGCCAATTGATAAGTAATTTGACTCCCGTTTACTTTGACAGCAAGGGGCTTTACCGGCTGATGATCGATTGCCGGATAGCAATTGGTAATTGTCAAGTCTTCATATTGGAAATCAAACCTGCCGTTTTCGTGGATTTTCCACCCATTCGCAGCAAAAAGAATAACAGGGATAAATAACAGCCATAATTTTTTTTTAATTTTAACCAATTGCTTTCCTATTATTTTAAAAAATCATCATTTTTTTTAGAAGTCTGCTGAAGCAGACTGTTTTTTTTT
>CAYYMT010000213.1:0-4009 GCA_964472715.1 uncultured bacterium | reverse complement strand
CAAATTGGTCATCCCATCACTGTTCATGGTACAGGGGGACAAACAAGAGCATTTATTCATCTACAGAATACAGTTCAATGTGTTCAGTTAGCAATAGAAAATCCACCTGAAAAGAATGAAAGAGTGAGAGTATTGAACCAAACAACAGAATGTATGAATATATTAAATCTGGCTGAACTCATAAGAAGGAAAACGGGAGCAGAAATCAGATTCTATAAAAACCCAAGAAACGAAGATGATTATAATGATCTGAAATTTGTGAATGATGGATTGTTAAACTTAGGTTTGCATCCTATAACACTTGAAGAACATTTGGTTGATGATATTATAGACATTTCTCATAGATATAATCATAGAGCAGATTTGAGTAAGGTTATCTGTACTTCCCTCTGAAATGAGCACAGAGAGATTGATTTAGATGGAAGTGAAATTCCCATAAAGAGCTAATATGAATATTGATATAGGAATGACATGTGTATTAAGACCTAATATATTGAGAAATACATTATTATCCTGAAATAATAATATTGTATCGTTTAATAAAGATTTCAATTTTAGGTTTATATTCAATGTTGATCCTATTGGCGAGAAAAACACAGAAAATGATATAGAGAAAGCAATACAAAAATATGTAAAAAACTCATCTGTTATATTTACACGAAAACCATCATTTCCTTTAGCAGTGAAAAATCTCATAGAACAGATAGATACTGAATTTTGTTTTCTTACTGAGGATGATATGGCCATTCTGAGACATATCAACGTAAATAAAATGATCCATATACTACAATCAAACCCAAATATTGCTTCTCTCAGATTGGATAAGAATAATACACTAAATTCTGTATATCAAATAAAAAGAAAAATAGAGGGCCAATATAAAAATGAGGGATATTACTTGTTGAATGGGCATAAGAGAGCATTTTCCATGAACACTTCTCTGTTTAGAACAAGTTTCCTTAAAGAAGTATTACCATTTATAGAAGAGGGTATAAGCCCTGAAAGATTATTAAGACTTGTGAAATGGAAATCTAAAGAAAAATACAAAGATTTGAATAATATAATGAAAGAATGGCAGTTTGGTATATTTATGAAACCCAAAGAAAAACCCCAAATACAAGACATTGGTTCAAATTGAAAAAGTAGAATGGGATTCAAAAAAACAAATGGTGGGTTGCATAGTACATATATAAAGAGATAGAAATTTATATGGTAATTTCAAAAAAATATGGTTTTATATATTTACAAACAAAGAAAACAGGGAGTGTTTCTTTGTCTCTTGCTTTAGGGCAAATTTCTGATCCTTCTCAAGATATAATATACAAATTTGCCCAGCATGGTGATCTACAGAAATCATTAGGTATAAAAGCCAATGCCTGGAAAAGATCAAAAGAAAAGAAGGGAATTAGATATAAAGTCAATGCTCATTCTAATTGGCGTAAGTTATTTTCTTTTGTTGACAATAGTGATGGTTTTTTCAAATTTACTGTAGAAAGGAATCCTTGGGATAAGGTAGTTTCTCTTTATTATTACTTTCTCAATAGTGGGTTTAATAGAAAGAGAAGATATATCGTAAAGACCCAAGGATTTGATGGCTTCATAATGAACACAAGATTATGAAAAGTTTGTTATAATTGGCCTTTATATACAAATGGGCAAAATCAAATAAAAATGGATTATATATGTAGATATGAAAACCTACAAGAAGATCTAAAACACGTTGAATCCCAAATAGATGTCAAATTCACACATTTGATGCAAAAAAAGGCCAATGCATCTTTCAGACCAAAAAGAGACTATAGAAGTATGTATTCTAAGGAAATGAAAAAGAAAGTGGAGAATTTTTATAGGAAAGAAATAGAATATTTTGGATATGAATTCTAAACCACCAGTAGTATTTGTTCATGTACCTAAATGTGGAGGCGGGACACTATACAAACTTATACAACAACCCACATTCAAAGATAACTGACACAGGAAGATGATGAAGAATAATTTATCTCCTGTTGATAGATCCACGATATTAGATAAAGAATTCACAAGACAACCTATGAATTTCGGTAATAATAAAATAATTTTTGGTCACTTCCATTGATCTACCTACCGCAAATATACAAACAACTTCATCACAATCATAAGAAACCCCATAGATAGGGCCATTAGCCATTATTATGAATGGTTGAAAGTTGGTCATTTCACTAAAGGTAAGAGATCACCTGAAATACAGAGAGAAATGATATTAATGAAAAACGATATAGTTTACTTCACCAAAAAATTTTCAAACTTTATGACAAGATACTTTACAGGAGAAGATGTTTCGGTGTATAATTATATTGGGTTTCTTGAAGATTACAACAATTCATTGAAATATATAAATGATAACTTTTTTGAGATAAATTTGAATGGTATAAATGACACTATACTACATAAGAGTGATAAGAAGAAAGTATCTGAAAAAACAAGGCAGTTGATGAGTGAATATCTATTAAAGGATCTAAAATTTTATGAGGATAGTTTATGTTAAAATTTGTAATAGTAGGGACACAGAGAAGTGGGACTACAATGTTGGTGAACTCTTTAGATGGATTAAGGAAAATGTCTTGCTTTGGAGAAATACTATCAGAACGAGTTTCACAAAAACCTGTAGTGCATTGGCAAGAAGAAATGATAAAACAAAGGAAATTGAAGACAGAAAATTGTTATGGTAAATGGTTAGAACAAAATCCTAACGGTTCTTTATCTGATTTTCTTGATAATCTGTTCCAAAGAGATGAATTTGTTGGATTCAAGATGTTATATAGACATTACATGAAGAAGAAAGAGTTACTAGATTTATACTTCGCTAAGAGCCCTGATATAAAATTTATTCATATATACAGAGAAAACAAAACAAAACAAGCAATATCTCATAAACTGAAAAAGAGTGTTAGATTCACTGAGAAGTTGTTTGTAGATAAGGATTGGGTTATAAATAAGATGGTTCCTGAACTCAACAGAATGGAAAATGAATTATATGAATTTCTAAAAGATAAGAGATATATTTCATTGTGTTATGAAGATTTAACAGGGGATAAAGAAATCAGAAATCTACCAAAAGTGCATTCAACTCAAATACTTCATTTTTTGAAATACCCTGAAAGAGTGCAAATACCTGTGAGTATCAAAAAACATTGGCCTTCTGAAATCAAAGACAGAGTAGAAAACTATAAGGATTTTATATAAATGAAAGAAAAATTATTAGTAACTGGTGGTGCTGGATTCATAGGCACAAACCTCATCAAAAAATTAAAAGACAAATATCATATTATTGTAATTGATAATTTTCTAACCGGAATGAGAAGTTATATTGATAATGGTGTTGAATTGTATGATTGTGATATAAGAAGTGGAGATGCATGGGAGATTGCTAAAAAGAGTGATATTGTGGTTCATTTAGCAGCACAATCAGGAGTAATGCCTTCTATACATGATCCCTTACAGTGTATTGATGTGAATGTATACGGAACCACAAACATATTACAAGGGGCAACAAAAGGAAACTGTAAAAAATTTGTTTTTGCTTCTTCAGGTGGTACAGTTTTAGGTATGCAAGATCCCCCTGTTCATGAGGAAACAATACCTTCCCCTACCTCACCTTATGGAGCAAGTAAAGTTGCTGGGGAGAGTTTGTGTCAATCTTATTATCATTCTTTTGGACTTGAAACTGTAATTTTGAGATTTGGTAATGTATACGGTCCCTGGTCAATGCATAAAACAGGGAACTTAATACCAAATTTCTTATTGAAAATGGTGAAGAATGAAATTATGCCTATTTATGGTAACGGAACGCAGACAAGAGATTTTATTTATATTGAAGATTTGGTTGATGCTATATATAAATCTATGTTGGTGGGAGATATTGGTGGAGAAATTTTTCAGCTGGCTAATAGTATTGAATATACAGTTAATGAAGTATTTGATGTTATGAATGATACTTCAGAGGAAATATTTAACAGAACAGTAGAAGGAA
>CAYYMT010000212.1:0-4034 GCA_964472715.1 uncultured bacterium | reverse complement strand
GGACCGCGCACAACGACGCGCGCGGGTATGTTGTCATTGGGGATCCGGCAGTGCGGTTGTCAGCGGTGTTGAAACACGGTAAATGATAACCCGTTATGTACAGTGGGAAATTGAACAGTAATTGGCGTATTTTTTCTAATCTTTAATTTCTAATTTCTTACTTTCAAAGGGAGGGTAGCATGGCGACAGAAGAAGAACTACAAGACCTATATTATGATATATATGAGAGAAACATCGACGCACAATACACACTTTCCGAGATGTCACCTGAGCAAGAACTTGCTTTCGCGGAAATCATTGCGGAGATGACGGTTTTTGGTCCGCCCGAGGAGAAAAAGGCGGCCTTGCTCAAGATGGAGATGAGCGATGAGCTAAGAATCCTCTTAGCCCGACTTATTCAGGAAGAATACATCCGCACTTTTTCCGACCCGACGCAGTGGGGGGATTTTACTAAAGACCAAAAGGCGCAGATTAATGAAATCCTGGATGAGATGGAAGAAAACTTCGAACCACCACCCCAGAAAGAAGTATGGGAAGACTTGTTTGGCGACCAGTTGACACAGCCCTTATTGCAATTGTTAGAGCATCTTGCTGAATCCAAGTATATCAAGATTTTCTTTTCCGGTGATCTATCCTTTAATGGGATTAAGGCTGATGGGGAATATGCAGTGCAGCCTATGCCAGTTGATAAATTAGCAAGCATCATTACAGGGGAACTAACTGGAACAGAAAGTACAAGTCATGCGGTCTCCATTCCAAAACAACTTATAGAAAAACATGAGGTTCTAAATAATCTTGGGGTTGTCGCGAAAAAAGTGTTACTATATGAATGGAGCGCAGCGCGTGAAGCCGCTTTGTTGGATGCAAGCACCGATCAAATCGAAACGTTAGTTAATACTCTCACTCCCTTAAAAGACCTAAATCCTCAACCGCCAAAACATTTAATGGACAAGTTAGATGTAGAACGCCAGAAACTCATATTGAATTTGAGTCAAGAACAAGCCAGATCCTTAGTGAATCTTATCAATAGGCCATGGATACGTGACAATTTAGAGAAAACTTTATGGGAAGCATTTTCAGGTTTAGGTCAAGCTGCGTTTATGACGTTGTTGGATGAACAGGAAGAGATATTGGATAATCTTACTGCAACCGATCGAAAGCAACTGTTTTCTGGGGTAGACAATGAACAACAGCAATTGCTTGAAACTATGCTAGAAGAGCAACGTACAGCCCTGAAAGCTGAAAAGAAAACGGCGCAACTACAAACAAAAGTGAGTTTTGGTATTCAGTTTCCTACAACACCGGATGTCAAAGATCCAACAGATATATCACAATCTGGCTGGGGCATTATTTTTCCGAAAGCGATGCCTGAAGAGACACGCGAGCGTATCAAGATCGGGTTGAAAGAGTTGCTCGATCTGAGAAAAGCACAAGCGGGCCCATTGTTCAGGATATATGAGGGGGAAGCGGGTTATCGAGATGGCGATACAAAATCTAGTTTCTTACAACGTCACCGTGTCGGTGCCGGATTAGCAAATCCTAAAGAAATGCCTTTCTATATTTTGCTGATTGGTAGTCCTGAAGAAATCCCCTATGACTTTGAGGATCAACTGGACGTGATGCGCGGCGTGGGGCGGCTAGATTTTGGGGAGGACTATGAGGCTTACGCGCAATACGCGCATAACGTGGTGCTGGCCGAAAGTGGTCAGGTCAAACTGCCTCGTAAAGGCACCTTCTTTTCCGTGGCTAACCCAGGTGACAAAGCAACCCAGTTGAGCGCGCGCTACTTAATCCGTCCTCTGCAAGAGAATCTCTCTGATGCTGGGGCTGATTTAGGTGAAGCATTAAACTACGACTGGAGATGGGAAACCCTGGACCGTCGGAATGCGACACACGGAAACTTATATCAGGTGTTAGGGGGAGAACCAGAACAAGTCCCGGCATTTTTAATGACGGCAAGCCACGGCATGGAATTTAATAGACATAATGACCAGGAAAAATATCAAGGTGCATTGCTCTGTGGGGATTGGAAAGGACCTAACGGCGGTAAGTTGGAACGTAAACACTATTTTGCCGGTGAGGATTTAGCACCAGACGCCAATGTCCTGGGGATGATTACAGTGCTTTTTGCATGTTATGGCGCAGGTACCCCCCGCTATGACCAATTTGCGATGCAGAAAGGTCAGCCACCCGAGGAAATCGCACCACGAGGGGCCTTTGTTGCCGATCTGCCCAAACAATTGCTTAAACATGGCGCGTTGGCAGTATTAGGCCATGTTGAGCGTGCCTGGGGTTATTCCTTTATTAAGCCCACGGGCGACGTAGATAATGCGCATTTTGTGATTGCCTTGCGCCGTATCTTGAATGGGCAACCAATTGGATTCGCGACCGACCTTGGGTTTGATTTGCGTTATGCGGATATGTCTTCTGAACTAAGTAAGATCAGTAATGGTGAAAAAAGTGTTGGTAAGTCTGAATTAGTCCAACTCTGGACTGCGAACAACGATGCCCGTGGGTATGCGATCATTGGTGATCCCGCCGCCCGTATCACTTTTGCTAAAGATGACGAGATGCCTGACGCGCAGCGTCCCGCATTAACGACTCAAGTAGATTGGGCGGCTTATGTCAATCATCTCCAAGCGCAGTATGAAGCTATGCCCGATGGCAGCGAGGTAGATGAAAATGAGAAGGATGCTGAGCGAAAAAAGAGGGAGTTGAAGGCAGCGAAAGATAAGTATGGGGCGTTGCTCCGGCGTCATCGCGAGATCTTCCTCGAAGGAAAGGATGATGGAGCACAAGGGGGGCCCGCCGCCCCATCTCAGGCGGCTGACGCGCCTGAGCCTTCTGCTCCTGAAACAGAGGCATACAAAGAACCGCCGCCTGACGAGACAGCTAAGGCGTCCGCTGTGGATAAAGAGCAAAAGAAAGAAAGCCCCTCCACTGAAGACGAAGAGGAGGAAATTGTACCCGATCCAGCTCAACCCTTCGTCATCCAAATCGCTGACCTCGAAACTTCACTTAAGAAATTCTCTAACCAAATCGCCCAAGCTGTCAAAGATGCGTCAGAAGATATTCTAACCCTGGACGTTGAAACTTACTCAACCGATGATTTGCCCGCAATACAGCGAGGCAACACCGCCGACCGGCAACTCCGCGCCTTCACGCGTGTCAAGTTCGACGGTGACATGGAAAACTACGTTCCCACGCGCGCCGGCGGCGGGGTGGATCAAGAACTTTGGCAAATTCACATGGACATGGTGCGCGAGGCGCAGGCCAATCGCGCCCAATTCCTCCAGGCGATGGCCGAGCTGGCAACGAATCTGCTCAAGAGCTTGAAACCGTAAGATGAAGCGTGAATAGCCATTACCAATTTTCGATTTCCGGCATAGACCTGCCCGGCAACGTAGACCCGCTAGGCGTATGTGTTGTCGATCCCCTGGCGGCGCAGTCGTTTGCCGTGGACGAGCCGCCCGAACCCACCTGGCACTTCGAGCTTCCAGATTCTGCGGAAGCTACCGCCATCTTGGACGCCAACCTACAACTTATCCAACGCCAGGAGAAAAGTCTGGCCCTCATCCGCCAGGAGCTAGAAACCGTCGCGCAAGCAGGCGGGGGTGTTTCGTTTGCGCCTGTTAGAGCAGGCGAGGTGAATCTTGCAGCGCAAAAAGACGCCCTACGTCGCAGCCTTAAGAGCTACACACACGACGAGGCGCTAATGTCTTATGGATTGCGTGACTGGCTTAAGCGGAAAAAGCAGTCCCTGGGGCAATCGGAGGAGGATACGCGCGCTTATGAACAATGGCAGACGTTTGTCCAACAGGTCGAGCAGATGGTCACATCCTACGCGCGGATTGAGACGGCTATCACAGGGCTGGACTTGGTGGGTGTCACGCGGGTTGGATGGACGGGGAATTTCTACACGGATTGGGACGTAGACGCGACGCCAGCTTCACAAAAGATCCACACCCAGTCCGTTCACCTGGCGCTGGCCTCGCGCATCGCGCTGATGCGCGTCATCTCGGTGGTGACGACCG
>CAYYMT010000211.1:0-4054 GCA_964472715.1 uncultured bacterium | reverse complement strand
TCACCGCCCTCCAGGGTTGGCTCATTTTTCCAGGTAATGCGAAACAGATTGCGGGGATGGACATCCCACAGTCCGATATTTTTTAATTCTTTGTGAATTTTTGTGGGAATCAATTCCGGATTTTTCATCTGTGCAAAGGTGGGCAGCAAAATATTGCGGTCTTTACAGCGCCGGATTGTTTTTTGAAGTTGTTTTTCTTTGATGGTTAAGTCTATCATTCGTTCCTCGTCGGTTTAATTGTTATTTTATTGATTTTCCGGGTAATCGCAAAGGATTTAAGAAAATCATCATACAGATGCTCCCGCAGAGTGATGCATAGATCGCTGTTCAGTCGCTCTTTCAAAAGCGAATAAAATCCTGATTTCCGGAAAATTTCCAGAGGGCCAATTTCATCTATAAAAACAGGCTCTTCAGTAATATTATGGATTATATCCTGTGCAAAGGCAAAACCATCTTTGGAAAAGGAATAATCACCAATTTTGAAAATTTCCTGCCAATTTTTCGGCAACTTTGTTTTTTTTCGAATGAAGGGTTGTGTATTCTTTGTTTTTAAATGGATTAAATCATAGCCGGTATGCTGATTGTCTTCATATACTTTTACCGATACAAATCCGTCGCCTTTTTTTGTGTCCTCATATAGATGCTGCATATAAGTGGTTTTTCCTGCGTTTATTTTTCCGGTGATGATTGTTATCATGATTACCTGTATGGAAGTCTACTGAAGCAGACTTTTCCGGTGACTTTCTGTTTTATTCAACATACTGAAGTATGGTGTTAGTCTGAGTTTTGGTGTATTCTGTTCACTGTTCATATAGATATACCTGCATTTATTTTCAGATTAACACCACAATTCATTGTGGTGAGATATGATCTCCAAAGTCCATACCGAGTATGCTTCAGCATACTTCCCAATCTTTTGTTTGAACGCCAATCATTTATCCCTTAAATGGCCACCATGTTTTTCATTGGCTACCGCCTGCATTTCGGCGATGATGGATATTGCGATCTCATGGGGTAGTGTGCCGCCAATATCCAGACCCACCGGAAGATAGCATAAATCCAAATTCGCGTCCGGTACTTCTTTGATCAATGCCTCCGTTAAAGTTTGTTTCTTTTTCCTGGAAGAAACCATACCGATATATTTTGGATTCCAACCCGACTTATAGATTTTATTCAACACAACCCCGTCATATTTATGCTGGTAGGTGGCGATAATGAAATAACTGTTTTTTACTACATCAGTATTATTCAGGGAATCAACAAATTTTGCATGAATTTTCTTATCGGCATTTTCGATTGTTGCCAGCACATCCTCTCGATCGTCGATCACTGTTATATGATAATTTAGTTTGGATAGATGATAAACCAGCGCTTTGCCGATATGACCGGCGCCAAAAATATAGACGTGCTTTTTGGGTGCAAAATATTCAAAAAAGAGCGTGGCTGTACCACCGCAGATCATACCGGTATTAATTCCATCAGCAGGTTCATCCATGACATATTTTTCCATACCGTTTTGCCGTGTATCAAAAAGGGCGAGCGCTTTTTTTATGGCCATTTTTTCAATGGACCCACCGCCGACAGTGCCGGAGATTTCACCATTTTTATAAACGATCATTTTGGTGCCGGTGGCGGCCGGACCGGAGCCTTCTTTCTCAACCACAGTAACCAGTACACCGGATATTGTACCTTCAGCAAGTTCCATAATTTCTGAATATATGCTTTTCATGAATAATCCTCGTTGAAAATGGTTACATAATTTACGCCCTGAAGATGCCGGGTGGGGGTGGCTTGCAGAACATATTTTTTAGTCAGATCATAATTTTCCACAACCGACCCGGAAACAGCGTCCAACCCAAAATCAAATAATATCGGAGAGAGTGGTGTCGTGGGCCCCAGCATGATGTTGTAACTCTTTGATGGCATGTGTTTTAATATTCCAGTAAAGCTGTGATTGGTGATAGCGGTAGCGGTAATGGCAGCAACATCGACGGTTGGCAGATATTTTGGAATATCGGCTTCTGTTAAATCCCCTGCCTGGGGCTGTTTTTCAAAAATGTAGCATTTTTCGTATAAATGTTTTTGCTTTTCCAGAAAAGGAAAATGACCGATGATACCCACAATTTTATTTTGCCCTTTGTTCAATACGATCTCTTTTGCGTTAAGGCTTTTAAATTGACTGGTTTTTCCGGAATGATAACAATTGATGGCAGCCATACCGATGGATGCTTCCAAAAGATTATTCGAGTAGGCATACTTTGCCAGTTGACGTAAATTCAATTGCTCCAGGTTTCCGGCCCGGCGGACATTTTCATGGGGGCTACAATATTTTATTGTACTGGCAATGCCGCAATTGTCAGCTGTTAAGACCAATACAGAATGGACACCAACAATCACTTCTTTGATTGGAATTTCCGGAACCGGGTCGATCAGTTGTGTAAGTATTTCCATAGTTAAAAAATAATTGAGTTTCCGATTTCAAGCATAGCCGCCAATAAAACTATCAAAGCCGGTAATCGGAAAGATGCGTTTTTAACAATTGGTCTGAAAGTGACTATATTTTCTTTTTGCAGATAAAGCCCGACTAAAAATCCGCTGACAATAGCATTCATTAAAATAAACCCGATCATTTGGGGCAGTGGGGAAAGATATAATCCGGCTGCCGGACGAAAAATGACCGCCTGGGCTAAAGTGAACAGCACGACCCAACTAAGCCCTAAACCAAAAGTATAGGAAAAGGATTTTTTGCCGGCGAAGACTTTAATAAATCCGTAAACCACCAGGGATTCCAGCACAATAGACATGGCCGGATTGATGATACTCACAGGTGATTTCATCGGCAGGAAAAAATCCACGAATTTAATGGAAGCGGCGATCAATCCGGTCATGAAAACCGCAGATTTTTGGTTTGTTGCCAGGTAGGCGTTGTACATAAAGTAAAACCCGATGGGGAACATGATCATGCCGGAAAAGCCGCAGGGCAGGAAATGCAACAGATGCCCGATGGTGGCTTCTGCGATGCCCCAGAGTGCTCCCAGCAATAAGATTGTTTGAATGTGTTTTGTGTTTTTCATTTTTAGTTCCTCACTAGTTCCCAAATTTCCATTTGGGAACTCTCTCTTTTTGTTTATTATTTATTTAGTATTCATCATATTTATCAATTTCTATAACGCCATGTCCATTTATATAATTACTGGCTGAACTGAAAAGCCAATATTCAGGTTCAGCGACTAATCCTCGTTTTACGGGATTATTATGAATGTAGTTGATCTTTTGTAGTGCGACTTTTTGGCTTTCAATGAGTTGTGGGTGAACTCCTTCCTGCCAAACCTGATGTTTACTTTTTATTTTGTATTTCTTTTTATAATATTCTAATTGATTTAATATCCAATTTTTTTTATCAATTTTTAGTTGTCTTATAATTTCATAGGCAGTATACCCCTTTATTGTTCTGACCTTGTCAGCCAGATCTTCACCATTTAGAATTGCATGGAAATGATTATCCATGACAACATAAGCTATGATTTTAATATTTTTGTTTTTTCTTACAAATTGCAGGGAATCTGTGAGTATTTTGCAGTATTTTTTTGATGTAAAAATAGGGATAAACTCAACAACTGTCGAAGTCATGAAATATAGTCCCTCTTTTGTTATAAATTTGTATCTGCTTCTCATTTTATTTTTTTCTTTTTATGAAATAAAATTTCATATACAATTGCGATGCTAAATGGAAATTTAGCATCGAGAATCTATCATGCTCTTAATCCCTCCAAAAAATCCTCAATCATCCGCAAACTTACGTCCTTGCGGTATTTCGCTGTGGACCGAGCATCATCAATTGGTTGAATAAGGGCAGCATATTTTTCTAAAATAGCGTTGATCGGTATCTCATCAAGCGGTTTGTCGATGATCGATTTTTCAATCGCCTTCGACCGTACAATGGTTGGTGCCACCGAGCCGAGCGCTATCCGTACATCGGTGATTTTACCTGCCGCAATATTGGCGAGGCCATGAAAGGCCGCCTTGGTCAGGCTCATGCCCTTGCGCTGCCCCA
>CAYYMT010000210.1:0-4123 GCA_964472715.1 uncultured bacterium | reverse complement strand
GACCAATGTATGGTTTCACTGGCAGCGCCGCCGATCATTGTATCGCTCGGTACTTCACAGAGAATATCACCTGCATTGGAGATCATTCTAGCAGGCGGATCAGAAGTTCCGGCGCCATTGATCCAGAGATTGCCATTCGGTTCGATAACGGAAATCCCATGTCTGGCGCTGTTCATCGTGGGCACAGGAATAAAATGGTCCACTTCAAACCAGCCTCTGCCCCCCATTTTCAGCACAGCGATCTGGCTGTTTTGCCAGCCACTGGTGTATAAATAGGTATTGGTTCCGGAACCGATAATGTCAAAGGAGGCGCCATACCACTCTTTGGTGTTGTTGGGATCTTCGGAATCGATTATCGCGTCAAATACCAGTTCGGCTGTGGCAGTCTCATCTGCAAATTTCCAGACTCGGAAAGGCATTTCCTGTTCTTTATCGCCCAGATCACAAACATAGATAACACCGTCATCAGCAATATCTATCTGGCCAATCCCTTCCTCGGTTTGAATATCGGTGGGTAAATTGGTTGTATCCATGACACCAATGTCCTGGCCGGTTTCCGGATCAAGAATCAGTATTCTGGGATAGGGATCTGTGCGGGTGACAACCAACAAATGGTCGGTATTGGGATTCCATACCATTCCACGGGTTGGGTCATAGTCCCCGGAATCAAACAGGTCAGTCCGTTTCCAAACCTCCTGATAGGGATTCTGGGCGAATAAATTCACAGATATAAGTAATATAAAAACAAACAGTATCATTTTTTTCATTTTCTTCCCTCCGTTATCTCAACCTTAACCTTAACCTCAGCCTCAACCTTAAAAATTATAAAACAATCCAATATTTACATTCACACTTTGTAATCCATTTACCCCTTCCAATTCAATGTGCTCCTGCATGGTGGGCCATAAACTGCCAATGATCAGGCGGTAATTTACCAGCGCGTCGACACCGAACCGGCCGAAAGTCATTTCAGTCCCCAAGCCGGTGCGAAATCCCATATTCCATTCTTCCAGTTGTCTCTCCGGGATATAGGGAATGGTCAATTCTTCATTGGCTTCAACTTCACCGCGAATGGCTTTCCAGTAAACCGGGCCACCGGCAATATTCAGATAAAAAGCCGCCGGGCCGAAATTCCCCATTGTATATTTGCCATTGGCCCATAGTGCGAGGGCTTTCAGTTCCAGGTCCAGGTTGCCATCGGCATAGCCCGATAGATTTTCATCGCCAAACATGGAGTAGATTACCAATCCTTCCACAACCCAATCATCGTCCCTGTTTTTACCGAATCCCACCTGCACTTCCATGCCGGATTTGAACCATTCAGTCAACTCACCAACGGGAATGCAGTACCCGGCATTGGTGGATAGCCGCCAGTTGTCAGCAAATAGTGATGCGGATAAAAGTATGATCAGTGCAAAAGTCAGAAATAGTTTATTAAAATTCATTGATGACCTCGATTAATATTTAAAGGTTAATCCTAATGTCACCATATTCTTGGATTCAAAAGGAAACCATTTTCTGCTATTGGATTTTACATTGAAGAGATTTTCCACACCTTCGATGCTGTCGCCGGTGAAATACCATACGCCCTGGTAAGCCAGTTCCAGGTCCACCCAGGAAGCTATGGCATAACTCAAACCGATTTCCGGTGTAAGAAAAAATATCGTCCCTTTTTTACTGGGCGCGAAATGGGTGACTTTTGTGTAATAATCATAGATAAATTTATAAGTAACGTCTGTACTGTCATCATTAAAAATGCGTTCCATTTCATACTCTTCCGGATCTTCCTGGTGCAGTTCCAGCATTTTTTGATATTTTTCCAGTTCATCGGCAGAGTAACTTTCCTGTGCAATACCGGTGCTGTCCCAGTCCCAGGTAAAGGTTTTCCACCAGTCTTCCACCATCTTCAGTCTGCGCTCATAAAGGTTAAATCCAAATCCCATGGTGCCAAAGATGGAGAACTTTTCAGTAATGGGCTGTTTATATTTCATATTCAAAGAAAAACTTAATTCCTGCACCCACTGATGATCATTGAAAACACCATGATATGAGGAGTCGTTTCGCCAATATTCACCCAATGTGGAAATTGAATCCACTTCTTCCTGTGTAGCGCCGGTGAGCATCCAGTCGATATAGCGTTCGTCCCAGTAGGGCCAGTCCCATTCCAATAAAACCGAGTCTTCTTCCAAAGTCATGTAATCAAAATTGACCCGGAAGTTCGCTGATAAACGGTCTGTGAACCGGTACCCGATCTGACCGCCGGCCAGCCAGCCACTGCCGTCACTGGTGATATTGGATTCCAGTTGTTGCTGGACACCGGAAAAAAGTTTAATTTCGATCGGACTGTCCTGGGCAATTCCGAATGTCAGCAGTATTATCAGAGCCAGTAATATTTTACTCATTGTCTTCATATATTATAACTCCATTGAAAGAGAATACCGAAGGGTCTGTTCCAGGTATTCATGGTTCATGTAGGACATGTCAAATCTAAATTGGCGGGCGCGAAATACAAACTCAGTTCCCAGTCCCAAAGTCACATTTTCATGGTCATAACCAAACTTGTAACCACCGCGCAGATACAGCGCATTGATTAACTTGCTTTCCATTCCCAGGTGAATATGCTCGGCAGCATCATTGGGGTGGACCGCTTCCAGGTAAATGGATAAATAATTGGCGGCTTCCAAACTTCCCAGTACTTCACCGGAAATGCCCAGCACCAACCGTTGCGGCATTTTGAATTGTTCATCTGCATATTCGCTTTCCAGCCCGAAATTCTTCAGAAAAGTACCGATACGCAGGGAGCCGATTCCGGTATTATAGACAAAACCCAAATCCAGCAATACATTTTCAGAAGTGTGCGAATCAATGGACTCCCGGGCATATTTCAGCATAGCGCCAAAGGTAAAATCATAGGTCAGGTAGCGGGAATAAGCCAGTCCCACAGCCAGGGCATTGGCACTGTATGTCCCCAGGTCATAATAGAGATTATTTTCACCGGCTGTCAGATTGCCGACCTCATCGGGAAACAATGTCCGGGTTTTCTGAATATCGCCAAAATCAAAATAATTCAGCATCAGGCCGAGGCTACCAAAGTTCCCAAATTTACGGGTGATTCCCAGGGATTGGTGCTGTGTATCCACATACCATTGTCCGTGGGTTATATTGATGCTGGTCTGATTTTGTGAGCGGGCAATCAGTCCCGGATTCACAAAAAGGCCGTCAGCGCCGGCGCTGTTCATGGTAATTCCGGTTTCACCCATGGAGGCAAAGCGCGCGCTTACCGGCAAATTGAGAAAAACAAATCCGGTCGTTCCGGTGGTGTTGAAATTGTCTGCGCCTGATAGGTTTATGGCAATTATCAGCACCATTGCGACGACTAAAAAATGTTTGACTTTAAATAATTTCATAGATATATCCATTTTCAATTAATTGATAATCGCAAATTTTCCGCGGCTTTCACCCTGATCACTTTCAATGTGATAAAAATACATACCGCTCTTCACATACTGGTTATTATTACTGATCTGGTTCCAGGTGGCGACACCACTGGTGGGATCATCATGGTTGATAGTCTTAACCAAATCGCCCCGTAAAGTAAAAATCCTGATGGTACAGGTTTCCGGCACATTCACAAACTGGATCAGTTTATTATCGGAAGAGGATTGCAGTCCCGAAGAAATATAAAAAGGATTCGGTACCACGACCACCTTGTCCAGGGATTCATCTTCCGCCAGCGGTTTTAAAGTTGTATAAAACCGGTTTTTGCTGCGATTGGCAAAGATGGATGATTCCAGCGAAGGAACGGATACGGAATTATCAACCGCCCAGGATTCATGTCCGGTATCATAGCTGGTAATGCTGTAATAGTAGCCATATCCCAGGGCAACCTGATTGTCTTCAAAAACATATTCACCGGTTTCAGCATCGTAATAATCAGTGGCGCCAACCGGTATATCGGCGATCTTTTCCCAGGGACCGAAAGGATATTCTGCCGAACGATAGATACGGTAGCCGGCCACATCAGGTTCTCCCTGGTGCGGATCATTGATCGATTCGACACTATCAGTAAAGGTAATAATATTCTGCACCGAATTTTGCACATCACCGGCAGCAACGGAAAATT
>CAYYMT010000209.1:0-4172 GCA_964472715.1 uncultured bacterium | reverse complement strand
GTCGGGGCGGCAGGATTTGAACCTGCGACTCCCTGCTCCCAAAGCAGGTGCGCTAACCGGACTGCGCTACGCCCCGTAAAAAAAGTGTCTCATCATTTAAATAGCCGCCAATATTAATCCTTTTTAATCATTAAAGTCAAGCATTAAAAATAATTTTTTCGCAATCCTATTTATTTGTATATTAACGGTCTAATCGACAATAATTTGGGGCAGGAGTAATATTTTGAAAAAACATGTCATTGCACTGGTAGCGCTACTCGTAATCTTTGCGCTTAATTGCGACAATTCATCTACAAATCCGGAGAATAATCCCTATACCGGCATTATCGAGGGAGTTGACTTTGACCTTCTCTTTGCGGAACCCGATCAAAATGAAATTGAAAATGTTATAAATGAATGGGAGAACCGCGATATTTCAGTAACCAGCGTAAATATTCCGGATACATTAGTGGCTGTAATCGGTGGTAAAACCCATCAAATCCACATCATGGTTCATGAAAACAGCGCCGGCCTGGCTCATTACGGAGCGATTATCATGCCCTCTGATACACTCGCTGAATACCCGGTTTTATTCTACAATCACGGCGGTGATGACGGCGTGGACATCAATCAATTTCTGACCTCACTCAGTTTTGCTCCCGACATGCAGGCCATCAGCCGAAATCATATAATCGCAATTCCCTCTTACCGGTCAGAAAAACTGGTGACAGACACTACCTATCAATCAACCGGCGATCCCAGTCCCTGGGATAAAGATATTGATGATTGTATGAATTTTTTGACGGCGATTGATGAAAAATATCCAAAAGCCGACCTCAACAATGTTGCAATAGTGGGCCTCAGTCGTGGCGCCGGTGTGGCCATGCTTTGGGCAGCCCGTGATGAGCGTATAAAAAAGGTTGTGGAATTCTTCGGACCAACCGATTTATTATCTGAATGGACGCAGGAAATTACCTATAATGCCCTGAATGGTAGGCTGGAGGAATTGCCCGGACTGGATTATCTCAATGAAACAATTATTCAGCCACTGAAAGCAAACTCTCTTTCCATCTCCAAGGCCAGACATGAGCTGATCAAGCGATCCGCTGTATATTTTCTGGAAGATATTGTTCCTTTGCAACTTCATCATGGAATGAATGATCAAATCGTTCCGGTAGAGCAAGCGGAAATCCTGATCAAAGCCGCCTCTGATATGGGATTAACAGAAGAAGATTTTCAATATTATTTACATGAAAATGTGGGGCATGATGAAAACACCTTTTTGCGCGGACTGGATGAAATGGCCACTTTTATCGCAACCGAATAGGACAAAAATTTCATCATTTTTTATTTTGATTTTTACCAATTTGATTAATATCTTTTTTACAATTCTTTAATTACCATTTTAAAGGGGTAGGTTTGAAAAATTTTTACTGTATTGCCATCGTTATTTTCTCAATGATCATTCAGACCAATGCTGAAGTCAGAAATTATTCCGGCGATGTTTACTCAAAAAAAGGCAACAATTTTATTTATAAAGGCTCCATTGAATCCGGCAGCAAACTGGCTGTCAAAAAGAATAATTGTTATGATGAAACCGGAAATATCATTATCAAAGAACGCACCGAATATATTGAAAATACCTGTGAAATTGTGAATATGCATATTCAGGATTTACGCACCGGAAAAGAAGAAATAATAATTGACAACGGCAACACCTATACGGTTAAATTTAAAAAGAATCATAAATCGACATTCCGGGAAAAAAACATAAAAAAGGAGAATGGTGTAATCCACCCGACTGTTCTGGCTATGTATATGCAACAGAACATGGAAAAAATACTCACAGAAAAAACAGTTAATGTATCACTCCTGCTGCCCAATCGCCTGTGTACCATCGATTTTCAATTAACCCGGCAGGGGATTGTCGAAATTAACAATGAAAAGTGTTATAATGTTAAACTGGAGCCCAGTTCACTGCTGGTTAAACAATTCGTCAATCCGATTCATTTTTATGTTAAAAAAGATAACCCCAGTGTGCTGGTTAAATATGAAGGAATTATCGGACCGACGGATTTGGAAGGTAATTCCCAAAGCGGTCATATTATATTTTCCTTTAACTAACCCCTAAATATTCATATCATTCCACTTATTGATTATTTTCCGCAGGCTTTTACGATACACCGGATGAATCTTTACTTGTTGTCGAATTAACTCCCGCACTTGTTCACGCATATTGTGATGCTCATACCCACATTTGTGTTTTCCTTCTTTTATGCCATTTTTCCGGGCATAACGATAGATTTGCTTTTTGCTGAAACGCAGGAGAGGCCGGATGACCTGTATCCTTTTATCAAACATGGTATCGAAGGGTTGCAGGGATTCCAGATGACCATGAGCGATCATATTCATCAAGCCTGTCTCAAGATAATCATCGAGGATATGACCATAGGCGATAGAGTCATATCCGGCTTCAATGGCATAGGTGCAAAGTTGCTTTCGGCGCTCCCTGGCGCAGGTGAAACAATTCAGGTCAACCCCCTGATAGATATTGCCTGTCAGGATAGTGAATCTGACTCCCAGTGTATCAAAAAAACGAGAAAGGTAATCCAGACGTTCATCAGCCAGCGCGACCTCATCAATCTGCACATATACCGCTTCCAGATATAGAGAATCTTTGCGACGGTCAACATAATTCTTTAGTAAATGTGATAATACCATACTGTCAATACCACCGGAGACAGCCATGACGATTTTGTCATTTTCTTTGATTAAGCCATTATGATAAATAAAATTATTCAGAATTTTTTTAAATTTCATTCTAACCGTTTGCTAATTTGTAGGTGATTACATCCCCGTCCCGGACAATATATTTCTTTCCCTCAATGAATAAATGCCCGTGCTCCCGCAAAGCCGCGTCGGATTTTTCCGCGGCCACATTTTTCCAATGCCGGACTTCAGCTTTAATAAACCGGTCAGGAAATGTGGTGTGGATTACGCCTGATGCCTTATCCACATGAGTGTTTTTTTTAACAGTCCAGGCCTGACACATATTGGATTCCACTGTGTAAAAGGTGATCAGATCCAATAGCAAATAACCGGCATGGATCAGTTTTTCCAGGCCGATCTCTTTGATACCGAATTCCTGCATGTACATTTTCTTTTCCTGTCCCTCCAGTTGAGCCAGTTCCAATTCAAGGTTTGCCGAAAGTGTCATAAAATAATTTCCCGTATCAACTGCGAACTTCTCAAAATCCTTTACCAACTGCGATTTTTCATCAGCAATGACATCATCTTCGGAAATATTACCGACGATCAATACCGGCTTATTGGTCAGCAGTCCCAGTTCGCGTATAAAATCAGCCTGCTCCGGATGAGAGTGATAGGATTTGGCCGGTTTTCCCTGCTCCAGTACGGTATAAATTTCATTGAGAATTTCCAGTTGTTTTTTATATTGGATTTCACCGGTCTTGGCTTGTCGTGTTACCTTTTGAATGCGGTTTTTTACAACCTCCAGGTCTTTGGCCAGCAACTCTTTTTCAATGACCGCATAGTCCCGGGCCGGATCTATGGTTGTATAATTATGACTGACATTTTTATCTTCAAAGCAGCGCACAATGTGTACGATCGCGTCCACAGCCTGAATATTACTGAGAAATTGGTTGCCCAGTCCTTCGCCTTCGGAAGCCCCATCCACTAAACCGGCAATATCAACAAATTGCAGGGTTGTATGAATTGTTTTTTCAGGGTTGTAGATTTTACTTAAGAGTTCCAGCCGCTTATCCGGAACTTCAACAGTTCCCACATGCGGGTCAATGGTACAAAAGGGATAGTTATCCATTGGCACATTCATTTTTGTCAAGGCATTAAAAAGTGTTGATTTTCCGACATTTGGAAGACCGACAAAACCGCATTTGAAACCCATAAGTTTACCCCTCATTTTGATTCAACTTTCAAAATAAAGTTAGCATAAATGAGACGAAAATAAAACTTTTGAAAATTTTTATTTTTTTTCTTGCAACGTATGGGTTTTATCCATAATTTTACGCGCTTCTTGAATGAAGCAGTTATTTAAAAAGAGGAGGCGTAGTTCAATTGGTTAGAGCACTGGCCTGTCACGCCAGAAGTTGCGAGTTCGAGTCTCGTCGCCCCCGCTTAACAAAAGTCCCATAGAGTTGGGACTTTTTTTTGTA
>CAYYMT010000208.1:0-4206 GCA_964472715.1 uncultured bacterium | reverse complement strand
CAAAGGCCGGATATTCTATTGGAAACTATCGGGATTAACCTGAATATCATTCTATGAATAATCCAGGTTAGCTTTCGTTTAATTATTGGGCAGTAACCTATTTCCAATACAACTACAAAGGAGCAGATAATATAATGAAGACAAAACAAAACCTGTTATTGATGATTTTGATGGTAATTTTTTGCATCAGCGGAATGGTGCAGGCGTCAGACCTGGTCATCACCGGTGTCATTGACGGCCCCTTAAGCGGCGGTATTCCCAAGGCGGTTGAACTTTACGCAATCAATAATATTTCCAATTTAAATAATTACGGAATCGGTTCGGCAAATAATGGCGGTGGTTCCGACGGAGAAGAATTTTCCTTTCCAGCTGTGGTTGTCCAGGCTGGAAGTTTTATCTATGTTGCCAGTGAATCCAATGG
The DNA here is from genome assembly GCA_964472715.1 of uncultured bacterium. GTDB lineage: Bacteria > Fidelibacterota > UBA2242 > UBA2242 > JAFGTP01 > JAFGTP01. Next base: position 3,785 of record CAYYMT010000208.1, on the reverse strand, counting down.
CTTTAATGATTTTTTCGGATTTTCAACCCGGTATACCAGCAATGCCCTGGCGATCAATGGTGATGATGCTATCGAACTTTTCAAGGATGGTGAAGTCATTGATGTATTTGGCGATATCAATGTTGATGGCAGTGGTACTGACTGGGAATACCAGGATGGCTGGGCTTACCGAAAAAATAATACGCAACCGGACGGCAACAGCTTTGAAATCGCCAACTGGACTTTCAGTGGTCCCAACGCATTGGATGGCGCTACAACCAATGCCACCGCTGACACACCTTTCCCGGTTGGGACTTATGTCCATAATTCGGCCAGTACCGCGCCCTCTATTACAGGTATTACTCAAACACCGGAAGATGTAACTTCATCGGATAATGTCACAATCACAGCAAACATTACCGACAATGGCGCCATCACATCAGCGCTGCTGCTCTGGGGTACTGCCACTGAAACTTATTCGGACACGATAACCATGGTCACATCAGACAGTACAATATTTATAACAGAGAATGGAATTCCTGCCCGAAGCCATGGAACTACAATATATTACAAAATAAAAGCTGAGGATAATGACGGTGAGACATCCACCAGTGTGGAATTCCATTACATGGTGCTTGATTATGACCCGGAACCCTCTAACCATGTGACTAATTTCATTGCGACTAAAGTGGGACAGGACAAGATCATACTCTCCTGGCATGATAATAACGGAACAGTAGCACCGGCCGGCTATCTGATTAAAGCCTCAACTTCCAATACCATTAACGCGCCACAAGATGGCACACCTATGGAAGATAATCTGACAATCGGAGAGAATACCGGGACTGTTACAATCCCTGCTACCCGAATTAATTATGAATGGGCCGGACTTGATGAGGCAACCACTTATTATTTTAAAATTTATCCCTATACGAATTCCGGTGACCTGATCGATTATAAAACCGATGGCACCGTTCCATTGGATAACAATACCACGACCGCATCGGATTTGGTAGCAAATTATTATTCCGGTACCGATGGATTATCCGGTGATCAGTTAAAATTCAAACTCAATGATATTATTGACAATCATGAAACCTATCCTTATTCCGATAGCAGAACCGATGTTTGGGATATGCTGAAACTAACCGACCAGGACAGTCTGAACCCCAATAATGTAATTCTGATCTATTCCGGTCATTCCGTGGATGCTGCAGCAGAATTTGACAATGGCAATGGCTGGACCCGGGAACATGTCTGGGCGCAATCTCATGGCGATTTTGGTACCGGGGAAGGCCCCGGCACTGATATTCATCATCTGCGTCCCTGCAACGGCTCTGTCAATTCATCCAAAGGAAATCTTGATTTTGATGACGGCGGAACAGCCCATACCATTGCAACCGATTGCTATTACGACGACAATTCCTGGCAGGTGCGTGACATTGTCAAAGGTGATATTGCCCGCATGATGTTTTACATGGATACCCGGTACGAAGGTGAAAACGATGAAGTCGACCTGGAACTGGTGGATTATATTCCCTCGTCGCCTAATGGCGAACCTTATCATGGCAAATTATCAACACTGCTGGAATGGCATGAAGAAGACCCGGTGGATGAATATGAGCGCCGCCGCAATGAGATTATTTACAGTTTCCAGGGCAATCGCAATCCTTTTGTAGACCATCCGGAATTCGCGATGCTGGTCTGGGAAGATGTCAATTCCATCGAAGACCTTGCCGGGCAATCTCAGGTGGCCGAATACAGGCTGAACCCGGCTTATCCAAATCCTTTTAATCCCGCGACAACTATTGCCTATGAAATACCGGCACACTGCCAGGTCAGGCTCAATATCTATAATATTAAAGGAGAACTGGTCAGAACCCTTGTTAATACAACAAAATCTAAAGGGATATATACCATTCAGTGGCGTGGATTGAATGATAATTTCCAGACCGTCAGCAATGGTGTTTATTTTTACCAATTAATTACCAGTACCGGTTTTACCAGGACATCCAAAGTCGTCTTCATGAAATAATTGATAAAAAATTGAAGCAAGGGGTTACAACCCCTTGTTTATGACATGTATTTACAGAAAATTAGAAATAAAAAAAAGCAGTTACCCAAATCCCGGATAACTGCTTTTTTAATATTATATCAGAATGATTATTTTTCTTCTTTTTGTTCTTCCAGAATATCTTTTTCAATGTCCTTGGGAACCGGAGTGTATTTTGAAAATTCCATCGAGAAATTAGCGCGGCCACTGGTGATGGTTCGCAACGCCGACGCATAGCCAAACATCTCTTTCAACGGTACATTACCGGAAAGTTTCTGGCTGCCCTTGCGGTGTCTTCTCATTTTTTCAATATTTCCACGACGTTTGTTGACATCACCAATGACATCACCCATATATTCATCGGGACAATTGATTTCTAGTTTCATCAATGGCTCCAGTAGTTGCGGACCGGCTTTGTGAATAATTTTCCTTAAGGCCAGTCTGGTACAGCTACGAAACGCCATCTCGCTGGAATCAACAGCGTGATAACTTCCGTCAATCAACACAAATTTCACATCCACCATTGGATAATCGGCAAAAATTCCATCTTCGGCAACTTTGAAAAATTCACTTTCAACAGAGGGAATATATTCCTTGGGAATATTCCCACCTTTGACATGATTTTCAAATTGCAGTCCTTTGCCGGGGTTGGGTTCAAGGCGGAAAACAATATGCGCAAACTGACCCTTGCCGCCGGTCTGTTTCTTATATCTGTGATCGCCTTCGGCTTCACGGGTTATGGATTCTCTGTAGCCTACTTTTGGTTCACCCACTTCCACTTCCATTTTATACTCGGTTCTCAGCCGGTCCACAATAACTTCCAGGTGGAGTTCGCCCATGCCGGAAATAACTGTTTCATCGGTTTCTTCATCATAGAAGACATTGAATGAAGGGTCTTCCAGGGCTATTTTTCCCAGTGCAATGGATAATTTTTCACGGTCTTTTTTGTTCTTAGGCACCACTGACATGTCCAGTACGGTTTCCGGATAGTGAATATTTTCCAGAATAATCGGCTTATCCTCTGAACATAATGTATCACCGGTTGTCGTAAATTTCATCCCGATCAGCGCACCGATATCACCGGCTTGCAAAGACTGAACTTCCTGGCGGTCTTTGGCGTGAATGCGATAAATCCGGCCTATCCGTTCTTTTTTTCCTTTTCCCGGATTATGGACATAACTGCCGGACTTAATTTCACCGGAATAAACCCTGACAAACGTCTGCTGTCCAACATAGGGATCATTGGTAATTTTAAATGCCAAAGCTGCTGTGGGCCCGGAAATTCTTGGTTTTCTGGAAATCGTTGTATTCGGGTCTTTGACTTCAACACCGGTCACAATACCACGATCCAGAGGAGAGGGAAGATAATCATTAACAGCATCCAGTAATAATCTGACACCTTTATTTTTAAAAGCACTTCCGCAAAATACCGGCGTAATACAGAGATTCAAGACTGCTTTACGGGCGGCGCGAATAATATCTTCCTCTTTTATTTCATCTTCTTCCAGGAATTTTTCCATCAGGATTTCATCAAAATCAGAGACCTTTTCGATCATCTCATCCCGGTAAGTCTCTGCTTCTTCCAGCATATCTTCAGGAATATCAATTTCTGTCATTTCCAGTTCACTATATGTATAGGCTTTCATGGAAACCAGATCAATGATGCCGCGAAAATCATCTTCAGCACCGATTGGCAACTGAAAATGAACCGCATTGGCTCCCAGCATTTCATTCATCGCATCAACCGTATGGT
>CAYYMT010000207.1:0-4272 GCA_964472715.1 uncultured bacterium | reverse complement strand
AAAGAAGTTGATTGCAGTACCACCTTTAAGGGCAAAATCTTTTTGGCGGTATATTATTGGAAGTATGCGTAATAGCAGTACAGCCTGGTGGTAGTAGGGAGTGTTTTTCATAATTTATAATTCTCTGGTACTGTTATTTTATATTTTTCAATATAAGTACCTTTTTTTACAAGGGCACGCTTTCCTACACCCAGGTTGATTTTTGAAGTATCTATACTATCAAGCCAAAAGTGCTCAGCATATTCTGCCAGGAATAAAAATGTCCTCTTTACTTTTATAGAGTTGCATTGTTCTAACAACTTTTGGCAAAGTAAAGGTTGTAGACCCACTAGGTTTTCCATAACATGAAAGCACTCATCAAAAGTATGATACTTTGGAAAATGGTAAAGCATCTCCAGTATAGCACGTTCCGGGGAGGATATTAATATTTCAAATTCCCGATGCGTAAAGGATTTGAGGCCTGTATTATAAACGAATAATTGGTTTGCTGTAAAATGGGTATTTATTTGCCAATCAAACTTTTTATACCAACCTGGTAGTTTTTCACCTCTTGTACCAAATAAATATAGATTTTGCATTTTGTTAGAAAGATAATGCGCAAAACCAGTCAGTTCCAAAGCTGTTTTGCCACCAGGATGGATAGTTAAACCCATTTGTTTCTGTATAGCATACACAGCACCTTGCCAATCTATTTCATCATCAAACCGTTTATATGCACCATGTCCAATCCGGGTGAGCCATTTTTTGGATTTGTAAAAATCTACCAACTGGTTACTATTGCCTGAATCGTTCAAGTATTCAGTTGTATATACTGTACCTTTCGGCCAGTCTTTTATTAATTGGTTTATTTTTGTTCTATTATCTCTAGTCATACTGTATAAAATAGCACTGAAATAAACCGATTACAACTGTTTTCTTTGTTTTGGATGAAACACAAAAAAACAATGAGTTTAAAACCGTTCTTTATGATCAAGTAATATTTTATAAATAAGGTTGGAAATAAACTATGAGGGAAAGTAATCTGTATTATTTAATCAAGAGTAAATTGACCTTAAATCATTAATAATTTGTATAATTAGGTACTATTATCACGAGAAACGCCAGTTTTTGTCCCCCCTGGACTTCCCCCTTCTTTTGTTTTTCTCGTCGATAAAATTGAAATGGCATCTGCCTTCTAAGCAGAGGGTTTCAGGTTCAAGTCCTGACCAGGGTACTCATTGATAACCAATCGTTTAGGTCTTTTTACAAGGCCTTTTTTTGTGTCTGTATCTGTTTCTCTTGTTTTCAAATAACAATAGCCCGATAATTTTCACTTATGAGCCTAAGGTTGTATTTGTCTAATATAACACCATGCGAAAGCGCAATGAAATGAAGTCCTATGGTAAGAGTATAAAATTAAGGACTTTCAAACAGAATTTATAATAAATCCTCCCCTATGCAACCGAATTACCACACATTGAGATGTTTTTTTAAAATAGCCATTATATCTTTTATCATGCCTAAAAATAAAAAAATATCAAATACAGCGACAATTGCACAGGCCAGGAAGAAAAAAAGAAAATGGATTTTTATTGAAATCATAGCTGTCATTTGTCTGGTGGTGCTGGTTATATTGTTACTAAAAATTGGATAGGGATAAAAATGCCATTAAAAGAACTGATCGTTTATATTTTGATAATTCTAGTCTGCAGCTGTGACCGCCAGCCAGAAGAACATACAAACAATTTTGTTTTATGGTATGAGCAACCTGCTGAAACCTGGGTAGAAGCGCTGCCGCTGGGAAACGGCAGGATCGGTGCTATGGTATTTGGAAAACCGTCAAAGGAACGGATCCAGCTGAATGATGACTCCATGTGGCCCGGTGATCCCGGCTGGGAAAATCCCAAAGGAACACCGGAAGACCTGGAAAAATTACGCCGGCTACTGATAAAAAATAAAAATAATGAGGCCGACCGGCTCTTCGTTGAAAAGTTCTCCCGTAAGAGTATTGGCCGTTCACACCAGACGCTTGGTGACCTGTTCCTGGACTTTAATCACGAAAAAATTACTGATTACCATCGTGAATTGGACCTTAATACCGGCATTGCCAAAATATCCTATAAATCCGGTGGCAATCCAATTACCCAAAAAGTTTTTGTTTCTCATCCTGACAATGCGATTGTTGTGGAACTGACCGCCAAAGACACGGGCCTAAATGGCAGGATAAGATTATCCCGGCCAAAGGACGCGGGAGTTGCCACTGCCACTGTGAAGACCACCCGGAAAAAAATGCTGGTTATGCAGGGAGAGGTGACCCAGCAAGAAGGATGGTTTGACAGTAAACCCTTTCCCATTCACAAAGGCGTAAAGTTTGAAACCCTCCTTCAGATCAATCACGACTCCGGTGAAATTGAATCCGGGGATGACTACCTGGAAATGAAGAATGTTGATCATGCCCGCATCTATATTGTCACAAACTCATCTTTCTACCATGAGGATTACCGGCGGCAAAACAAACTGGATTTGGAAAAACTGGCCGGAAAATCATTGCCGGTAATCGAAAGACGGCATGTGAAAGACCATCAACAGCTTTTCTCCCGGGTTGATCTGCAATTGGGCGAAACCATACCGGACACAATTCCAACAGACCAGCGGCTGGAAAATGTTAGAATGGGCAAAACTGATCCGCACCTGGAAACCCTGCTCTTTCAATATGGCCGGTACCTATTGATCGGATCATCCCGGCCGGGAACCAATCCTGCCAATTTACAGGGGCTCTGGAATGAACACATTTCCGCTCCCTGGAATGCCGATTATCATCTGAATATCAATTTACAAATGAACTACTGGCTGGCCAATGTGACCAATCTTGAAGAACTGAATTATCCGCTCTTTGATTTTGTGGATAAACTGGTGAAAAACGGAAAAATCACCGCGCGGGTCAATTTTGGATGCCGGGGGAGTTTTATGCCTCATGCCACAGATCTTTGGGCGCCGACATTTTTGCGGGCGCCAACTGCTTATTGGGGATGTTCCGTGGGCGCCGGCGGTTGGATAATGCAACATTATTGGGAATATTTTCAATTTACACGGGATACGACTTTCTTAAGAGAACGGGCCTATCCGGCTATTAAGTCCGTGGCACAATTTTACAGTGACTGGATCACCGAAGACCCGCGGGACGGCAGCCTCATATCCGCGCCATCAACTTCACCGGAGAACCGGTTTATCCATGAGAGCGGAGAATTGGTGGCGACTTGCCTGGGCAGCGCTATGGATCAGCAGATCATCGCCGAAGTTTTTGATAATTACCTGGAAACCTGTGAAATTCTTGCTATTGAAAATGAGCTTTATAAAACCATTCAATCACAACGTCAGCGACTACGGGACGGTTTTGTCATTGGTTCCGACGGCAGAATTCTGGAATGGGACCGGGAATATGAAGAACCGGAAAAAGGGCACCGCCACATGTCCCATCTCTATGGTTTCCATCCGGGTGATGATGTGAGTATTGAGCATGATCCTGACCTTTTTGAGGCAGTGAGAAAAACCCTGGATTACCGGCTGGCCCACGGTGGCGCGGGAACAGGCTGGAGCCGGGCCTGGCTGATCAATTGCAGCGCGCGGTTACTGGACGGAGAAATGGCCTATGACCATATTCAACTGCTGCTGCAAAAATCCCTGTACCCAAATCTGTTTGACGCCCATCCCCCTTTTCAGATTGACGGAAATTTCGGATACACCGCCGGCATTGCTGAAATGTTACTCCAATCCCATGAAGAGAATATTCTCAGAATTTTGCCGGCCCTTCCCGAACAATGGAAAGAAGGCCATGTCAAAGGGTTGAAAGCAAGAGGTGATATGACTGTTGATATTGAGTGGCAGGAGAACAAACTTGATGAGGCGGTCATTTATTCCGAAAAGAATAATGAGTTCATTTTGATCTATGAGAAAACACGGCTGCCGGTAAAATTAAAAAAAGGTGAGGTGTATCGCTTTTGTGTAGAGAATTAATGGTTACAAGGTTTTGCACCCGTCAAAATTCCACCCAGGGTTCCAAATTTCACTCGTTCCCAAATTGAATTTGGGAACGTATTCTGGTAATGTAGGAAGCAGTAGGAAAGGTGCTCCGTGCAAATATTAGCCTGGATTGTTCATGAATTTTCAAATTCTTTAACCAAATTGTATAAAATTAACAGTTTATAAAAGAAACAATAAAAAACTAATTTGTAAAATTTATGGAACATCCGGCTATATGACGGATAGAATGATATCCAGGTTAATCCCGATAGT
>CAYYMT010000206.1:0-4357 GCA_964472715.1 uncultured bacterium | reverse complement strand
GTTTTCATATTATTTAATCAGCAGCATCTGTTTGGTTTGGTTAAACTGCTCTGTTTCCAATCGATAAAAATAAATTCCTGAGGACAATCCATCACCACTGAAATTCACCTTGTAATGCCCGGCAGTTTGCTCTTTTGTTACCAATGTCTTTATCTTTTTCCCGGCAAGGTCAAAAACGGTCAGTTTTACATTGGATTTTTGTGGAATGGAATAGCGGATCGTGGTTTCCGGATTGAATGGATTGGGATAATTGTTAAGTAGTTGAAATTCACTGATTGTGAGGTTATCATCAATTCCGGTTTCCTGTAATTCAAAATCAATCCAGTTGAGGTTGAAGCCGCCGATTTCAGCAAACAGCCAAATAGTTTGCTCACCGGCATCCAAATTAACGGTTTGCGACACTGTTTCCCAATTTTGCCAGCCATTGGTCACCGGCAGATTGATATTGAATTTTTCCACACCATCAACGATAAATTTAATCTTTCCTGCTAAACTTTGCGCGGCGACACGAAAATTCACTTCATAAGTCCCGTCGGTTTGCACGTAACAATTGTAATTCATCCAGTCATTATTGTCAATCCAGCCGACATTGATACCGCCACCGACATCGGTTGTGGTTTCTGTCTGGACCCCTTCCATTGATGAGTAATCCTCGGCTTCAATTTTACCGGGAATTTGGAACAAGGTGGGCATATAGTTACGGATATCCATGACCCTTTTATCGGAGAAATAATCCAGTACACCCCCATCAACCGCAGCAAGATTGCCGGATGTGTAATCGATCGTCAAATTCACACCGCTTGCAAGCGCTTCCGACAAAGTTAACAGGAGCATCTTATTGTCTGTTTCACTAACCTTAAAACTTTCAACTGCAATCTCCCGGGTGCCATTTTTCATAATCGTAAAACCCGCATCACTGTTATTCGGATTATTCATGGACTTGTTGAAAGCCAGTTCAATATGCTTGCCGTCTTCCGTGATCATTGCCGACTGAAAAGCAGGGGCGGAACCGACATCAGAATTAGCAAAAGTAGTAATGCCAAAACCATAGGGAAAAAGCGGATCATAATCTAAGTCCCCCCAGTTCATGGGAATATTGTCGTTGGACTTTTGCCAGGTCACCGGGGAAAGACCACTGGGGGCATAATCACCAAATAAAATTTCCACGATCCCATCTCCTTCCGTCCCCGGTAGAAAAGCGGCTATAAAAGCATCGGAATTATGCAGTGCAGGGTTGATGATCATAGGACGGCCGGATATCAAAATTGTCACTACCGGCAGGCCTTGATTCTTGAATTTTCGGATTAACTGGATTTGCTTATCTTTGATTGACAGGTCGTCGTTATCGCCATTCCCTTCGGCGTAAGGTTGCTCACCAATAGCAACAACCGCATAATCGGCGTCAAAATTTTCAAAATTACCGGATGCGTCATAGATGATTTCCGTGTTGGGTGCAAGTTTTTGCAATCCTTCCAGAATGGTTGTGCCTTCGGTAATATCGCCGCTCTGTCCCTGCCACTGGATCGTCCAGCCGCCGCATTGCAAACCGATATTGTCAGCATGTTCGCCGGCCACCAAGATTTTCACATTTTCTTTGGGTATTGGAAGAATATTGTCATTCTTTTTTAATAGAACTTGTGATTCACGAACCGTTTGGCAGGCGACATCCCGGTGTTCCGGTGAACCGATCACTGACATTAAATCGCGATCGGCATAGGGCCTTTCGAATAATCCCAGTTCAAACTTAACTTTAAGTATTCGTCTGACCGCATCGTCAATTCGATCAGTAGACACTTTATTTTCATTCACTAATTCCGTCAATAATGTGATGAAATCCACATAATTATTCGGCACCATTACCATATCGATTCCGGCATTGATGGACTGTTCGATATCTGATTTGTAATCACCTGGCAACTGGTCAATAGCTGCCCAGTCAGAAATGATAAATCCTTCAAACCCCAATTCATCTTTCAAAACATCATTCATCAGATAATCGTGACCGTGAACTTTTTCTCCATTCCAACTGTTATACGTCGCCATAATAGTTTTGACATTATCGCGAATCGCGGCGATATATCCCGGCAGATGAATTGCCCGCAATTCCTCTTCTGACATCTCCGCATTTCCCTGGTCGTCCCCGCCGGTGGTTCCGCCGTCAGCAATGTAGTGTTTGGCGCAGGCCACAATGCTGGTGGGATGATTCAGTGAATCGCCCTGCAATCCGCGAATGAAGGCTGAACCAAGGTCCACTGCCAGTTCCGGTGTTTCACCAAAGCCTTCATAAGTTCTTCCCCAGCGTTCATCCCTGGGCACGGCAATACAAGGCGCAAAGGTCCAGTCAATTCCCGTGGCAGCCACTTCAATGGCTGTTATCCGGCCGGCTTCTTCCATCAGATCGGGATTACGTGTGGCGCCGAGCCCGATGTTGTGCGGAAAAATCGTCGCACCCACCACATTGCTGTGGCCATGGACCGCATCGATACCGTAAATGATCGGAATGCTTAATCGTGTTTCAAGGGCATAACTTTGAAAATCATCGTATAGGTCCGTCCATTGCTCAGGCAGATTTTCCGAATCCGGGTCTGACCCACCGCCGCTGAGAATCGATCCGATGAAATAGTCAGTCACGTCTGCCGGATTGGATACCGCCCCGTGGTCTGCCTGAGTCATCTGACCGATTTTCTCAGCTAATGTCATCCTTGATAACAAGTCCTCAGTCCGCTCATCAACTGTTTTCGTGGAATCAAGGTAGGTGGGTGTTTGTGAGTAAAGGAACGTAGAAAGGAAAGAAATAAAAAAAAGTGTGAAAAATATTTTTTTCATGGAATCCCCAGGTAAAAATTAAATCGTAACTAAAAAATATTGGCAGAACCCATGCCAAGGAATTGATAACACAGAAAAATAGATTTTCTTAGAGAACAGATTGCTTTTAATAATAAAAAAACCGATTATCTATACACCTTGTTTTTTATAATTTTTATAATTGAATTTATCAATTTGATAAAACTAATTGTTGAAATAGACAAAGAGGCTTTTTATCTTAATTAGGTTAAGTCCTAAATTAAAGGAGATTTTATGGAAGATATTTTTACTCAAAGTTTTTGGCGTCAGTTATTAGAAAAAGGACAAGAATGGGTGATCAATGAACTACCATCATTATTAATTGTATTTGTCCTCTTGTTTATTAGTTTCAGATTAGCCAATGCATTAATCAATAGTCTCAGAAACGGGTTAGTTAAACGGGCGGCCGGCAAAATAAATACCGATGCTGAAGAGGCAGAAAAACGTATTAACACCCTGGTTGGCATAATCAGGGGACTGGTAAAAATAGTATTATGGACTATTTTTCTTATGATAATTCTCAAAAAAATAGGGATTGATATCGGACCAATTTTAGCCAGTGCCGGGATTTTGGGACTGGCTGTCGGCTTTGGCGCTCAGGAGTTGGTGCGGGATTTTATCAGTGGATTTTTTATTTTATTGGAAAATCAAATTCGTACCGGTGATGTTGCTATCATTAATGGAACCGGTGGTCTGGTTGAAAAGATTGAACTAAGGACCATTACACTTCGGGACTTATCCGGTGTTGTCCATATATTCCAAAATGGTAAAATCAATACACTTTCCAATATGACAAAGGAATGGTCGGCAGTTGTGCTGGAAATTGGTGTCGCTTACAAAGAAAAAGTAGACACAGTGATGGAAATGATGCAATCAGTAGGAGAAAAGATCCAAGAGGATGACGAATTTGGAAAGTCCATTCTGCAGTCCATTGAAATTTTTGGTTTGGACAAATTTGGTGACAGTGCTATTGTTATCAAAGCGCGCATCAAAACCAAACCGGGCATGCAATGGACGATCGGTCGTGAATACCGAAAACGGTTAAAGGTCATGTTTGATGAAAACAATATCGAAATTCCTTTTCCACATACGACTGTTTACTGGGGCGAGAAAATCGATCCATTAAAACTGGATGTTTCTAAAAATTAGTTTTGACATGAAAAAGTAATTTTGCCTAAAAAAAGCCCCCGATAATAAACCGGGGGCTTTTCTATAGAAAGGAATTTATCTAAGAAGTAATCTTATACAGCACCTTGTTCGATCATTGCATCAGCAACTTTTACAAAACCGGCGATATTCGCGCCTTTAGCGTAATCAATATAATCGCCTTTTTTACCATATTCAACACACTGGTCATGAATTCTGATCATGATATTGTGAAGTTTTTCATCAACTTCTTCTCTGGACCAGCTTAAGCGCAGACTGTTCTGGGACATTTCCAAACCGGAAGTGGCAACGCCACCGGCATTGGCTGCTTTACCCGGGCCGTAGAGAATTTTGTTATTTTGCAGAA
>CAYYMT010000205.1:0-4425 GCA_964472715.1 uncultured bacterium | reverse complement strand
AAATAATAATTCTGGTATGCTTTTAATATATTGACTATGATTAGGTATTTCAAGGATAGCCAGGAACTGTTATTCGTAAAAAACCAATTTCTTTCTTAACCGCCGAGGACGCTGAAAATGCAGCGTTTTTTTAATTTTAATTTCTCTGCGCGCTCTGCGTCCTCGGCGTTTAATTTTTTAGAACCTAATATACCATTCTCAATTTATAATTTTGTAAAATGCTTGGATTGATTTAAATTTGGCACTGAAAAAAAGAGGAATTATTTCACTATGAATTACATTACGAAATTGAGAGACAGTTTAACACGGAAAAATACTTACCTCTGTGTTGGTATTGATCCTGACCCGGCAAAACTCCCTGACAAATTTGAAAAAAATGTTGAGGGAGTTTTTAATTTCTGCAAGGAAGTTATTGAGTCTACCAAAGAATTTACACCGGCTTATAAATTCAACCTGGCCTTCTTTGAGATATGGGGATGGCAGGGCTGGAAGATCCTGGAAGAGTTGCTGGCATTGGTACCTGACGATATCATTTTGCTTGGCGATGCCAAGCGCGGCGACATTGGCAACAGTTCCCGGTTTTACGCCAGGGCACTGACGGAAACCCTGAACTTTGATTGCATCACTTTGAGTCCCTATCTGGGTTCCGAGAGCATTCTGCCTTTTATCGAAGATGAAAACAAGGGCTGCTTTGTCCTTTGTGTGACCTCCAATCCGTCGGGAAGAGAATTACAGGATCATGGCGATACCAAACCACTTTACATTAAAACCGCTGAAATATGTGATTCTCTCAATGAAAAAGGGAATGTCGGCATGGTCATGGGCGCCACTAAACCCCAGCAATTGCTGGATGTCCGTGAACAATTTCCCAATCTGCCCTTTTTGATTCCCGGTGTCGGCAGCCAGGGTGGCGCGGTTGATACCGCTGTGGAAGCCTGCAAAAAGAATGGCGCCGGCCTGATCAATGTCTCCCGGGGAATTATCTTTGCTCCGGACGGTGAATTCCCGGAGAATGTAAAAAATGCCGCAAAAAAATATAGCGAACTTTTCAAAATAGAGGACTAAATCATGAAAAAAGAACAATTTGACGAACTTTTTCAGGAATGTGGCGCTGTGCTGAAAGGCCATTTCCTTTTGACATCAGGACTGCATAGCGACACTTATGTTGAAAAATTTAAACTCCTGCAATACCCGCGACTGACAGAAAAATTATGCAAAGAAATGGCGCAAAAATTCGAAAACAAAAAGCCCCATGTGATCTTAGGCGCGGCCACCGGCGGAATTATCATCAGTCATGAAGTGGGCCGTGAATTATCAGTCAAAAGTATTTTTGCTGAAAGAGTCGACGGAAAACTAGTCCTTCGCCGGGGATTCCACATTGAAAAAGGCGACCGTGTTCTGGTTGTTGACGATGTTGTGACCACAGGCGGTTCGGTTTATGAGTTACTGGATCTGGTAGCTGAATATGGTGGTAAAGTGATGGGCGTCGGCACATTGATCGACCGCTCCGGAGATAAAATCGATTTTGGCGTGGATTATGAAACACTGGTGAGATATGATATTCCCACATATAAACCGGAAAATTGCCCCCTTTGCGCTTCCAATATTCCCATGACTGAAAGAGGCCGGACCGGCAAATGATCTTTTGTAATTTAGGCAGTGGCAGTAAGGGCAATGCCACTTATATCGAATCCGGAAAAACAGCCCTCCTGATCGACCAGGGATTCAGTAATAAAGAAATATGTCGCAGGATGCGGGAGATCAACCTGCATCCTGAGGCAATTCGGGCCATTGTACTCACCCACGATCATGGCGATCATTACCGTGGCATCGGCGTTTTTGCCAGGAAATTCAAAATTCCCGTCTACATGACACGGCTCACCCAGGCGGTCTTACCGGATAACGTTCTGAAAAAAATTATCGTGAAGAACTTCGTTTCCGGCGATACCCTTCAAATCGGTGATATCCAACTAAAATCCTTTCACATTCCCCATGATGCCACTGACCCGGTGGGATTCATTATTTCCGGTAATGGCAAAAATATCGCTCATTTGACTGATATTGGCAAGCCCCTGCAATCGGTTATCTATCAATTAAAAGAGTATGATTTCAACCTGGTCTTTTTGGAATCCAATCACGATCCGGTGATGCTGAAAACCGGGCCCTACCCGCTGAAGGTCCAGATGCGCATCAAAAGCCGCGACGGCCACTTGTCTAATGAGGAATCGCTGGAACTCTTTCAGCAGCTCAATCAGAACGGCACCATGAAACACCTGATCCTGGCGCACCTGAGCGAAGAAAACAATCATCGTGACCTGGTCATCAAACTTTTTGAAGATTTCCGAGTAAAAAACGCTCATAAATTCAAAATATCCATTGCCGAGCAATCCAAACCCACCGCAATCATTAAATTATAGATAATTTGTAACCACCGGTTGCAATGGCTATCAAAGCAGCAGTTAAAATTGGAATTATAAGAAAATAGAGGAATATGTTTTGAGAAAAATCGCATTTATTATCACCTTGACACTGCTACTCTCAGTTGGTCTTTTCGGACAATTTGAAAGTATTCTCGACGTAGAAACCGCATTGTCCACCGATGCTGTCGTAAAAGGCAGTGAATTTTCTGCTGCTGTCCTGGTTCATATCAAACATCCCTGGCATATCAATTCCTGGCAACCACTGGATGAATTTAGTATTCCCACCACTGTTACTTTTGAAGCATCTGACAATTATGAAATCACCGATATAACCTACCCCGAACATGAGCTGGTTGAACTCAGTATATCCGATGAACCCTTTGCGCTTTATGACGGTGACATCATTATTTATGTCAACGGCAAACTATCTGACAATGCCAGCGCGCCGGTTGTACTGAAAGGCCAGCTAAACTACCAGGGCTGCAACAATACCTCCTGCCTGCCCCCGGAAAGCGCGTCCATCGAACAAGAGATCAAAATTGTTGATGATCCCGCAAAAATAAATTCAATCAATGACGAGATATTTGCTGACCTGAACAGAGAAACAGAGCAGCCGGCAGCAGAAATTGATAATAATGAAAACACTGACAGTTTCAATGTGGCGGAATCCTTTAGCCAAAAAGGGATCATTCTCACTTATTTATTAATACTACTGGGCGGGCTGGGATTGGTGCTCACCCCCTGTGTTTATCCGCTGATCCCTATTACCATGAGTTATTTTGGCGGGCAAGCCTCTAACAGTAAGGGCAAGACCATTGTTCTGGCTCTGATCTATGTCCTGGGAATGGCTATTATTAATTCCACTATCGGAACAATAGCGGCCATGTCCGGTGGCTTACTGGGTTCCTTTATGACCAATCCTTTTGTGCTGATCTTCATCGCCACAATTCTCATTGCCCTGGCTTTAAGTATGTTTGGCCTTTACGAATTCGGATTGCCCTCCTTTTTAACTAATCTCGGCGGCGGTGCAAAGACCGGCTATTTTGGCGCCTTACTGATGGGTATGACCATGGGAATCGTAGCTGCCCCCTGTATCGGTCCTTTTGTTATTGGCCTGCTGACCTATGTGGCCGCTACCGGTAATCCTTTTATCGGCTTTTCAATGTTTTTTACATTATCCGTAGGACTGGGAATTCCTTTTATATTTCTGGCCTTTTTCAGCGGCAAAATATCCAACCTTCCCCAGGCCGGTGACTGGATGGTGGGTGTCAGAACCATATTTGGGTTAATCCTCCTTGGTATGGCGCTCTATTTTCTGAATCCCATTATTCCAGATAATATTTTTGCTATTTTACTGCCGTTATTCCTGGCCATTTCCGGTATCTATCTGCTGATATTCAACAAAGCCGGCGATTCTTCAAAAGTATTTTCCTATTTTAAAAAAGCCCTGGCAATCCTGGCGATTTTCGCTGCCGGATATTTGTCAAAAACAGATAATACAAGCACCATGGATAAAATGGCCTGGCAACAGTATTCCGATGATTCCTATACCACCGCCATCAGTAATGACCGGCCGGTGATTATTGATTTTTACGCTGATTGGTGTATACCGTGTAAGGAACTGGATAAATTAACTTTCACAGATGAGGACATCATCGCATTGTCCGGAGAGTTTGAACTGATCAAAGTTGACCTCACCGGTGGCGCAGAAGGAAAAATCAAAGACCTTAAAGACCAATATAATGTTAAAGGCGTGCCCACAATTGTCTTTATCAATGATAGAGGCGAAGAGATGGTTAAGCAAAGAACACTGGGATTTGTGAAACCAGACGTTTTCATCAAAAAAATGCACGCGACACTAAACAATTAACAAAGGGAGAATTCATGTTAAGAAAGCAAACAATTTTAATAATCGCCCTGCTGTCAATGCTGATAGTAGCGGTATCCTGCTCAAAAAAAGAGCAAGGCCAGGCTGATAAAGAAGCCCAAAAATCACAGCCTGCAG
>CAYYMT010000204.1:0-4440 GCA_964472715.1 uncultured bacterium | reverse complement strand
ATTTTTTTTATGTTTTTATTGTCAATTATTATTTTGACCCTTTGGCTTTTTACCATGCGGATTTCCCGAAAAAAAATCCTCATCCAAAAAGATGAAATCGAAGAGAACCACAAAAAACTTGAAGAAGCCACCAGTTTGATCGTCCATAATGAAAAAATGGCGGTTTTGGGGACAATCGGCGCGAGCCTTGCCCATGAATTAAATAGTCCTTTGACCGCAATTTATAACAGCGCGGAACGATTAAAAAATATACCGGCGATCAGTGATAATGGCAACATCGATCTGATTCTGAGATCCGGTAAACGCTGTATCAATATTATCGATAAATTCCTCAGGCCGGTTCGTAACATCAGTCATCAAAAAACAGCTAATCCCAAAAATATTCTGGAAGACTGGCTGGATATCTATGAAAATGATTTTCATAATTACTTCATTGGCTTAAGCCTTGACGTAATCGATGACATCAATCTAAAAATTACCTATGAGGAACTCTACCAGGTGTTAACCAACTTATTGCTTAATGCCAGGGATGAATTAAATAAAAATGAAAAAATTAATAAAAATGTAATTATCAGATTATATAAACGGAACAGTAAAGGAATTATTGAGATTCAGGATAATGGCGGCGGCATTGACGAAGAAACACTAAAAAATATTTATAAACCGCTCAATACAACCAAAGAATTGGGTAAAGGAATTGGTATCGGCTTGTGGCTGACCAAACAACTAATTGAAAAAAATGATGGATATATTGAAATATCTACAAGTTCACGAGGAACACTTGTGGAAATAGAATTGGAACTGGCAAAATTAGATGAGGGTGTGAATAATGACCAACCAAAGGAAACGGATTCTTATACTTGATGATGATCATTTTGTAAGGGAAAGTATCAGTCTGACCCTAGCCGCTTTTGACTATATTCTACATGAAGCGGTATCAGGAGAGGAGGCATTAAAATTATTATCCAGGTATCAGTTCAATTTAGCAATTGTTGATATTAAATTACCGGGTATAAGTGGAATTGAATTTATAAAAAAATCAAAACCCATAAGTAATAATTTAAAATATATCGCAATAACCGGTTATAGTAGCGAAGAAGCAATCCTGGAATTGGTTACCATCGGAGCCGATAGATTTATTTATAAACCATATAAAAATATTGAATTAATTCATGCTGTTAAACAACTATTGAAAATACAGGATATAGAAAAGCAAAATACAAAATTAATATCCTTACCAGATATTCCAAACAGGGAATCTTTTTCTAATATCACTAATATTATTGGTGTATCAGATTCATTAAATCAAAATATTATCAAAGCTGAAAAATCGGCTAAATTCCAAATAAACACGTTGATATCCGGCCCCACCGGAACAGGTAAAGAATTAATCGCTAAATACATTCATGAAAATGGCCCCCGAAAAAATAAAAAAATGGTTTCAGTAAATTGCGCTGAACTTTCCTATAATTTATTTGAGTCTGAACTGTTTGGTTACAGAGAAGGGGCTTTTACAGGAGCAGTGGAAAATAAAACAGGACTTTTTGAAATAGCCGATAACGGGATACTTTTTTTAGACGAAATAACTGAAATTCCCATCCATCTGCAAGCGAAATTATTACGCGTGATTGAAACCCAAAAAATACGGAAAATAGCAGAATCAAACTGGAAGAAAGTAGACGTGCAAATATTAGCTTCCACAAATCGTCAAATAGAACAAGCCATAAGAGAACAAAGATTACGGCAGGACCTATATTTCAGGCTCTGTCCAATGCATATAAAATTACTCCCCTTAATTGAACGGCGTGAAGATATTCCAATTCTATTGAATTATTATTTAAATAATTTTGAAAAACTGCATAATACTAAGGTCAAAAAAATATCAAAAAAAGATGAAGATTATTTGAAATCTTTAGACTGGCCGGGCAATGTCAGAGAAATTCAAAATTTTGTGCAAAATTATGCATTATTTGGTGGTGAAATTTCCGTAAGGCAACTTATAAAAACCAATGAGAATAAAAGTTTAGATGCAAAAATTATCGGCAACAAATTCAACTTTAAAGAGGGCACCTTCGAAGAAATAGAACAAGCCAAATCCTGGTTGATCGATAAAGCCCTCACAAAATATGACGGCAATAAAACCAAAGCCGCCAATCATCTGGGCATGACCTACCAGGGATTACTCAAATACCTGAAACGGAATAATAAACAATAAAAAAAGGATCACTCCTTAATATGAATATGATCAATCTGCCGATTCAAAATATAGGGCTTATAGATCACCTGCAGGGCCAGGGAAATCGCGCCCATGGTACAGGCCTTCTCCCCTTTCAGTTCACCAATTACGATGGAACTGATATCAAAGGGAATCTCCCGCATTTTGTTTTTGACAAACTGCTGGGTTTTCACATACAGGTAATGGGAATTTTCAATGATATTTCCGGATAGTATAATAAGATTAGTATTGATCGTTTTAATCAGTTCCGTGCAGACATTGGCCAGCACAAAACTGTATTCGTCCAGAATTTCCTGGACAACGTTGTTGCCCTCATCCCCCAGTTTCAGCAATTCTTCCAGAGAATAGCTTTCAATTTCCTTTTCCAGTTTATGGGACTGAAATTCCAGGGCGATTTTCAGCACATTAAATAAATGTTCTTCCGATAAGATATCCCCGATATAGCGCTGGTTGGAATAAAGATGTTTGAGATAGGTATGATTGGTCAGGGAATTGTTGATCTCCAGGTAACCGATTTCTCCGGCAATGCCCGAAGCACCGCGGATCAGTTGATTATCAATCACGATCCCCGCGCCAATACCTTCACCGATCCAGATGGATACAATGTCCGATTCATCTTTACCGGCGCCCAGGAGGTCTTCGCCAATGGCGATCATATTCACATCGTTTTCAAGAATGACAGGCACTTTGTATCGTCGGGAAATTGTTTCCGCCAGGGGCTTGCGTTCCCATCCTCTCATGGTATCGGCATAGATCAGTTCACCATTTTCATAATCAATAAATCCCGGTACACCGACGGCGATACTGATCAGTTTTTCTTCCGGAATGGTCAATTTTCTCAATGACTGATCAATGATCTCAAAGGTTTTTTTGATGACCTTTTTCAGGCTGGTGCCTAAGTCATAAGTTATTTCTTCACAGAGCACGATTTTCGATTCAATATTCGCAATGGCGATGCGGGCTTTAGTCCGTTTATATTCCACACCTACGACATAGCCTTTGTCAGGATTGAGTTTCACCAGTTTGGGTTTTTTCCCGCCTTTTTTGGTGGACTCACCTTTGCCGGCTTCTTCAATAAATCCTTCATTGCCTAATCGTTTCAAAATTTCCGCGATGGTCACTTTCGTGATATTGGTCCGTTTCGCCAGCTCTGTTCGGGAAATCGGTCCTTCCTTACGAAGAATATTGAGGAGTTTGACTTCGTTTAATTCTTTGGCGATTCTGAAATTTTTATTGATCATGCTACTCATGTCCTATTTTAGCAATGTCATCTTTCGAATCAAAACATTATTTTTCGATTTCAGAGCATAGAAATAGATACCGCTGGACAGATCATTGCCATTCAGCTGGAATTTATATCTGCCAGGTTCAAAAAATCCCTTTGTTAATTCTGATACAGCGCGTCCTTTCAGATCATAGATCATCAGTTCATAGCTTGCTGGTTTGGCAATGTCAAAAGAAATAGTTGTCGAGGCATTATAGGGATTCGGGTAATTTTGATAAAGGCTGAAATCCTCGGGATTAAGATGCTGATTATCCTTATCAATGGCGGTATTTATATATTCTATCGGTCGACGGGTTTCGATCAACATCAGTGCGTCGGCGAACACAAAACTCCCATCCCCATCATTGGATGTTACGGTTAACAGATGTTGAGCATCTCCTGCCTCCAGAAACTTATCTCCGATTTTTTCCCAGCGTCCGGCATTGCCGCGAATGGTTTGATTCACAAAATAATCCTGTTCCATGACAGTAAATTTTGAGTCCGTATTGGCGTTGGGCTGTGTATTCACAAAGAGATAAACTTCATAATAACCGCTTTTAGTAATATCGGCATAATATTTCAGCGTATCCGAGTCTCCGGTATTGGTGTACAAACATTTATTGTCATAAAGCGGAATACTGCCGCTGTAACTCTTCCAGCCACCGGTTTTGGTGACCTGATCCGATTGCTCATCCACAATGATCACCTCCCTGAGCCATTCCTCAGAGCGATAGGGAATTTCCGCCGGCTCCTGGTAAACACTGTCCTTTAAATGCTGTAAATAATTATTGGAATGGTTAATCAAATTATTATGATACCAGATCACATGGCCTTCCAAGCCATAATCACGGCAAGTTTGTATCTGCTCCACCAGCTGATCAGGTTCCGTATAAATACCATTGGCGGTTGTGGAAATTCCGGGGTAAACCAGTTTGTCATT
>CAYYMT010000203.1:0-4444 GCA_964472715.1 uncultured bacterium | reverse complement strand
TATTTTTTCTTTTGTAAACTATTAATTTTATACACTTTGATTAAATAATTTGAAAATTCATGAATAATCCAGGGTAAGTTTATTTTGCCCGTTTAACTTTGACCGGGTCTTTCGGTTGCGGTAATATTTTCACTTCCTGGGTTTTCAGTAATTCCAGGGCGGTTTTGACAGCTGTTTCCAGTTGCGGGTCATGGCCTTTATTCACCAGTTTTGGTGTCATTTCAACTTTGATATCCGGTTTTATGCCTTTATTTTCCACATCCCATTCACCATCGGTATTGTAGAAACCGCCACGGGGCGCGGTCATATAACCATTATCGATCAATGAAGGAACGTCCCAAATGCCCACCAGGCCGCCCCAGGTCCGGGTTCCCACCAGTGGGCCGATATTGCGCTTTTTGAACATATAGGGCAGCATATCACCGCCTGAACCGGCGGATTCATTGATGATCATTACCTTCGGGCCGAAAATAGCCGCATTAGGGGCGCGAAAAGGAGCCTTGTCACCAATGGGATTATTAAAAAATCCCAGCAGTTCACGGGACATGAGGTCAACAATATAATCGGCAATAGACCCGCCGCCATTAAACCGTTCGTCGATAACCGCGCCTTTTTTATGCATTTGCGCGAAATAGTAGCGATTGAAATAATTGTATCCGGCCGTGGAGGTATTGGGCAACCAGACATAGGCCAGTTTGCCATTGGAGATTTCATCGACTTTTCTGCGGTTGCTTTCCACCCAATTACGGGTCCTCAGATTACCGTCATAGGATACCGGTTTGACGATGACTTCCCGGCTATCCTTTTCATTGGGAGTGCTACTAATATTCAGCACTGTTTGCTTGTCAGCGGTTTTGTCAAAAAAGGAATAAATATTCTGGTCAGCGAATACTTTGCGGCGGTTAACTTCCAGAATATAGTCGCCTTCTCCAATCTTTAATCCCGGCCTGGCCAGAGGCGCTTTCAAATTGGGATTCCAGGTTTCATCGGTATAGATTTTTTGAATACGGTAATAGCCGTTTTCAATTTTCAGATCAGCGCCAAGGAGGCCTACGGGAACCCGTTCAATGTCCGGCATATCACCGCCGCCGGTAAAGGAGTGTCCCACAGAAGTTTCACCGCCCAGAATATCGAGAATATAATTCAAATCCGACCGGTGGCGGACATGGGGCAGCCATTGGGAATAGGTGTCATAAGCCCAGTCCAGGTCAAGTCCATGGACATTTTCCACATAAAAATAATCCCGCTGATACCGCCAGGCCTCACGAAATATCTGGCGCCATTCTTTGTGCGGCTCCAGTTTCATGGACATTTCCGCGGTACTGATTTTCCCGTCACCAAAATCCACACTTTCACCGGCATCACAGATCGCCCAGTTATTTGTTCCTTTGGTAATGAGCATTTTTTGTTTGTCATGGGAAAAGCAATAGTCCTTCAGGGCGTCAATCACTTCGCCGGATTTTTTCTCATTGATATCATAATACAGCAGCGGCGTTGCATTGTTTTCAGGATTTAATGATGAAGTGGGGCCGGGCTCCCGCATAAAATAGACTTTGCCTTCAGGGCCGGCCTGCAGGTTCCGGTAATTAGCAGCCGGTACATCCAGGGCAATGATCCTGTCGCCGATGTTTTCGAGGTCCACATCCACATTCACGACTTCCTCTTCTTTCTTGTCCTCTTCATCCTGCGTGGCCTTTTCCTTTTCAATTTTTTCCTCATCACTTTCCGGCAGATAGGGAGAATCCTCTTCATCAGACAGGATCACCGCATAAATATTCCGTTCTACGGGCCTTTCAAATGAGGACATATCCAGCCATCCCACATTCAGCCCGTAATTTGTACTGGACAGAAAATAGATATATTTGCCGGAAGCATCCCACGCCGGTGATTTGCAGTCCGCCATATTATCGGTAATCTGAAAGGATTTCTCCTTTTCCACCGAGTAGAGAAAAATAGCATTGTACTGATTTTCCAACTGGCGGGTATAGGCGATCCATTTGGAATCCGGTGACCATTCCGGATAAATCGTCCGGCCGGGATTGGCATAGCCTTCATTATCAATATAAGCGGCTTTTCCCTTATCAAGGTCAAAAATATAAAGATTTCTTCCTTCATCGGTATAACTGAGATATTCGCCATCGGGCGACCAGGTGAGGCTGTAGTAAAATCCCGGATCCACCAGTTCATAGGATTTGCGGTTCACTCCGAATTGATCGGTGATGACCAACCGGTATTCACCGGATTGATCGGAAAACCAGGCGATCTTATCACCATCAGGGGACCAGGCGGGACTTCGGTCGGCGGCACCGGAACTGCGGGTGAGATTGCGAATGTCACCCTTTTCCGCCGGAACGGTAAAAATATCACCGCGGGCTTCAAACAAGGCCCGTTTTCCGGTTGGAGAGAGCGCAAAATTATTGATTTTGTCGCCCACATTTTCCCAGTGCGTTCTGGCCCAGGGAAAATCTCCGGTAACGGTTATTTCCAGTTTTTCCGGGGACTCATCACCCGGTGTGAAAGTGTGCAGATAGCCGCCGTTTTCAAATATTAACCGGCTATTGTCCGCTTCCAGGCGCTTGCAGTCAAAGGTTTTGAAAAAAGTAACCTGTTGGCGCCCCTTTGTTTGCAGGTCATATTCATAAATATTCATAGTATAATCTTCATCGGAAAGGAAATATATTTTGTCCTTTATCCAAACCGGGTTTTGGTCATTGGCGCCATTGAAGGGGAGCTTTTCCTCTTCATAGGAATCCAAATCAATGATCCGGATGGGATCCACCTGACCGCCACGGTAATTGCGGAATTCCGATTCCCAGGGTTCTATTTTCTGATAAACCATCTTTTCCCCGTCGGGTGATAATTTTCCTTCGGCGATTCTCGGAATTGGCAACTGTTCCGGAAATCCGCCGGTGACTGCAATCTTAAAAAACTGCGGGAATCGAATGGGAACACTTTTCCGCGTGGAAGCAAAAATCACAGCCTTGCCGTCATTGGTCCAGCCGCGAACATTATCATCATAGGGATGCCAGGTCAGCCGTTTGGGTTCACCACCGGTAACGGGCACCAGGTAAACATCACTGTTGCCGTCATATTGCCCGGTAAAGGCGACCCAATTTCCGTCCGGTGAAAAATGAGGATTAGTCTCGGCCCCGTCAGAGGTGGTCAACCGCCGGGCCGTTCCGCCTTCTTCCTCAGCCAGCCAAAGATCATTGGCATAAACAAACACTATTTTGTCCCCGTGTATATCAGGGCTACGCAAAATTCGCGTTTCAGCCGACAGGGTACCGGCCATCACAATAACAAACAAGATCAACACTAAAAATTTTCTCATGCTCTCCTCCATATAACTTTTTAACAATCCTTTGAATATAAAAATATTATTGAATAAAATCATGGTCACGGGAAAAATTTTTGGAAATATACAGAAACTTTTTTGTGATTATTAAAAAATATTTTGTATTTTTGCGAATACACACTAAGCGGGTGTAGTTCAATGGCAGAACACCAGCTTCCCAAGCTGGATACGGGGGTCCGATTCCCCTCACCCGCTCTTCTTCCTTTTCTCATCGACAAATTAATATTTATGGCCCCTTGATAACAGTGGAAATGTACGCCATGTTCACATCAAAAATAGCATGAAGTACTAATTTGCATTCATAAGGTTTTTTGACAGGGAATTGTCGTTTTGGTAATGACAGGTATAGAGGATTACGATTCTTTATCTGGATGTCTTACTGCTGTGCCAAAGTCTTTTTCTAATAATTCCAGATCAAAATTACGGTATATTTCACTTGTGGTACAGAGGGCTTATATACTCCTTATTAAATTTTTAAAAAGTATATAATATATGCTCGATTATCCAGAAAAATTCATAGACATTTTTGATAAAACCATCAATCTTTTTCATAATGATTTCATCATCACACAAGATTTGTCGCAACTATTTACCATACAATTCACTGCCGATTACCGCTTGTCCGGCGAAACAAAATGAAGACAGGCCTGCCCGGCGACCTGTTCTGTATAGTCTGTATGCCAAAGAAGAAAGCCTGAAAGACATTGACAGAATCACAGATTAAAAAGTATATTGTAACCAAAATTATAAATCATAAATTAAATCGATTTTTTTTCAAGGGTAAAACAGTAATAGAATGACTTCTTTTTTTGATACATATTTCCGCCGCTAGCCGATTAGATTACATCCATCACTCCGATCGCTCGGGGATTGCCGCGTCGTCCTGAAGGACCCCTTAAGTCTCCGTTTCACTTCGCCTCACAGGCGCAATGTACTGCGTAAGGACAGCCGGTGATTAGTTATCCGTAATCAGTGATCAGTAATCTGTCTCCACTGCATCCAGTTCCCCCGTCTCCGCTCCGCTATGCCGGGCAGGCAGCACCCCCGTCTCCGCTCCGCTATGCCGGGCAGGCAGCGCCCAGCAACCTC
>CAYYMT010000202.1:0-4794 GCA_964472715.1 uncultured bacterium | reverse complement strand
CCAGCAGCAACCAGGCTGATTCACCACTGGCTCTTTCTGACAAGGATATGGCCCATGAACCCAGTTTACGGTCAGCCAGTAAATAATCAGCATTGGTTTTATTCTTACGAACAGATTTTATTCCGATAAAGAGAATAATAATCAGATAGATGAATATTCCGATAAAAATTGGGTTCATGGGTGCTCCTTATAAAATAATTTTCCCTCGCAGAATAATTTATGGATTAATAGTTATTTGTCAAGATTAAAAATTGTGGTTTTATAGGAGTTGCAGTGGATAAAAAAATTGCTAGAAAGATAAATAACGGATTCAGTCTTTATCTCGACTTTGGGAGAGACAAAGCTGTGGAAGGGTGTAAAAAATGTCTTTACTTACTATTTTACCACTTTGATTAGTTTAACACCCACCTGCACCTCCCTTTTTAGGGAGGACTGATTGGGGTATGGTTACGACTTCGATCATTCTGTTCTGAAAAAAACAACAGATTGTCCAGCGTTTGTCCCCCTTAGAAAAGTGCATGACCCGAGCTTGCCGGGGCTCAAACAGTATAAAATTCTTAACGTCAGTTATTTATCTTTTTTTAACGGTAATTCTTATAATGCCAGAAGAGCAAAGTTACCTGTCAATTGTGTTAGGAAGTGGTTACCAAATTTTTTTTATTTCATGGAATTTTAATGAGACCATTTTTATTGGAATATCTGTAAAAAATTCTAAATCATTTCTGGTGGGCGAAAAGCCAAACTGCTCTGAATAAGAAAATATTCCATTATTTGCAAACAGCTCAAGTTGTCCCCAGTCCGCTAAAATTCTGACATTAAGTTTGTTTTTATCCCTCGTGATAATTTTTTGAGATAACAAGGTCTGATTGGCGATATCATATTCAATGGTTTTATTGGCTATTCTAAATCCAAATTTGCCGGTTTGTATACTGGCAAGATCAAATTCGGCAAAAAGGTCAAATAGTTTTGATTTAATTTTTGATAGAATATTGGAACCCGGATAGAGTATCTGATCTTTCCACGTGATGGAATTGAGATAGAGTGATCTGATTTCCTCAATTGGATTTCTGGTGATTCTTTTCTGCCCGTTTAATAACGCCAACCCCAGTGAAACCGGAAAAGTGGCATTTCGCTCCCAAATTTCTTCACCAACACCGCCATTCCAATTATCCATCCAGGCAATTTGAATGATTCTGTTGTCATTATTCGGAAGGTTGCTTTTCGGAAAGGTCTGAGCCGCATAAAAATCCGGCCCGGAATCCATTTTATGGACGACCTGCCCGTCATCGGCTTTAAAATAACCTTTGTCAAATTCACCGATTAAATAAGCGCCGCAGGCATCCTGTAAAACCCATTTCATTCTGTTTGTATTGCCATCCAGAGGTAGTTGATAAATATCCGGGCATTCATACCCGAACTCTATATTACTCAGGAATTTCCAATGAATGAGGTCGTCAGATGAATAAAAACCAGTGCCATTTTCATAGATCGCCATCATCCATTTTGATGCTTTTTCATACCAAAATACGCAGGGATCACGGGGGTAATCTTTGTCGGTGACATTTGCAACCGGATTATCCCGGTAATTATGCCAGGAATTGCCATTATCATTGCTCCAGGCCAGGCAGGTTCCAACTCCTTCACCGGTATAAATTGCCACGATTGCCGGTTCGGGACTGCCGGTAATTTTGGTGGCCGTCTTGCCCGATACGACTACGGCACTGCCTGAAAAAACCTGGTTTCCCGATACATTCCTGACAGCATTCTCAGGCAAAAATGATTTTTGCGGAATTAATGCGACACCCTGATCCTGCCAATGCAACAAATCTCTGCTGGTTGCATAACCACCATGGCGAATTTCCTTTCCCCATTGGTATATCATATGATATTTTCCTTTATGATAAACCAGTCCATTGATATCATTCATCCACCCTGACTTAGGACTGAAATGAAATTGGCCGCGATAGTTTTCTGAATAATTTATGGTTTCATCATGGGGATTATAATTCTTATTCATCTAAATAATCATTCCTGTTATAATTCCGGAAAGTCGCGCCAAGATCGACACTTCTGAGAAAATGGAATTGTTTGTTATTTTTCTGACCATAAATTTTTAATGCCTTCACTACTTTTTCGAGATTAACAAGCAGATCTGTTTTGGCTGTTCCCACAAAGACATTCAGGAACAGCGGTCCGTTAAAGGGCGCATTTTCTATCAAATTAATAATCGTGTCACTTTTATCATTCAATTTAACGGAGCCAATATGGAAGGTTTCACCGTCCATGTGATATTCATAAGGCCGAATTCCTTTGGGGCAAATACCGGCATAACCACTGTTCATGACATAAGGCCTGACATTCCAGGATACTGCTTCTGATTCTTCCATTTGTTTCAGAGTCATTATGCCTGATTTTGACAGGTAATGGGATGTAAAGCTGCAATATCGCTTAAAGGCCAGAAAATTATCACTGAATGGGTGGCCGTCACTCATCATGCCGGCTAATTCCTGGTTTTCCGGCAATGTCTGGTACCAGTCAAATAATCTGGGCGCCAGGTCAACCAGTCCCGGATTGATAATC
Organism: uncultured bacterium; assembly: GCA_964472715.1. Taxonomy (GTDB): domain Bacteria; phylum Fidelibacterota; class UBA2242; order UBA2242; family JAFGTP01; genus JAFGTP01. The sequence continues at coordinate 2,214 of CAYYMT010000202.1, read as the reverse complement.
CAGGTTAAAGGAATTTTCCCGAAGCCTTTTGATGTCAATATCCTGTTGGGTTCATAGATCATGGAATGAAGAAGATTATCGCCATCAGCAATGAAGAATGCAATGTAGACGCTGTTTTGCTGGATCGGAGCCGGGGCCGGTATCCTTTTGTTACCTGAAGTAGAAGGAAATGAAGCATGAACGGTCATATTTTCAACGCTAATATAAGGCACCATAAAATAGCCCATTTTTGCAAATAAGGCATCAGCCCACCGTTCATCGGTCCAGCCTAAAATCGGGGTGCCAGGCTGATAGCGTGTGATTACTTTGGAATAATATTCGATTTCCTCTTTATTGGTAATGTCGAGGTAAAAAGTAAACAATTTGTTCGCTGTTACATAGTCTTTGTTGGCGGCTCCCCAGCTTTTGTCACCTGTTGACATGTGTGACCAGGTAAAAGCCACTTTGTGATTGGCTTTGTCAAACCAATTATCAAGTATCCAATCCAGGCATTGTTGATTGGTTTGAAAATTATATTTTCGCAGGTCCTCCAAAACTGTAATGTTATCTTCACTTAAAATTTCGGCTAATTCCGGAGAAACAGGGATGGTTTCTGTAATTCCGGCAATAGTGGTTGCTGCTTCAATGGTTGCCATTTCCAATTTTGAGTCCCAGATGACGATTCCTTTCGCATATCGCTTATATTTTTGGAAAATGGACAGAAATCCGTTGTAGGGACCATTGCTGCTGTTGGTTTCATAATTGGTCGGTATATCTTTGAAAAGTAAGTCCAGAAACCGGTCTGCAATCTGCACCTGTGTCGCACCACCATAACAATTATCAAAACAATAGGTGTTGGTAATATAAATCTTGGAAGTGCTCTGTTTATTGACAATACCCTGGAAGGCACAGGCTGATACCTGGCTTTCAATGCAGTCAGTTTTGAGATTGTAAACTCTAAGTTCTTTTGTGGGGCAATCAATTTTGGGATATGTAAATGAAGCCATGCGCTCTCTTTCTGAATAAGATGATAGTTTTTATCGAAACGTTTTAATATATTGTTTTTGGATTTTGTTTCAAAAGAAAATAAAATGGAAAAATTATGGAAAATATTAAAAAGTTGATTTCAGAATTATATGGTTCAGAAAGCAGTGATAGGATCGAAAAAAAGATAAATACACTGATTCGGAAATATAAAACAGTGTTAAAGAATAGAAAACCAATTCCGGAATTATCTGAACAGAGTATAGCCTTGATCTGTTACGCGGATAATATATACTCACCGGATGAAAAGTCGCTGAAAATCATGAATCATTTTTTTAATAACAATTTACAGGAAATCATTTCACACATTCATTTTCTGCCATTTTATCCTTTTACTTCCGATGATGGTTTTGCTGTTCAGGATTTTTATCAAGTGAAAGAGGAATATGGTGACTGGCGGGATATTGAAAAAACAGGTGAGCAATTTAACCTTGTTTTCGATGCTGTTGTCAATCATATATCCAGCAAACATCGATGGTTTCTTGAATACCATACAGGCAATCCAAAATACAAAGATTATTTTATAGAAATGGATGAAGATGCTGATGTATCAGCTGTTATGCGGGCGCGGGACTTGCCGCTTTTGAGTCAATATAATAAAAAGGGTAAAGATGTCTGTCTATGGACAACTTTTAGTGATGATCAACTGGATTTAAATTATAAAAACCCGGCAGTGCTTTTGGAGATGCTGGAAATCCTGCTCTTTTATATTTCCAAAGGGGCAACAATCATTCGTCTTGATGCCATTGCTTATATCTGGAAAAAAATGAACTCCTCATGTATTAATTTACCGGAAACCCACAAAATTATCAGATTGACACGCCAGGTAATTGATGAAGTAAAAAATGGTGTCTTGTTACTGCCGGAAGCAAATGTACCATCTAAAGAAAATCTGGAATATTTTGGTGATGGCGCTAATGAAGCGCAACTAATCTATCAATTCTCTATTTCACCGCTGGTTCTCTTTACATTTTACACCGGGAATGCTGATCGGATCTTGACCTATCTGGAAAGTCTACCGGTATTATCAGAAAACAATTACTTCTTTAATGTTCTGGCAACCCATGATGGAATTGGATTGAGGCCGGTTCGTGATATATTAAAGAGCGGTGAAATTGATTTGATCATAGCGAATATTAAAAAACGGAGTGGAATAATTTCTTTTAAAAGTGAAAAGGATGGCAGCAAAAC
>CAYYMT010000201.1:0-4798 GCA_964472715.1 uncultured bacterium | reverse complement strand
ATCTGATTTCAATTCTTTATTTGTTGGCGATTATAAATTTTGCCAACGGTCAACAAAGCCACGACCATTCTCACAACGAAGAAGACACTCATCTTCATGAGAGCAGCCCAGCCGGTCATGCACATGATACAGAAATGCATGATCATTCCCATGATGCGGTAGAAACAGACCACGACCATAGTTCCTCAATTCATAATCCGGAAACCATCAGGATCGCGCCCACCCTCTATATTAATACCATAAAAACCACCGGCATGATCAAAATATCCCCGGCCGGTGAAACTGTGATTATCGCCAAGTCCGATGGAATCGTAAACTTTGCTTTTGAAAATCTAGTAACAGGCAGGCAGCTGCAAAAGGACACCCAATTATTTACAATCAGCGGCAAGGATATCTCCGGCAACAATTTGGATGTACAGTTTACAACTGCTAAAAATAAATACCACCAGAGCAAAGCCGCCCTTCAACGGGCCCGCTCCTTAATTGACGATAATATTATCTCCCAGGAGGAGTTTCTGGCCAGAAAATCACAATTTGACGCCGATAGTATCCAATATCACATCCTGAAAAAAAATTACACCGCCGCGTCCCTGATTATTACCGCGCCTGTAACGGGTGAAATATATAAATTGTTTGTAAATAATGGCGATTATGTCACTGCCGGTGAAAAACTGGCAATAATTTCTGAGAACCACCACAATTACCTGGAAGTGGATGTCCCCAAAAAATATTTTCATAAACGGCATGAAATTAATTCCGGTAATTTCAAAATGGAGTATAGCCATGACCTTCATGCCTTTCATAGCGAAACAAAAATGGCCGAAGGAACCCGCCTGAAGCCGGGCAGTCCCTTCATTCCTTTCAGTTTCTCACTGGGTCATAGTCATGAATTGATCCCCGGTAGTTTTGCCGAAGTCTGGCTGAATATCGAAAAAACAAAAAAGGCTCTTGTCGTTCCGAAATCCGCCCTGATTGAACAACAGGGACTTTATTTTGTCTTTGTTAAAAAGGGCGCTGAAGATTACCTGAAAACGCCGGTAAAGATTGAATCCATGAATGCCCGGGAAGCGCATATTGCATCAGGACTGCATTTTGGTGATGAAGTGGTCGTCAGCGGCGTATTGGAATTGAAATTGTCACAAGCCAACAGCAGCGTGGACCCCCACGCCGGCCATAATCATTAAGGAGAATTTTTATGTGGCTAAACAAAATCGTAAAATTCTCCATTGAGAATCGCCTGACAGTACTGATCCTGGCCTTTGTAATCATGGGAATCGGTGTCTATACCGCCATCAGAATGGACATCGATGTTTTTCCGGATCTCACCGCTCCGACAGTTACGGTTATGACGGAAGCCCACGGCATGGCGGCTGAAGATGTGGAACGCCTGGTGACTTTCCCGGTGGAAGCCACTGTCAATGGCGCGGCCAATGTCCGGCGGGTTCGTTCTGCGACCTATGCCGGCGTCTCCATTGTCTGGGTGGATTTCAACTGGGGCATGGATATTTATAAAGCCCGGCAGATCGTTTCCGAAAAACTGACCGGAATCACGGAAAAACTTCCGCAAGGAGCCGAAGAACCCTACATGACTCCGCAATCCTCAATTATGGGGGAAATCATGCTGATTGCCGTCAGCAGTGATCAACTGTCAACCCTGGATTTACGCACTCTCACGGACTGGCAGATCAAACAGCGTTTGCTGGCGGTCAATGGTGTTGCCCAGGTAATTGTCATGGGCGGTGACCTCAAACAGTACCAGGCTCTGCTGAATCCCGATAAAATGCGCTATTATGATATTGCTTTGCATGAAGTCCACGAAGCCTGTGAAGCCCTTAATAGCAATTCCGCCGGCGGGGTCATCAATGAATTCAATCAGGAATATCTTGTCAGAGGAATGGTGCGGACCACTGACATCGAAAAAATAGCTGAAACCGTGGTTAAAAATGTCAACGGCAAGCCTGTAGTTCTCGCCGACATCGCCACAGTAAAAGTCGGCAGTGCCGAACCCAAAATCGGCAATTCCTTTCTCAATGGCAAAGAAGCGATCATCATTACCATTCTCAAACAGCCGAATACCAATACCATCAAACTTTCACAAAAAATCGACACCGCACTGGAAGACCTGGCCCATAATTTACCGGAACATATTAAAATCAATCCCCATGTCTTTCGCCAGGCTGATTTTATTAACATTTCAATTAATAATGTTAAAAGAGCTTTGTTGGAAGGGGGCTTTCTGGTAACGATCATTTTATTCTTTTTCCTGATGAATTACCGGACCACATTGATTTCCCTTTTTGCAATTCCCCTCTCCCTGCTGGTGACTGTCATCGTCTTAAAAATGCTGGGAATGACGATCAATTCCATGGTATTGGGCGGAATGGCCATTGCCATCGGTGTGCTTGTTGACGACGCGATCATTGATGTGGAAAATTCCTACAAACGGCTGCGGGAAAATCACGCTCTCCCCCCAATCCGTCGAAAAGATAAAAAGTTGGTGAATTATGAAGCTTCTGTGGAGATTCGTTCCTCAATTATTTACGCCACACTGATCATTATTGTGGCCTTTACCCCTTTGTTCTTTTTATCAGGTATGGAAGGACGAATGCTGCGGCCCCTGGGCTATACGTTTATCATATCTTTGCTGGCTTCGCTGCTCGTGGCACTGGCTATAACTCCCGCTTTGTGCAGCCTGCTGTTGTCATCTGACAAGCAATTGAACAAACACGAAAATCGCGGTAATAAACTGATCAATACACTCAACCACTTTTACCTTAGTTCACTTAATTTTACCCTGTTGCATCGAAAAATCGTTCTGTCACTGATTGCGGTTCTACTGCTCGGATCACTGGTGACTTTTTCCAGCCTTGGACGAAGTTTTCTGCCGGATTTTAATGAAGGCACATTGACGATCAATACCATTACGGAACCGGGAATAAGCCTGAAAGCCAGTTCGAAACTGAACAGTAAAATCGAAGATGTGTTACTGGATATGGAAGAGATCAAATATATCTCACGCCGCTCCGGTCGCGCTGAACATAGCGCGCATATGCATGGTGGTTCTTATTCATCGGAAATTGATATTCCCTATGATCTGGAAAGCCGCAGCAAAGAGGAATTCATGGCCGACCTGCGGAACCGGCTTAACCGGATACCCGGTCTGAATATTTCAGTGGGACAGCCATTGTCGCACCGTATTGACCATATGCTGTCGGGAACCAGCGCCAATATCGCCCTCAAAATTTTTGGCGAAGACCTCAACCGAATGCATACACTGGCCAAACAAATTGAGCGCGAAATCCAATCTATTCCCGGTATTGTCGATCTGCGCGTCGCACCGCAAACAGAAGTGCCGCAATTACAAATCCTGCCCAAACGCCACATGCTGGCTAAATATGGTATTAAGATCAATCAATTCAATGAATTTATCCATACCGCCATTTCCGGCCAAAAAGTCTCCCAGGTGTTTGAAGGCAACCGCAATTTTGATTTCATCATCCGCTATGACACAGAATATCGCAATACTCTGCAATCACTGGATAATATTTTGATAGATTCACCGGTTTATGGAAAAGTGCCCCTGAGTTATGTAGCGGAATTGAAATCCACCGCCGGACCCAATGTGATCAACCGCGAGAATGTTCAGCGTAAGTTAGTGGTTTCCGCTAATATTGCCGATCGAGACCTTCGCAGTATCATCAGGGATATCCAACAAACCATCGACGCGAATGTGAATTTCCCGGAAAATTACTGGATTGAATATGGCGGACAATTTGAAAGTGAAGCACGGTCCTCCCGGACTATTTTGATCACTTCGTTGTTTGCGATTCTGATCATTTTCATGTTATTGTTTCAGGAGTTTAAATCCATTAAAACCGTCGGCATTGTCATGCTGAATCTGCCATTGGCGATTATCGGTGGTATCTTTGCTATTCGATTCACATCAGGAATTCTCAGTATTCCGGGACTGATCGGGTTCATCACCCTGTTCGGAATTGCCGCCCGTAATGGCATTCTGCTGGTTTCCCGCTTTGAAACCCTACAGGATGATGGATATTGCCTGCGCCATTCAATTCTGGAAGGTGCCGGCGAACGGCTGAATCCAATCCTGATGACAGCGCTGACAGCGGTATTTGCATTAATACCCTTAGCCCTGGGCGGTGATCAGCCCGGAAATGAAATTCAGTCGCCTATGGCGATTGTGATCCTGGGTGGATTGATCACTTCCACATTTTTAAATATTTATGTGGTGCCCATTATTTACAGCATGTTCTGCTATAAAACAAAACGATATGAGGCCATCAATGATTAAACCAACAAATTATTCGGTAAAAAAAGTATATCTGATTCTGACAATTTTTGCTGTCAATTTTCTTTTTGGACAGTCCTATGATGAAATGGTCAGTCAAATTCTGGAAAACAACCGGGAACTAAAAGCACTTCGCTCGATGAACCGGGTTGAAATACTTCGGGCAAAAAATGAATTGCTGCCTGATAATCCGGCCCTGGAACATGAATTTAAAGAAAATAATAATTATGAGATCGGGATTACCCAGTCCTTCAGGTTTCCCACCTACTACTATCATCAGTATAAAAATCTGCACCTAACAGAAGAACAACAACAGGCTGTTTTTGATGCCGCCCGGTTAAGGATTCTGGAAGAAGCCGCTGAACATTTACATCAACTGGCCTTCCTGAAGAATCAAATTTCAATTCATAATCACCGGTTGGAAAAAGCAAGCCGGTTACTGGAATATTTTGAAAAAATGCTGGCGGAAGGTGAATCCACCCAACTGGC
>CAYYMT010000200.1:0-4975 GCA_964472715.1 uncultured bacterium | reverse complement strand
CCCCGCATAAAAAAAATCGCCTACACCTTTGACTGGAAAGATGGCAAACCGAAAAATGGCAGCATGAACGGCCTTGGCGTATTTTTCAAATACCAGCGGTTGGAGCAATACGAAGAGGCCCTGGAAAACATTGCTTTTACAGCCAGTGAAGAGGCCCGGCAACAAGCTTTGGCCTTTGACCGGTACATTCCCAAATACATGCTGGAATTTGAAACCAAAAACAGCCGGACCCTGGTCAATACCGAAGCCATGAAAGACCCCTGGGATTACAAACTGAAAGTATGGGACGGCTATACTTACGATACGGAGCAGGCGGTGGATTTGGTAGAGACTTTTAATTACCTGATCGGTCTGCACATGCAAAAATGCATAACCAAAGAAATCAATGATAAACAATACCGGTTTATCTACGGTCACAATAATGCCAACAAGAAGATACTGGTTGTCTGGCGCAGCGTAAAAGACTGGCAACTGGAAGACTACAAGGCGGATCGTGAGGCATTGACAGAAGAATTCAAAAACTACAGTTATGATTTGCTGTATATCAATGATCAGGCGCATATCGAAGGATATCAGCCTGTAGAAGAAGTATTTAAAAACAAGATGTTACCCTGACCATGCAGCTAAGTAAACAACTCATATTATTTCGCTATATACTCGGGCAGTTTGGGTACGAAACCTTTGAAGAACTGCGTAATGATTTTAACACTAAAAAAACCGGCATAAGCTCATCGGGTTATACTTTTTTTGCGGCGTCAATTATGTCAAACCCAAACAAAAAAGTAGATGACAACCTGATTCAACAATATGACGATGCAATCCAGGGATATGAGAAAAAACTCAGGGAAAACAGGGCGGAACCCTTTTTTTCATTCAAATACTATCAGTGGTTAGCGCTGCTGTTCACTGAATTCTTTTTTGATGTGTACAGCAGTCAAAAGGAAATTTTAATTAATGAGTTAAATGCATTATTAAAACCGAAATCCGACTTCAAAAACATTGAAGCATTTAATGAGAATGACCTGAAAAAGCTCGCCTACTGGATGGCCACAGGAAGCGGCAAAACATTGATCATGCACTGTAATTACTGGCAGGCGACGAAGTATTTCAAAAACGACTGGGAAAATATCATACTAATTACGCCAAATGAAGGATTGAGCCGCCAGCACTACGAGAGTTTTACGGAAAGCGGCATTGATGCAAAACTCTATTCAGGCAGTGAAGAAAGTCTGAAAACCAGGGAAGATGAAGTATTAATTTTAGAAATCACCAAACTGGTTAAAGATAAAGAAGGTGAAGGTGTCAGCGTTGATGTGGACTATTTTTCCGAATCGAAAAACCTTGTATTCATTGATGAAGGCCACAAAGGGTCAAAATCAGCAGAACAAACCTGGAAGACCCTTCGTCAGCATTTGACCCGTGGCAATGGTTCCTTTACTTTTGAATATTCCGCCACTTTTGGACAGGTTATAGAAATTCCTTCGGAGCGACTATTTAATAACTATTTGGATTTAAAAGATACAGACAGTAGCGAATTAACTGACGCTAATAAAAAAACAATATTAAAAGTATCGCTTCATAATGAATATGTTAAATCAATCCTATTTGATTATTCCTATCGCCATTTTTATACTGACGGGTATGGAAAGGATTTTAGTGTTTTCAACCTGGATGTCACCAATGAATACAGCGAAGAACAAAATAGCCTTTTATTTACCGGCAGTTTGCTGGGTTATTATGAACAACTGGTACTATTTGAAAAATATCAGGATGAATTACGACAATACAATATTGAAAAACCGCTTTGGGTATTTATCGGTAGCAGTGTAATCAGCTCAAATGGCTCAAAAACTCTGAATAAAGGAGATAAGCAAAGTGTTTCAGATGTAACAAAGATTGTTAATTTCTTCAAATTTATCTTATCTTCCCCACAAAAACTGCAACAACAAATTGATAAAATACTTTCCGAACAATCGGACTTAAGAGATAAAAGCGGTGATGATATTTTCAAATCCCGGTTTCAATATCTAAAAAACAATAAGCCTCTGGCAGAGCAAATATTAAATAAGGTTTTCAATGGTATTGGCAGCCTTGAGGCTTTCCAGGTAAAACAAGCTGAGGGTGAAATAGCGCTAAAAACAAAAACCAGTGACAATTATTTTGCAGTTATCAATATTGGTGATGTTCCCAAATATGCAAAAAAACTGGAAGCGGATACTGATGGAGAATTAAGTATTCAGGATGATAATTTTACCAAATCGCTGTTTCAGAGAATTTCCGAGACAAACTCAACAATAAATATATTAATCGGCGCTAAAAAGTTTATCGAAGGGTGGAATTCCTGGCGTGTTTCCAGCATGGGCTTAATGAACATGGGGAAAAACGAAGGCACCCAAATTATTCAGCTCTTTGGGCGGGGGGTGCGGCTAAAAGGAAAAGACTTCTCTCTCAAACGGGAAAAAGCAAATGCGCCCTATTACGTCAGGGCTTTGCAAAACATTTCAATTATGGGCTTAAATGCTTCTTACATGAATCGCTTCTTGGTTGAAATTGAAAACGAAGTACCGGAATATACCGAATATCCAATTGATATTAAACTGAATAACAAAGATCAATGGAACCGTAAGATCATGACTTTCCGGAAACAGGAAGATAAGGATTTCAAGGATGAAATAGTTGAATTAGAATACAACCGACAAATAGCCCGGCGTGTTACCATAGATTTACGAAACAAAGTCAGTATCGCAGCCGGCGGTTTCAACTCCCGGGTAGCTGAGGACACTAAGCCCTATTTTGAGAATTTCCTAAAACAATTCATCGGTTTCATTGATATAAATGCAATCGTAATGGAAGCAAATAGATATAAGTTGATACGCGGTTTTAATAATCTGATAATCAACAGGAATGCTATCGAAAAATTAATTACTGACAGCAATTTTGAACTTCACAGCCATAAAGGTCAGTTTGGCATAGATGAGGCAATAACCGGGAAAGTACATTCGGTTGCTGTTGGTTTGGTAAAAGATTATATCAAAAAATTCTATGCTGTCAAAGAAAAAGAATTTTTATCAAAATATTTGACCTATGACCTACTTGATTATGAATCCCATGCCGATATGTTTCCGGCCTCACACCAGCTGATTGTTAAAGTACCAAAGGAATATGACGGTTTTATCAAGGAATTGAAAAAAAGCATTAAAGAGATGTACTCATGTGATACAAGAACCCTTCCGTCAATACATTTTGACAAACATTTGTATTCGCCGATAGCCTCTTTTGCAAAAGGTAAAAAATACAAGGAAATTAAAACCATTCCAACCCGTCTGAATGAAGGTGAAAGGGATTTTCTGAAGCATCTACGAGAGTTTATAATAGAAACCAAACTGTTTGAAGGCAAAGAAATATTTGTCCTCAGAAATTTGTCCGTAAAGGGAATTGGCTTTTTCATGGAAAGTTCATCCTTTTATCCTGATTTTATATTATGGGTGGTTGATCAGAATATGCAACATATTTATTTCCTCGATCCCAAAGGAATTTTACTTGGCGACAATCATTTTAATAATCCTAAAATCTTGTGGTGCAAAGAATCTGCCCCTGAATTAGGACAAAAAATTCAGCAGGAATTAACCAAAGACAAAAAAGATATTTTGGTTTCCGTTTCTGCCTTCATACTCTCTAATACAGCTTATAATGAAGTTGCTGAAAGATGGGGAGCAGGAACCGGAACAACAAAAGAAGACTTCGCAGACAATCATGTTTTGTTTATAGAATATAACAAAGATTATTTGTTTAAAATATTTGAGAACCTGACCACTTAGGAAACAATGACAAGATGAAAATTAAAAAAATTACCAAAAACAAGAAACAATTCCTCGACCTGTTACTACTGGCTGACGAGCAGGAAGATATGATTGATAAATATTTGCCGGACGGTGACTTGTTTGCATTATATGACGATGACTTGAAAAGTGTTTGCGTTGTAGCGAAGATAGATAATGAAACCTGCGAATTGAAAAACATCGCGACCTATCCGAAATATCAAGGCCGGGGGTACGGCAGAACATTGATAAAGTTCATTGCTGATTTCTACAAAAAGGACTACAAAACAATGCTGGTGGGGACCGGTGAAACGCCGGCAATCTTGTCTTTTTATGAAGGTTGTGGTTTTACAATATCACACCGGTTAAAGAATTTTTTTACCGATAATTACGACCATCCGATGTTCGAGGGCGATATACAACTTATTGATATGGTTTATCTTAAAAAGGACTTATATGAAACAGTGGTATGAAACATTATTTGAAAATTACGGTGAGAAATACGACAATGAATCTTTTGCGCAAGGTACAATTGGCGAGTGTGATTTTATTGAGAAAGAAATTAATCATAATAAAAAACTAAAAATCATAGATATAGGATGTGGTACTGGTCGCCATTCCATTGAATTGGCAAAGAGAGGTTATTCAATCACTGGAATTGATTTGTCGGAATCTCTACTGGTAAAAGCAAGAGAAAAGGCGAAACGAAACGGTGTAAGGATTGATTTCTTAAAACACGATGCTCGTAATCTGCCCTTCGACAAGCAATTTGATGTTGCAATAATGATGTGCGAAGGCGGTTTCCCATTAATGGAAACAGACGAAATGAATTATGAAATTCTTAAAAATGTTTCAAATTCATTGAAGGAAAATGCAAAATTTGTATTTACTACCCTCAATGGTTTATTTCCAATATTCAATTCTATCGAAGAATTTTGTGCCTCAAATACCGGTAATGGAAATGCAACATATCATAAAAACACTTTTGATATTATGACATTCCGAGATTACAATATTACAAAAGTTGCAGATGATAACGGAGTAGAGAAAGAACTTGAATGTAACGAAAGATATTACATTCCACCGGAGATCACATGGTTGTTGAAAACGCTTGGATTCACAAAAATTGAGATTTTTGGAGCAAAACTTGGGGCTTT
>CAYYMT010000199.1:0-5040 GCA_964472715.1 uncultured bacterium | reverse complement strand
GGGAAGCATTTCCAGGAAATTAATATCTTTTATCAGGTAATCGCGGGCGCCCATTTTCATCATTTCCACGGCGACTCTCTCATCACCGAATCCGGTGGTCACCACGAAAGGAGGAATATCAATATTGTTTTGCTGTAATTGTTTCAGGATTTCAGAACTTTTTTGATTTTTCAGAATGTAATCCAGGATCATGATATCCGGCTTATTTTCTGTGATGGATTGAATCGCTTCTTCTATGGTTGACGCGTGTTTTGTATTGTATTGATTGTCTGTCAACGCCTGTTCGACAAGTTCCACCAGTCCGTGGTCATCTTCAACAATTAGTACGAGCATAAATCTCTTTCTGGTTTATTAATTTTTAAACACTTACGATTTGTACAAACAGGCCCAGCCTGTTCAACCGGTCGGAAAATTCCGTAAAGTCCACGGGTTTTGTAATATAGACATTACAACCCAGTTCATAACATTTTTCCACCTCCCTGGGATCGTCGGTAGTGGTGAGCATGATCACGGGAATCTTTTTTAACATCTCATCCTGTTTCATTTTTTCCAGTACTTCCACGCCATCCATCAGCGGCATATTGATATCCAGCAGCAACAGATAGGTTTTATTGGAATTCTTTTCCCGGTTTGATAAAAAATCCCAGATTTCTTCGCCGTTGGCAAAACGAAGCATCTCATTACAAACGCCGGAATCTCTTAACCCCTGCTGAATCAATTCCGCATGTCCGTCGTCATCCTCGGCTATCAGGATGATCAGTTCCTTATATTTTTGCATTTTGGCCTCCAGTCCCCTGTAAAGAAAATTTGTTTTTGTGTAACTCTATAAAAAAAGTAGTGCCGATATCCAGCTGTGATTCAACACGAATATTGCCCTTGTGTTTATCTACAATACGTTTAACCAGGCTCAGCCCGATACCATCCCCGGCTTCCTCCTGATCCGGTTTACCACGGAAAAATACATCCCATATTCTGTCAATATGCCGCGGGCTAATACCAATGCCGTTATCAGAAATACTATAGATCACTCTTTTGCCCATAACACGGGAGGAAATGTCAATTTTCAGTTTTCTTTCCTGATCACGATATTTTATTGCATTGCCGATAATATTGGAAAATAGCTGGTTCAGTAAATCCGGATCGCCATAACAGGGCTTCAACCCGCTGATATTAATTATTGCTCTGCTTTTTTCCAACTGAAAATTAAAGGTTTGCAGGATATTTCCGATCAATTGTTCCATATCCACCTGCTGGATTTTCATCTGAGAGCGGCCGGTGCGGGATAATTGCAGCAGGCCATTGATGAGTTTATCCATTTTTGCGACACCTGAAAAAATAAATTTCAGGGTTTTCGGTAATTCATTATCAAGGATCCGGTTGAGTTGTTGCTTTTGTGTTTCCCGATTGCTTTCTGTTTCAATGATTTCAGCGATTTTACCGGCAATGGTTTCCAGCCGTTTGCTGAAGCCCTGAATATTAACAAGAGGCGAGCGAAGGTCATGGGAGGCGACATAGAGATAATTTTCCAGTTCTTTGTTTTTCGCGTACAGTATTTCCTGATATTCAATAATTTTTGTAATATCCATTGTAATGGTGGCGAATTGTCCTTTTTCCGGAGAAACAACTGAGATCAGGAAGTGCTTGTCCATGGGTTCAAAATAGGTCTCATACTGAAAGGATTTTCCGGTAAGCGCCACTTTGCTGAATTCTTTTAAATAGGGCGGTTCCGGAGTTCCATAGACTTCGGTGGCTAATTTTCCGACGGCCTCTTCTTTTTTGATTCCCGTAACATTACTGAAGGCATGGTTGCAGTCCGTGATCCGATAGTTCACCGGCTGACCTTTTTCGTCCAGAACCAGCTGATGCAACACCATCATCTCTGTCATGGATTCAAAGAGGGTATTCAGTTTTTTTTCATTTTCAACAAGGGCATTTTCGATTTTCCTGATTTCTGTAATATCACTATAAGTTCCTAATACGCCAATGATTTTATTGGAATTATTCCGTAATGGTATCTTTGACGTATTCAGCCATATTTTTGTGCCGTCGGGGGTTGTTTGCGGCTCCTGATAATTCAGTTTACCCTTGCCACTATCCAAAACCTGCCGGTCATCCTGCCGGTAGATCTCCGCATCCTCTTTGGAAAAGAGTTCATAATCAGTCTTACCCACCAATTCTTCCGGGGATTTTAAACCGGCATCTTCCGCGAACAATTGATTACAGCCCATGTACCGGCCGGTCACATTTTTCCAAAACACGCGCACCGGAATGGTATTTAAAACATTATTCAGCATTGTTTTGGAATTTAGAAGTTCATCATTAATTCTCTTTTGTTCCGTGATATCGGTGAGCACGATGGCGAATTGTCCCGGCCTGGGAGAGAAAGCTTTGACTTCCCAGTATTTTTTCAAATGATCTGAATAATCAACAAAATCGATTGAAATGCCATTGAGGGCAACCTTGCCAAACCGGTGGATCCAGGCGTTTTCAATATTCGGCACAATTTCGCTGCCCCGCCGGCCGATGATATCCCCGGCATCCAGATTGGTCAGTTCTTCATATTTCGAATTGACATCCAGAAAAACAAAATCAACAGGCATTCCGTTTTCATCGGTAATGATCCGGTATAATCCGATACCGATATTGACATTTTCAAACAAGGCGCGGAATTTTGATTCACTCTCCAGTATTTTAGTTTTATAACGCTTTTGTTTCAGCCAGCTGCTGAAAGTTTTTGCCAGCCAGTCTAACAAATTTTGCTCTTCGGGAATCAGAAAATCTATTTTTTCGGTGTAATAGACACGAATAGCGCCGACTTTTTCACCTTCCAGAGTAATATCACTAACTAAATAATGATCCAGGGCGTCGGTATATTGTTCATGCCGGTAATTCTGGCCAAAGAGATCAATTACCGGCACAGCGAAGTCCGGGTGGTGCATGGAGCTTTGCAGGTTAGTGATCAAATTTTTGCAGATGAGTTCCAAATCTGTGAACTCCTGCAAATCATTATTGAATTTATAGATGCAGGATAATTCCTTATTTCTCTCTGTCATCAGGGTGTTGACTTCCGTAAGTTTTTTCATGTGCATGGAGAGCAGAAAAGTAAAAGTTAAAACCAGCGCAATGATAATCAACCGGCTGTAAACATCATGGGGCGGAACATCATAAATTAAAACACCCCAGAAGGATCTGTCGTAAAAAACCATCGTATCGATGATCGAATCAATAACCCATATCGAAACCGCCAACAAACTTCCCAGGAAAATTGTCCTTAAATGTAACCTCATGTCAAACACTCCATAGCATCTGTTTAAATCAATCTTTCTGACCGGCGCTTATTCAATGAAAACGAATTTTTTATTTTTATAACTGATCAATGTCCTTTGCTTACCTAAAATATCATAACCGATCAGGCCGTCTATGCTTTCACTAATATTATCATTCAAATGAGATAAATCTTTAATTAAAACTTCAATATTGTTGTATTTTTGCGCGCCGATTGAAATTTGGCGAATCCTTCCGCTGGTGGTTTTTTTGCTTTTATTTTCCACACCCACCAGGTCGCGGCTGCCAAAGTCCTGAAATTCATAATGAATCACATCAGTGGCATTCTGATCCAGTAGTGTTCGCGCCGCGCCGGTATCAATTCCCAAGCGTATTCGTTTGTCACCGGCTTTAGCCTGTACAACGGGGATATGGTGATTCATTGTCATATCGACAAAGGAAAAACTTTGATTGACGATATTGCTATTCCAGAAAACCATAAACTTTTCTTCCGGAATAAAGGTTAGTAGTTTGTTATCATAATCAATAAAAATATCATAACCGGAAAAGATATCATAACCGATCAGACCGTAAACCGGATAACCAACCACCTCCTCCATTACGCTAAATTCCATCACCAACGCGACAAAATCGGTTTTTCTAATTTGGCCCAGCTGAAATGCCCCCACTTTCCGGTCACTGACGTTCGCCACCCGGCCGTGAATGCCCCGGATTTTGTATTCTTTTCCAGAACCGGGAGTATTTTTTTCAACATATTTTTTATTGAGTACCAGGGTTTTGGCGCCGGTGTCAAAGACAAAGCTCCGCTCCTTATTATTGATTTCCCCTTTGACCAGGATCAGATGCCCGCGATTTTTAAAGGGAATTTTAAAAATATTAGGTCCGGCCCATAAGGAAGAAAAATAGAATAGAAAAATGACCAGTATCAGGATTTTAATAATTTTTTTAGTCAACATCATTAAACAATATAAATTAAATGGTTGAAAAAAGAAAATTTAAAATAATTCCTGCCGGAAAAATTATGGTTCTAAATAATAGGTACTAAAAAGGCCTATATGAATTTTAAGAGATATTATGTTAGATATTTTTGTTGAACTCCTTCAGAGTTCTTCATACTTCTGAGATTAGTGTCCATAGGTTGGCACCTATGGTTATTCTTGTTTAATCCTTTCAGGATTATATGGGAAAAATTAAATAATAAAATTGGTAGGTACCCTCACCATTTTTTTTGGCATTAGAAAAATTACCGTGAAAAAATTATAAAGAACTGACGTTAAAAATTTTATATTGTTTGAGCGTCATTAATCAAAAAAATAAAATTTTATTATGAATTTTAGAAATATGTGGAAAGCAAAATAAAATAAACAATTAATTAAGCGAGTTTATAAAATTTAGTCAGTTCTTTATAATTTTAGGTAATTTTTGTACAGCCAATGATTTTTTTGCTTCTTTTTTCATCAAGGAAAAAAGAAGATTACCTGTTTTGGTTCAACCAATAAATTTCATATAGACCTAAATTATACTTGAAGAACCGGAAATCTTTCCGTTAATTTTCAGGGTAAGCTAATTTTATGAAAGGGAGCGAGATATGAGACAATTTTTTTTGCTGAGTATGGTCATGCTGTTTTCAATATTGATCATGCTGTCAGCCTGTGGAGAGCAACCAATGAATAAGCAGACAAAAGCAGATGTCACGTCAAATGTAATTGACAAAATGGTGGCGGAATTTGGTGACCAGTACAAAGACCAAATCAC
>CAYYMT010000198.1:0-5172 GCA_964472715.1 uncultured bacterium | reverse complement strand
ATATTTTTTCATTAACAGGAGTAAAAATTAAAACTCTTATAAATACTATAATGCAGGCAGGTTACCATACAGTAAATTGGAACGCCACTAATGATAACGGAAATAAAGTTCCATCTGGATACTATTTTTACCAGATGAAATGTGATGGCAAAATTTTTACAAAAAAGATGCTATATATAAAATAGATTTAATACAGATTCTAACATTCAGATGGAGACGAACCACAAAAGCTGTTCGATAAACTCAAGATTTGTGGGCTTTTTGTTAGGACTATTGAAAATCATCAGATTAGTTGCATTTTCATTTCGTGGTCGCTCATCTTAGGTGTTAGAGTTAAAAAATGAACCTGCGAGCAATAATAAATATATTTTAGTATATAGTAAAATATAAGGAGGTGTATTATGAAGATATATAAATTATTTATAATCCTAATAGTACTTTCAAATCTCGATCTATATGGACAATTAATAGAAAATTGTAGATCGAATTATGATGTTGCTTATGGTGACGACCATATCCACCTAGTCTATGGGGATAGTTATAGTGACGGCATATCATTATTAAAATATGTCATGCTGGATACTTCTCTGAATATTGTCAGTAATATGATAGATATTCCAAACACAGAATCCTATCGAAGGGATTTTGATATCAATTATCAAAATAGAAACCTTTCTCTAATATGGGAAAGCATAGATGACCCAACAAGCCCAACGAGTAGTAATGTGCAACACATATTCTACAATATTAATAATGGTGAATTTACAGATACCTTTGTTTATGATGATAAATTTTTATTTAATTTTTCCCCTGTTTTTTCATTTATAAATGATACTAATGGTGTTGCAATCTGGCTGTCTCATAGTAATGGTGATAATTTTTTATCTGGACAGAGTTTAACACTAAGCAAAGGTGCTATTGGTCAATCACAAGAATTATTGGACTCAATTGATGTTAATTGTAAAAGAGTAAAAAATATTGTATTGGCAGATTCAATTGTATTTGTCGTCTGGATTGACAATCGAACTGGTAGCGATCAGGTTTACGGGCGACTGTTCAAGTCAGATTTGGTAGCAATAGGGGCTTCGTTTCAAATATCAGAAGCTGAGAATGGTACCATTATGTTTGGGCTTGATATTGCTAAGACAACTAATGATAACCTCCTGGTTGCATGGAGTAAATCAATTGAGAAAAATTGGAATGTGGAAGGTGTTTGGTTAAATGAATTTGGGAATAAACTATCTGATATAATTTGTATTTCCAGAGATTCTGTTTTGTATGGGGCTGAAGTAAAAGTGGCAATTAACTATGATAATGAAACAGTTGTTATATGGGAAGAAGCACTTGGTAATAATGCGAAAATCTTTGGACAAAGGTTCTCCGCGAACAGAGAAAAAATTGGAGAACCATTTCCCATATCCACAAGTCATCCCAATGATAATCAATATTGGCCAAATGTACTTCTGGTAGATAAAAAATTCTATTCCTTTTGGGCTCAACCTGACGGAATATATGCTAATTGTCAGGATTTCAATTCTATATCATCATTGAATGAAGAACCAAGTAATCCGGAAACCTTTGTCCTTCAAGAGAATTATCCCAATCCCTTCAACCCACATACAACAATCCCCTTTACTTTATCCGGACAATCAAAAGTAAACCTCAGTATCTATGACCTCAACGGAAATATTGTCAAGAAACTTGCAAATGAAAAATTACAAAAGGGATATTATCAATATCAATGGGATGCTACAGATATTTCCGGAAATAAAGTGTCTTCTGGAATATATTTTTATAAACTATCAACAGACAACTGGTCACAAACAAAGAAGATGGTACTGCTTCAATAATTAAAAAAGGGGAAATTATGATTAAAAGATTATTTTTCATGTGCATTTTCATGACAACTGTGTTTGCCCAGAGCGAATTTGTCAAACTCAAACATGATGGTGTCCATTCGGAAGGTGAGTTTTTTCTGAAAGATAAAAAACTCCATTCAAAATCACTGGTCATCAAATTTAAAGAGGAGGTTGTTGGTATTGATAAAAAATCCAATCTTGCTTCCCTGGATAATATCAATATGAAATATTCCGGCTTATTTAAAATTTTTAAAACTCTGGACAATAAGTACCAACTTGAAACTATTATTCGACAAATCAAAGACTATCATCTTTATGATGAACATATCAAGAAATATCCAAATACTGTGGATCTAAGCCAGTTGTTTACGATTGTTTTTCAGCAGCCAGTTTACCTGGATTCTGTTATCCGGGTTTTAGAAAATGTGGAGGTTGTGGAGTATGTGCATGAACCTGTTTCCATTATTTACCTGAATGAACCTGATGATCCGGAATACCAGAATGGGAACCAGTGGTACTTGGATATCATCGAAGCCGAGGATGCTTGGAACATATCTAAAGGCGACCCTGATATTGTTATTGGGATTGTAGATAGTGGAATAAAAACTGACCATGAAGATTTAAATGATAAAATAGTTGGAGGAAATAATATTGTAGAAAAACATGGTACTAGGGTTGCTGGTATTGCTGCTGCTGAAACGGATAATAACACAGGAATTGCCAGTCTTGGATGGAATACATCATTATACACATTGGGAGCAAGTGGTATTCTATCTAAAGCAAATGCAATAGCTACTGCAAGTCAAAATTCAAAAATAATAAATTTGAGTTGGGGGACAGTAAAAACAATAACATCAAGTTTTGAATACTCCGAGATTTGTCCTACATGCCCACCTATACAAATTAATAAATGGTTGAATAAAGTAGTAGTTCCTCATTCTTATCCAGAGATCGCTACTGCAATCCAAAATGCTATTTATACAGGTGATATTTGCATAGCGGCAGCAGGAAATAAAAGTCTAAATATTGGACCTTCTTCAGATTGTAATCCCATGCTTATTCCTTTTGCCCAATATCCAGCCAGTTATACTGATGTCATTGCTGTTAGTGGGACGGAACTTGTGAGCGGTATAGAAAGATTTAACAATGACTGGAACTATGGTAATCATGTGGATTTCGCAGCACCTGGTAAAGATATACTATCACCGGATTTAAATGGATACTCAACGGATAGTGGCACTTCCTTCTCTGCTCCTTTGGTATCTGCCCTGATATCATTAATATTGGACTTAAATCAGAATTTAACTGTATCTCAGATTCACAATATATTAAAACACTCAGCAGACGAAATTGGTCAGTATTCCTATAATTCGAATGGTTGGAATCAGTATATGGGATATGGAAGGATCAACGCTTATGAAGCTCTGGATTATACATTAAAAAATTATTGTAATGTGAGCGGAACAATATCATCAAATTCTACATGGTCAGGTTGTAAATATATTGAGAGTGATATTATTATTAATACAGGTGTGACATTATCAATTGAGGCAGGTACAACAATATTTTTTAAAGATAGTAAAAAATTGGTAGTGAATGGTACACTCCAAGCAAATGGAACTGCCCAAAATAAAATAGATTTTAAACCATTAGATAATTATTGGAATGGCATTGAATTCACTAATACAACTGGAAATAATAGATTGAATTATTGTACAATTAGCCAATCAAGTATATGGGGTGTAAAGGTATACAATTCAAATTTAGATATAGATAATTCAGTTATTTCAAACTGTAGTTTACATGGTGTTTTTCTTTCTGGTAATTCTAACGTTTGGACTTATGGTTCAGAGATTGTAGATAATGACCAGTTTGGAGTAGTTATTGGTGAAAACAGTTATTATGAAGCAGAAATGACGTTAATTGATAATAATGGTGATTATAGTGGTCAAGGACTAGAAACTGGGGGTATATTTTGTGAAGGTGAATGTACTTTAGGTAGTTCTCAAATAAGTTATAATGATAGATGGGGCTTCTGGGCAGAATCAGGATCATGGATTGATTTAGATGAATCAAATCTTGGTGGAAATAATACTATATTCAATGATGAATTTGAAATCATTTCTGACATTAGTATAGATATCCCTGCTGAAATGAACTATTGGGGATATAGTAATGGTCCGTTAACATCCAAACTTGATGGTAATATTGATTATGATCCATATCTTTCTGATGAGCCAGTAGATAATCCATGGGGATTAAATAAAACAGTATCTTCAAATTCTATTCAGGATCTTATCATATATAGAAATTCATTGAAATTATTAAGAGAAGAAAAGTATCTTGAATCTATGAATGAATTTGAAAATTTAATAAAAGAGTATCCTAAATCATATTATATAAAATTTGCTATTGCTAAAATTATTTCTATTATTAATTATGAAAATACGGACAATGTTATACAATATTTGGAAAATATCTCAAATGAAAAATCATTAAGTGGAATAAAAAATGATATTAAGAAATTTTTGTTCCACATTTATAGAAAAAACGGTGATAATAGAAAAGTAAATGAATTGCTAAAATATACAAAACAAGATCAGAAATATGATAAATTTGTGAATTACTATAAAGGTTTTTATTTTCTGGAAGATTTAAATGATACAACAAAAGCAGTTGAATCTTTTGAAAAATATATATTAAAGTACCCTGATGATTATAAATCACAAATAATTGTGCATGAATTAAAGAATCTTGGTAAAGATGTTAAAATTACAGATTACATAAATATCATAGAAGCATCAACAAAAACTTGTGAATTTTTTCCTTCACACCCAAATCCATTCAACCCATCAACTACAATATCTTTTAATCTATTAAAACCTACAGTTGTAGATCTTCGTATATATAATTTAAAAGGACAGGAAGTGTGGAAATTAAAACAAGAATATAGTACAGGTTATAGCCAAATTATCTGGAGTGCAGTAGATGATTCAGGAAAATTATTATCTTCAGGAATATATTTTATTAAACTCATTGCTGGAGACCAGATAACAACTCAAAAACTAATTTTGATGAAATAAAAAAAGTATTAATAAAGAACTCTAACATCTATCTGGAGTGAACTGCTAGAGCTGTCTATTTTTGCCAGTTTTGTGAATTTTTGAGAGAATATTTGTGATGGACAGGTTGGAGATATTCCGCCCGCAGTCGCTCAGACCTGGCGTTAGAGTATAAAAATGGAGGTGAAATATGTTAAAAATAATTTAGTTTTACGTAACACATAAATTGTTAAACTATAATTATAAAAGAG
>CAYYMT010000197.1:0-5208 GCA_964472715.1 uncultured bacterium | reverse complement strand
GATGGTGTCCGGGAACTTTATGTGGGCAATCTGAATAGTGTTTCAGCAGGAAATTTTCCTGCTGATATTGATTATCTCGCCCTGGGTCACCTTCACAGCGCGCAAATTGTCGACGGCAGAGTACATTTCCGCTATTCCGGAGCGCCATTAAAAATGAGTTTTTCTGAAGCCAGGCAGAAGAAATTTGTCATTCAGTTGGAAATAGAGGACGACACTGTAGAAAATATTCAAAAAGTAGAGATTCCTACCTTTCAGCGGCTTGAATCTATTTCCGGCACAATGGAAGAGATCGAAACGGAAATAAAAAAACTGACTGAACAGGATATATCGATTTGGCTGGAAGTGATTTATACCGGCAAGGAATTACAAGGCAATTTACAACAAAATATTCAGGAACTGACCGCTGATACTAAACTGGAAATCTTAAGAATTAAAAATATGAATGTTTATAATCATGCTATTTTGAAAGACAAAAATACACCGGATCTGAAAAGTATTTCCGAGCGGGATGTTTTTGAAAAATGTCTTCAGGATAACCGCGTAGTACCGGAAGAACAGGAATTGATGACAACATTATTCAATCAGGTTTTGGAAGATATTCGGGATGAAAATTAAAAAGTTAAAAATAAAGAATTTAAATTCTCTGGTGGGCGAGAAGACCATCGATTTTACAGATGAGGCTTTTGAAACCAACAGTATTTTCGCGATTATCGGGCCTACCGGCTCGGGAAAATCAACCATTCTCGATGCTATCTGCCTGGCGCTCTATGGCGAGACACCGCGGCTTGGCAAAATTACACAGTCCGGCAATGATATTATGAGCCGCCATACCGGCGACTGTGGAGCGGAATTAATTTTTGAAATTCACGGTAAAAGCTATCACACCAGTTGGTCGCATCACAGGGCCAGAAATAAAAGTGATGGAGCCCTGCAACCACCAAAACATGAAATTGCTCACTTTCATTCCGGTGATATAATAGAATCGAAATTGTCAGCTACCCGTAGTAAAGTCGAAGAACTTACCGGCCTCGATTTCAACCGGTTTAATCGCAGTATGATGCTGGCCCAGGGCAGTTTTGCCGCATTTCTGGATTCAGATGACAAAGACAAATCCGATATTTTGGAGCAGATCACCGGGACAGCCATTTACAGCGAAATATCCCGGAAAGTTCATGAAAGACATAACAAAATTAAAGAAGAAACCACTATTCTGAGAGAAAAACTGGGTGTTGTCAGTTTATTATCAAAAGAAGAAAAAACCGAGATTATTGAAACAATTAATTCCTTTGGAACAAAAATAAAAGAGTTAACAAAGCAAGCAAAAGAAATTGACCGGCAGATTAAACACCATCAGGAAGTTCAGCAACTGCGGCTGTCAATTAAAAATCTGGAAGAGCAGCAGAAGGAATTTCTGGAACGAAAACAGAAGCAGGAGAAAGAACTGGATATCTTGCCACGGGCAGAAAAAGCGCTGACAATTAAACCCTTGTTTGAGGAATTGAAACGTCTGGATCAGGAAATTTCAGAAATTTACAACAATCTTAAGGTTGCTGAAACAAGAAAACCGGCAGTGGAAAAAGAATACAAAGAACTGACTGAAAACTATAAGATATTAAAGCAGAAGTTGGAAAACAAAACCGAATCTGCTGATGCTCGCCGTCAATTATTTAACGAGATTCGCCTTTTAGACCGGGACATTGATAAAGTTGTAGAGGAGAGAGACCAGAATAAACAAAAACAGGAAAAAATTCTTGAGCAATCAGAATCCAATCAAAAGGAACTGGTCAGATTAACTGAAAAGTTTGATCAACTGAAAAAGAATTTAGTGGCTATTGAAAACTATCTTCAAACCCATGAAAGGGATAAATCGCTGATTGAAGACTTTGGGAAAATCGAAAGTAAGGTGGAGTCGATAAAAACCTTAAAAGAGAAAATAGCCCGGAAGCAAGAGGAGATTCAAAAAAAACATCAGGAAAAAGAGAAATTGACTCTTGAGCGGACAGACATATCAGAGCAATTAAACAAATTAAATGATAGTTTGAAAAAATTGGCATCCCAGGCCAGTCAAAAGGAGGCTGAACAAAAAGAATTGCTAGAGGATAAAAGCCTTCATCAACTGCGAGAAGAGAATGATCGACTTTATGAACGAATTCCGGAATTGTCTAAACTCAGCAGTTTAATTAAGGAACATACCGGCCTAAAAAAAACAAGGCAATCATTACAAGAAGAAATTGAAAAACTACAAAGTAATAGGAAAATATTAAGACAGGAAATAGAGAATCTTAGAGACAGCAAAGAACAATCTGAAAAATCAGTTGAGCTACTTGACAAGATCATCCACAAGAATGCGTTGATCAAAAAAATGACCGACCATCGCCGGGACCTGAAAGCAGGAGAACCCTGCCCCCTCTGTGGTTCAAAAGAACATCCTTATGTAAAGGAAGATCATAAAATACCGGATACTGATCAGCAGGAACTGGAAGAGGAAAAAAAGAGATTGAAATCGCTTTCTGAAGAATTATCCCAACAAGAGCAGGCCCTGTCGGGATTGGAAAGCAAGATTGGTGAAAAGAAAAAGCAAGATGAAGAACTAGAACAGCAAATTTTACAAAATGAACAAACTATTTCCGGTATTGCCAAAAATCTGGAAATAGATGAAATCACAGAAGATCATACAGAGACATTAATTCGAAAAAAAGAAGAGGAACGGAATAGAATAAAAAGGACCATAACTGCTGCTGAGAATTTTGGTCAGGAAATTGAGATAATCGCACAGAATAAAAGGGATAAGGAACAGGAACTTCAGGCATTAACGGAAAAAGACCGTGAATTGAATTATACCATCAAGGGTATTCAAAAGGAAATTGACTCTCTGGAAAAGAGCGATGACCCACAACAATTAAAAAAACTTGAACTGGCCTTTGCTAACCTGACAGAAAGATATGGTATTCAGCAGGATTTGGATTATGATCAAAAATTGGAGGCCCTGCAGAACAGGAAGAATCTTTACCAGGAGAAAATTGAAGAGAAAGAGGATTTAACCAGACAGATTGCGGCAATTGACAATCAAGTTGCAATCGAAAAAACAGAAAGAAAAAATCTGGATGAGGAAATTCGGGAATTAGATAAAAAAATAACAAAATTGAGCGACCGGAACGCGGCCTTAACTGCTGAAAGAAAGGAAAAGTTTTCCGATAAAAATCCTGATGTGGAAGCGGCGAAACTGAATAATGAATTAAAATCCTTCTCAGAAAAATTGGAAACTTTGGAGAAAAAAAGAAACGATTCAGACAAGGAACTGGAGATACTGAAAGAACGACTGCTGGAATTGTCAAACAGATTGAGTGAAAAGAAAAAGACCAATGCAAAAACACTTGGCGAATTTGATAATCAACTGGCTGCTAAAGGGTTTTCTGATAAACAAGAGTTTGAGGTGGCTTTAATTAGCGAAGAGAAAATAGAGCAACTACGTGAGTTAAAAGAATCTTTGAACCTGGAAGAACATAAACTGGCAACTTCACTAGTGAACAAAAAACAGGACTTGAGGGAAATTGAATCAAAGGATCTGGAAAAACTCGCTGTGTTAGAGCCGAAACAGAAAGAAGTGGAGCAGGAACTGGATAACCTGAAGGACCAGCGAGGCGCGCTTCGCCGTACACTGGAAGAGGATGAAGAAAAGCGCAAAAAAAACGATGCTTTATCCCGTTCACTGGAAAGTAAAAAAAAGGAAGAAGAGAATTGGGCGAAACTACACCGGTTGATCGGTTCTGCCGACGGAAAAAAATTCAGTACTTATGCTCAGGGACTGACCTTCCAGGTAATGATCCATTACGCTAATGAACAACTACGGAAAATGAATGATCGCTATTTTCTGGTGCGGGACAATGAGAATCCGCTGCAACTGCTGGTTATTGATAATTATCAGGCGGGCATTACGCGCCCAACATCCACGCTGTCCGGAGGCGAGAGTTTTATTGTCAGTCTGGCCCTGGCGCTGGGACTTTCCAACATGGCCAGTGAAAATGTCAGAATCGATTCACTATTTTTGGATGAAGGCTTTGGTACCCTGGATGAAAATGCCCTGGAAATGGCCCTGGAAACCTTGCATGAACTCCATAATGAAGGCAAATTGATCGGGATCATTTCTCATGTGCCGGCATTGAAAGAAAGAATTCCTGTTCAGTTGGAAGTCATCCCGCAATCCGGGGGAAAGAGTAAACTACAGGGGCCGGGTGTAGGCTAATCCTTCACACCTTTCAAATGGTCGAAAACCTTTGAAATGATGTTCGGCAGGATAGAATCAACCATTGCGTTCGGTCTGTACCTTTCAAATGGCTGCAAGCCTTTGAAATGGTGCTTTAGGTATTGAATCAACCATTGCGTCCGGCAGCTGCCGGATCGCAAGGTTTCGTAGTCAGTACCTTATAGAATAAGAAAAATGCATTGTTAGAATGCGGCATATTAAAGGAAAAAAGGAGACGTAATTTGAAGAAATTTTTGGGGAGAATTGGAATATTTTTACTGATCACAAAAATTACTTTTGCGCAGAGTGCAGGCGCTGTCTGGCTCCTGATACCATCCTCGGCGACCTTTTCCGGAATGGGGGAGATCGGTGTCTGTTTACCCGATGATGATATCTACGCGGGATATTTCAATCCTGCCAATGGAATCGATGGGTATCGAGGGCTGAGCATGAATTATTCCCAAAACAGTATTCAGTGGCTGCCGAATCTGGCTAATGACCTGGTGTATAACAATTATGTGTTCGGTGCCGGATTGATGCCAAAAGAATCTCCCTTTCAGGTGATTTTGACAAAGTCTCAGAATTATTTAACTCTTGGTCTGCAAACAGTTACTGATGAGCAGGGAAATTTTATTGGTAGTTTTAATTCTAACATGAAATCGGTCAATATCGGCATTGCGACTAAATATTCTACTAAATTTATTTTGCCAATGGATATATCCCTGGGAGTCAACCGGAAAAAGGTAGTTCAGAATTTAGCAGATCATATTTATCAGCCCATTGAAGATGGAGAAATATCAGCGCTGAAATCGGAAAATGTTTTTTATGACGCCGGAATTCTACTCTCCTTGCCCTTTCAAAAGAAACACATAAAACCGGAAGTTAATCTATCCATTAAACCAAGCCTTGGTTATAGTATTTCAAATTATGGGGATGAACTTTATTATACTGAACTTTCCAAAGGA
>CAYYMT010000196.1:3436-5229 GCA_964472715.1 uncultured bacterium | reverse complement strand
TCCAACCGAATATCCTCACTGGATGAACCGATCATCACCACAAATTCTCCCGGCTCCACCACAAAATTCATCTCCCTGTCCCAGAGTTTCAACTTTTCAGGGTCAAGAGTTAGGGTAATGGTTTTGCTTTCTCCGGGTTTCAAGGTGATACGCTTGAATCCTTTCAGTTTTTTGTCCGGATGAGCAACGCTCGCGTAAACATCATTGATATAGAGTTGGGGTACTTCATCCCCAACCCGGTCACCAATATTCTTCACATCAAAGGTCACTTCCACCGATTCATTTCGTCCAATTTCCTTTTTGGATAGAGACAGATTACTATACTCAAATTCCGTATAACTCAACCCATGACCAAAACAAAATTGCGGTTCATTGAACTCACCGATAAACTTGATGGCCATTTTACCTTTGGGCAGCATATTGTAATTCAGCGGCACTTGTCCGGTGACTTTCGGGAATGTAATCGGCAGTTTTCCACCGGGATTATGTTCACCGAAAATGGTTTGCGCCATGGCATTTCCACCTTCGCAACCGGGATACCAGGCGCAAAGGACAGCATCCACCTTGTCGATCCAGTCATAGGTTGTGACAACCGACCCATGTTGCAGCACAACAACCAAGGGTTTATTCAATTTTGTTAACTCAAGGATCATTTTTTCCTGTTCTTTGGGAAGGTCAAGGTCAGCGCGGTCCCAGTTTTCGTTTTCGTAAGCGCCCATGACAGCTATGATCACATCGGATTTTTTCGCCACAGCGACAGCATTGGTAATATCTTCTTCCGGATTAATGTCCCATCCTAATTGCGCAAAAGCAGCAAAGCCATTATCAAAATATTCCAGCCTAAAATCATAGACTTTGTCCTGCTTCAGTTCCACAGCTGCTTCCGCCATGCGTCTGGCGCCACCGGACCACTGGTCAATAATCAATTCACCGTCCAACCATAATCGCACAGCATCGTCAAAAGTCGTGGCAAAATTAACCGAACCACTGACCGGACTTTTGAGTTTACCTGTCCAGCGGATGGAAAAATTATCCAGGGGCATGCCTTCCGGTGCGCCATATTTCCAGTCATATTCGATGCGCTTTTCTCTTTTCACAAATTTTGGTTTTCCGGATAAATCGGTATTATCAAAATACTCAGCCTTGATATCACCGACAAAATACTTTTCATCAATTGCCGGATAAGCGAAGTACTTCATTTCCACGCCTTTTTCATAATGGACATTGGCACCAGGCAGCAAATTTTGGACGCCCTCCAGCATGGTTACTTCGTGACGACCGTAACCACCGTAATGTCCCACCATCAGCCAGTCGGCCAAAGGACCAACCACAGCCACATCGCTGACATCTTTTGAGAAAGGTAACACATCATTATCATTTTTCAGCAGCACCAGGGATTTTTGACAGATTTCCAGGGATTTTTGACGATGTTCCGGTGTATTGTTCAAACTGCTGGCTTTGGAGGCATCTACGTAAGGTTTTTCAAAAATACCGGCTTCAAATTTTTGTCGTAAGTGTCGCCTCACCGCATCATCAATTCTGGATTCTTCTACCAACCCTTGTTCCACAGCATTTCTCAGTGGCTCGCCGAAAAACCATCCGGGAGAAGCTTTGTCGCACCCATTGTTTACCATATCAACAGCCAGTTCTTCCGGTGTTTCATGGATGTATCCATCGTCATAGATAAATTGCGCGGAACCACCATCGGACCGAATAAATCCCTTGAAGTTCCATTCCCCTTTGATAATATCATTCATCAGCCAGCCATTGGTAGCACAGGGGATCGCGTCAAA
>CAYYMT010000196.1:1294-3336 GCA_964472715.1 uncultured bacterium | reverse complement strand
GGGAATGAAGTAGAGCCATTGGCCATCAATGCAAAAATCCCTTCGATTGACCGAAAAGCGGGAATTGCCAGGCGCGTCTGTTCCATCTGTTTTTTTTGGCGGGTATTATATTCGATCGCGGCCTCTTCCGGTGACAAATGTTGTGTCATGAAACCAAAAGAACCGGTCCCCAATTCTTCATTAAGTTCAGGATGGTATTTGAAATGGCCCCCCATCTGGATCAATTTCTCTTCCAATGTCATGTGGCTGATCAAGTCCTCCACCCGTTCATCAATTGAATAATCCGGATTCTTGTATATGGCATTTTCCAGTGCCGGATCATTTTTATTTTCACTGCACGACAGCAGGAATATTGCTGATAATAGGATCAAATAGATTTTCTTCATAAATCCTCTCTTTTAGTTGTAATAAGGCGCCGGTTTGTCAGCATCTATTTTTGTATAGGTCCCGTTATATTGCTTTCCATTCACCGTCACATTTTCCAATATTAAATCCTTAACATTCATGTATTGGAAGGGTGTCCGGTCAGCATTTTTTATGGTAATATTTTTCAGGTAAATATTTTCCAGCGGATTATCCCCCCAGCCAAAAATCACAATGCCGTCATCAACCTGGTTTACAGTGATCTCTTCCAAATAGATATTCCGAAAGGTTGTGGGATAATCACTGGTGGTATCATGGTCATAATTGGGACTCATGGCAATGGCATCACCGGCGTTATTGATTTCCATATCTTTGATAATCACATTTTCCACCACACCGCCCCGTTTGCGACTACCCTTCAGATATAAGGCCCGTTTGACATCCTGGTTCGCGTAATTATGGAGGGCAAAGACATTTTTCACCCCGCCGGACATTTCACTGCCGCAACAGATGGCATAATGACCTTTGAAAACATTATTGCGAATCACCACGTCTTTGGTCGGCGCCGTAATGCGACCATTTTTGATGAATTGCTGAGCAAAGGCGAGAGTTTCCAGTTCCGTTCCCGCCACCAACGCACCAAAAATTCCTTCCTGATCACGGCCGGCTTTCATCACTACATTGTCGTCGTGATTGTCAAACATATTGTTTTCCACCAGCACATATTGGGAGGATTCCACATCCACACCATCATTATTGACCACATGGGCATCATAGATCAAATTGCGAACGGTCATACTTTTTGAAAAAACCGAGTGCACCACCCAAAAAGGGGATTCCTGAAGTTTGATGCCATCCACCAATATGTTTTCACAGAACATAAACTGCATCAGTGGCGGCCGCAGGAAATCTTCTGCCGGATTATCAAATCGTCGCTCGCGAATCGGCATATCTGCATTATTGATCTGGCGTAATTTTATGTAGGTCATGGTTTTACCGACATCGCGCAGTCCAAATACACCTTTCTGTTCCCATTTTTGCCAGCTCTCACCATCGCCATTGATCACCGGCATGGCGCCATTGCCGCCGGCTGATTCGATAGCAACATTTTTCACATTAAAGCCGCGAATGCAGGGAGAATAGGTGTACAAGGTGGTGCCTTCATAGCGAGTCAATACACCTTTCCCATCGATCAAATATTTTTCCGGATCAAATTTGAACTGAAGTTTGGTGGAATTTTCCATGCTCAAACGAATATTGCTTTTCAGATGAACGGGCCCTTCACAACTATAAATGCGTGTCTGTTTGATCCACTTGTCTTTACCGGCGGGGTGTGGAAACAGCAGGGTCCCGCCGCCCTTTTTCGCCAGTTTGGTAATCGCACGGTTAATATCGCCGACATAATCATAACTTCCTTCTTCATCGGGAACCACACCGGAAAATTCTATCAGGTTAATGGTATCATTGGGGATTTCCGGTAATTTGACATGCTCCAGCACCCGTGCAATGCTGTCCTCGATGGATATTTCCGGAATGTTGCTGGTTACTTTTCCACAGGATAAGAATATCCAGATGGTGATTGTGAGTAGTAATAGTTTTGTTTTCATAAATCTCCCTACATATTTTTACAACTGGACCGCGGACATCCTGTCCGCTATTTATTACAAATACATGCGATT
>CAYYMT010000196.1:0-1194 GCA_964472715.1 uncultured bacterium | reverse complement strand
TTATTTACATCTCGGAAAAATGGTGATCCTCAGATTGGTACATCCGTAAGGAATCAGCGTTACTTTTTCCATTTCATCAGCGATATTTTTCGCTATAGTTTCCTCATCCGGCAATGGCGGTGTAAAGTAAAATTCGCCATATTTGGGTTTGTGACCTTTCATTACCCAACGAACAACCTTGCCGGTTTCCGGATTGCGAATGACGTCCCAGATTTCCGATTGCATTTCTGTCACTTTTTGGAGGTCCCAACCTTTTATTTTTTTGACCGGCACCTTTAATTCGATTGGTGCGTTTTCAGATGACCAGGGGTCAGCGGGAATATTTTTTTCTTTCAGTTCTGCCACTTCTTCGATATTTTCTTCAGTTAAGCAGAGGGCGTAATTCCAGTCGCTCTTGGGATAAACATTGTAGGCCGGATAATCCGTAAAATTATATTTATTATCTTCTGCGATCTGCCAGTCTTCATCAATTTTCAAGGCATAGACCAGGGGACCACGCTCCACAGCGATGCCATTGTCCGGGCCTTCCACAACTTCCAGTTTTTGACCGAAAGTAACTGAAATTTTATCCCCATCAGAAAATTTTCTTTCAATGGTTGCATACTCTTTTGGTTGCGTGGAAATGTCATAAGCCTTTCCATTGATGGTGACTTTTATATCGGTTGCCCATGCAGGAACACGAAAAGTAAAAGGAAATTCCACATCGGATGCCATTTCAAACACAAAATCAATATCGGTTTTAAAAGGATACTGGGTCTTTTCATGGACGGTAACTTTTTCCCCTGACTTGCCGACTTTACAAGTTACTGTGGAAGGCGCGTACATGGCTGCCACTAATCCGTTATTCTGGTCTTTCATCCATAAGCGAGCAGCGAAATTTGGCATGATACGATTGATATTTCCGGTACAGCACTGGGGCGCGAAATTCGGGGCAAAGCATTGACGGTATCCGCCATCTCTGGCAAAACTTGACTGGTCAGCAACAATTTGATTGGGTGATGAAAAATATTGCAACGCTTTGAAATCCGGCTTCACCGATCCGGGGGCTGCATTGAATATCGCCCGTTCAATTTTATCAGCGTAATCGCCGTCACCGGTTGCCATTAACAAATATCCCACACTCCAGGTAAAATCCGCGATATCACAGGTTTCATGACTTTCAGTGGCAGTCAAGGGGTTTAATTGCTCGGAAGA
>CAYYMT010000195.1:0-5252 GCA_964472715.1 uncultured bacterium | reverse complement strand
TATTTTACCTCAAAAATTGCGGTTGCCATTTCAGCGGCGCCCAATTTTCGACTGATGTCCATGGGGCTGCTGCCACCGATATGAATTTTGAATCTTCCCGGTTCCAACACTTTTTCGCCGTCATTATTGACGATTTTCATCATTTCCGGTGTAATCTCAATTGTTAATTGCTTACTTTCGCCGGATTTCAAATGAACTCTTGATATCTGCTTCATATCAAAATTTGGTACCTGAACCGACGCATTCAGATCACTGATATAAAGTTGTACTACTTCCTCAGTATCATATTTCCCGGTATTTTTCAGCGTCAATTCCGCCATTACCGGCTCACCGGATTTTACTTTTTTATCCTTAAGGGTTAAACCGGAATATTCAAAGTCTGTATAACTCAGGCCAAAACCAAAGGGAAAGAGCGGTTCCGTTTCCATATATTTGTAGGTCCTCCCGGTCATGGAATAGTCTTC
The DNA here is from genome assembly GCA_964472715.1 of uncultured bacterium. Taxonomy (GTDB): domain Bacteria; phylum Fidelibacterota; class UBA2242; order UBA2242; family JAFGTP01; genus JAFGTP01. The sequence continues at coordinate 4,788 of CAYYMT010000195.1, read as the reverse complement.
GTAAGGGGGAATATCATCAATGGATTTTGGAAAGGTTATGGGCAATCGACCCGAGGGCACCGCATCACCAAAAATCACATCGGCTACGGCATTTCCGCCCTGTTCGCCCGGATACCAGGCAAAAAGCATAGCGTCGGCCATGTCATAAACTTCTTCACAGGCAATGGGACTGCCGCCGATCATGACCACCACCAGATTTTCCGCTTTTTCACGAATGGTTTTCAGAAATTCCACCTGGTTTTGCGGCAGTTGAATATCCTTGCGATCGCCACGATAGGGTGAGGCAATGGCTTCACCTTCTTCACCCTCGATCAACTGGGAAATCCCCAGGCAGGCGATGGTGAGGTCGGCATCTTCCGCTTCACCGGAAAACCAATCCATGGGATTGAGATTGGGACGGTCCAGCAGAGCGCCCTGCCGATACATCACTTTTGTGGCGGGATCAACTTTGTTGGTCACCCCTTCCACGATGGTCACCAGATTTTCACTCAACCCGTAATAATTGGCCAATAAGCCCTGAACATGAGTAGCCAGCGGGCCGGTAACATAAACTTTTTTGGGGTCTTTTGGGAAAGGCAACAAGTCCTTTTCATTTTTCAGCAGAACAATGGATTTTACGGCTGCTTCCCTGGTGAGAGCCACATGCTCATCGCAACGGATCACATCGGCGGGAATTTTGCTGAAGGGAACTCTGTCCTGAGGATCAAAAAGTCCCAGGCGAAACCGTGTTTTCAGGAGCTGTTTCAGGTTTTTGTCGATGTCCGCTTCAGAGACCAATCCCATATTGACAGCATCCAGCAGGCTTGGATAGGCATCACCACAATTGAGATGACAGCCGAATTTCACGGCCATGGCAGCCGCTTCTTCAACGGTTTCAACCACATTATGGTCTCGGTAAAAATCATGAATGGCCCAGCAATCAGAGGTAAAATAGCCGTCGAATTGCCAATCCTTAAATAACACTTCACTCATCAAATAGGGGTGAGCGCAACAGGGATGATCATTGGTACGATTATAAGCGCCCATGACACCTTCCACTTTGGCTTCTGTCACCAGGGCTTCAAAGGCCGGCATATAGGTTTCCCAGAGGTCTTTTTGGGAGACCACAGCATTGAATTCGTGGCGCAATCCTTCGGGTCCGCTATGGACCGCATAATGTTTGGCGCAACCGGCTGCTTGCAGATAATTGGGATCATTGCCCTGCAATCCTTTGACGAACGCCTTGCCGATTTCCGATGTCAGGTAAGGGTCTTCGCCATAGGTCTCATGGCCGCGTCCCCATCTTGGATCACGGAAAATATTGACATTGGGCGACCAGAAGGTCAGTCCCTGGTAAATATCCCGGTAGCCTTTAGCTGAGGTAAGATTGAATTTCGCCCGTCCTTCCCTGCCAATAGCGGTGCTGACCCGATAGATCAATTCCGGATCAAAGGTGGCGCCCAATCCGATAGCCTGTGGAAAAACCGTAGCACGGCCATTTCGGGCCACACCGTGTAAGCATTCGCTCCACCAATTATACTGCGGAATGTCCAGTCGTGGAATCGCGTCGGCATTATAGACGATCTGCCCGACTTTTTCTTCCAGTGTCAGGCGACCCACCAGGTCATCAATGCGGTCTTCCATTTTCAGATCGGGATTTTGGAAAGGATATTGGTAATCCTTCGCAAAAACCACACAAAACAGAAGCATAAAAATAATAAGATATCTCATGAAATCATCTCCTTCTACCAGATGTTATAATCTCCCCATCCGGGTTTTAATTTTTTTATCAGGTCTGCATATTTTTTGTGAAAATCATCGTCGGTTTTCTTCCAGGGTACAAGCGACATGATCTCTTTCAATACCAGTTTGGCGTCATCTTCCAGGGCGTCCAGTGTATTAATCGCCCGCAACCGCACACCATAATCGCTGTCAAACTCTTTGACTAATTGCAACAGCGCCGGTTTTTTGTAGCCCATTTTGCAAAGGGCCTCGCAGGCAGCCACACGGACATCACCATATTCGTCCTGCATTAATTCTTTCAATCGGGGCATGGCTGATTTGGCTTTTTCCGGTAAAATGGCGCAAGCGGTTGCTGCCCAATATCGGACTGCCGGAATATCGGAATCCAGTTGTTTGATCAACTCTGGTAATTTGGATTCTTCTTTCATGGTGGCCATTTCAGCGGTTTCAATAATTTTTTCTATGGGGAAATTTTTGTCTTCCTTCATTTCGTAAATGGTTGTGCCTTCCGCCATTTTCACCATCATGCCTTCAGGAATAAAACCGGCGTCCCGGGTTTCCTTCACAAATCGTATATTTTCTTTACGTAATCGTTGTAATAATTTTTTGTACTTCGGGTCTGCTGCCAGGTTATGAATGTTGTGCGGGTCTTTTTCGCAATCGTACAGTTCTTCCGATGCTTTATATTCCCAGAAGCGGCTCTGAATGTCGTTGCAACCACCTTTTTTGTAAGCGGTTTCCCAGGCGCGGGTGGCTTCTGACCGCCATAAATACCAGAGATGCTGTCCATATTTCCGATGGGGATAATAATTGCGAATGTAGCGATATTTTTTGTCCCGTACTGACCGCATCATGTCATAAACCTCATCCATGCGATTACGGAAAAAATGAACATATTCCGGTGCTTTCGTGGTCTTTTTTCCCAGAAATGCCAGTCCCTGGTACCGCTCGGGAATATCAATATTCAGCAGACTCAACAGTGACGGTGGCAGATCGGAAATGCTGACCAACCTGTCTTCAGTGCTGCCGGCATTTCCCGAGGCCAGGTGTTTATATTTTTTTGGAAACCGGACAATCAATGGAATATGTGTCCCGGATTCGAACAAAAAGCGTTTACTCCTCGGCAGTACACCGCCATGGTCGGAATAGTAAAAAACGATCGTATCGTCAGCTAAACCGCGCTCTTCCAGTTCTTTGAGATGATTGCCAATTTCCCGGTCCATGCGACTGACATAATCATAATAGGTGGCATAGGTATGACGAATTTTCGGTAAATCCGGATGATAGGGCGCCAACTCTATTTTGTCAGGATCATGCTTGAGTTCTTCTCTTGGAATTTTTGTATTGAAATGGATTTTATGTTCGTGACTGGTATTGGTATTGAAAATAGCGAAAAAGGGCTGTCCCGGCTGGCGGTTTTTGTAATGGGCGGTGTTGCTGGATTCGTCCCAGACTTTGCCGGGTTTTGAGGTATTGTAATCCTCCTTGGAATTGTTGGTGCAGTAGTAACCGGCTTCCCGTAAATATTGGGGATAAAATTTGAATTTTTTCGGAATATCGTAATAGCTGCGCATATTGTGAGTGCCAAGAGTACTGGCGAACATACCGGTGATCAGTGTGTTGCGCATGGGCGCGCAGACCGGCGCATTGGCAAAGGCTTTTTCATAGCGAATGCCCTCTTTGGCCAGATTATCAATATTTGGTGTGGTGGCTTGCTTATTCCCGTAGCAACCGATGTAGGAGGCGCTGTTGTCTTCACTTACCAGCCAAAGAATATTCGGGCGGTCCTGTTGCTTTTGCGAAAACAAGTGATGAGTTGCCAACAGTCCGGCACCAATGGCCAATGTATTTTTTTTGATAAACTCTCGTCTCTCCATGTTTCCCCTCTTAAATTCTATTTCACTATTAATAGTACTTCTTGCAAATCCTCATCTCTTGACGATCCGCCCACCATGATTTTGAACTTCCCCGGTTCCACGATTTTTTTCATATCAATGTTATAGAAGGCCAGCTTTTTCGGTGTGATGGTAAAAGTAACAGTTTGTGATTCACCGGGCTTCAGGGAAATTCGCTGAAAATCCTTCAGTTCCTTCACCGGACGGGTGACCGAACTGTATTCATCACGAATGTAGAGTTGGACAATTTCATCGCCGATGACTTTTCCGGTGTTTTTGATGGTGACCGATACTTCCACCGGTTCGTCTTTATCAATTTCAGATTTATTAATTTTCAGGTTCGAATATGCAAAAGTGGTATAACTCAGACCAAATCCAAAGGGGTAGAGCGGTTCAATGGTATCACCATAATAATGGCGGTAATACTGGGTGGGTTTATGATTGTAGATCATTTGTAATTGTCCGACATTATGGGGAACGGTTACAGTCAGTTTTCCCGACGGATTGACCTCACCGTAGAGAATCTCAGCCAATGCCTGGCCCCCTTTCATGCCCGGCTCCCAGCTTTCAATCACAGCATCGCAATGCTCATTGATCCAGGTGGTGGCCAGTTGCCGGCCATTGACCAGCACAACGATGGTCGGGGTTCCTGATTTTTGTATGGATTTGACCAGCTCCGGTTGCTTGCCGACTAATTTCAGATTGGTGCGGGCGGTGTTTTCGCCACAGGTTTTGGTATGCCAGTTATTGCGCAGTGAGTTTTCACCCACGACAACCACGGCAACGTCTGCTTTTTTGGCCATTTTTCCGGCTTTTTTGATGGCTTTGTCAGAAATGGTCAGAAAATCTTCCCCACTATCGAGATAGGAAGGCTGATCACCGGCTTTTGCTTTGATACCTTCATAAATAGTGATAATATTTTCTTCCGGCTGCAGTACGGCCCAGTCGCCGAGAATTCGCTGATTGTTGGCATTTGGCCCGGTAATGAAGATTTTGCTTGATTTATCAATGGGTAAGAGATTATCATTTTTCAGCAGAATAATGCCTTTTCTGGCTGCTTCCAGCGCTGTTTGCTGATGGTCTTCACAGAGGACAACTTTGTCATGCTTATCCAGATCAACGATCCTGTTTTCAAACAAGCCCAATTTGAACTTGGCTTCCAGAATTTTTT
>CAYYMT010000194.1:0-5266 GCA_964472715.1 uncultured bacterium | reverse complement strand
GTGGTGGAATTATGTCTATCTTAGTGGCGGGGTTGCCAAATTTATAAAAACGACAAAAATACCATATCGTTAATGCACATTAATTTTTACAGGAATGCGATGAATTCTTCCGCTGTATAGACTGGAATTTGAGATTTTTTGCTTTATTGATATTTCTCAGACAAGTAGGCCGCTTTTGATTCATCAGTCTTATCATTTGATAAAAAACCGGCCCATTTATTAACAAAATCCCTTGCTTTTATCTTTTGACCATTGGAATTCTCTTTAGGATGGATGATGACGTCAACTTCTTTATCCCGAAGCCGGGCATATTTTGGAATAGTGATTATCCCGGTATCAGAGACTTTGGCAGTAAATTTATAAATCCTCAATTCATTCTCTCCTTCTTTGAATACTATAAAATTAAAAATTATTCTATTGGTTCCCAAATTATTCCAAACTGATGTAGAGCGAATATCCGATTCGCTTTTCAAATTTACCCGATAGGAAAATTTGAATTATTTATACTATTCAGCAAGTGGTTTGCAATAAAATTGCCCCAGATTTACACAGATAAACACAGATTAAATAGGACATGTTTTGTTTATTTTGCATATTTTGTGGTAAATCTTTATCTGCGAATTTGCAAACCATTTATGGATTGGTATATATTAGGGAAAGGTTGATTTTTCCCTATCGTTCAAAATCAAAAGCGATTATGGAAAATCGCTCTACAAAATAAATCACTGTTTCATCTAGTGTCCTATATGGAGTAAATTGACCGCCCGGAGCGAAGAAGTGGTGTCAATGCAAGCACCAACACGGTTGGCGCACTCCAAAGATGCACTCCATAAAATCCCATCTTTTAAATGAAAACTTGTTATTATCATTCCTGTCAAATAAATTTGATAAAACCAACAGGAGTTAAATAATGGACAATACCAAAACAATCATAGAAACAGCATTAACCTTAAAGCCTCAGGAACGGGTGTTGATTATTGAATCACTTATAAATAGTATTGATAATCCCGATCAGGAGTTAGATGAAATATGGGCAGAAGAGGCCGAGAGAAGATTAAAGGCCTATGAGGCAGGCAGGTTGAAAACCCATACATTCAAGGAAGTTTTTGGTGAGGAGTTGTAGTGCAGGTCATTCTTTCCAAATATGCCAAACTTGAACTGGAAAATCCACGTCAATTATATGATTATAAACTTTTTTACAATCGCTACCCACAAATAGTGCGGACACTGTCGGCACAATTGCAAAATATAATTAATTCTAGTGAACTATAGGGAAATGTGAATTATGAAACATATTGTATTTATATTAATATTTATGACAGTAATTTTCGCCCAGGATATTGACGACCTTATCAGCCAGGTATCAATCGAATAGTTAGAAAAATCAATATGAATAAAAGCCAAATTGAAATATATAAAAGTGCAGATAACCAAACGCAAGTAGCAGTTAAATTTGAAGCAGAAACTGTCTGGCTCAACCGGCAGCAATTGTCTTTCCTTTTCGATAGGGATATAAAGACTATCGGTAAACATATAAACAATGTATTCAACGAAGGAGAATTGGACAAGAAAGCAACTGTCGCAAAATTTGCGATAGTTCAAACTGAAGGTAGTCGCAAAGTTGAAAGGAATATAGAGCATTATAACCTGGATGTGATAATATCAGTCGGATACCGTGTAAAATCCCAACGGGGTACACAATTTCGCCAATGGGCCACCCAACGGCTAAAAGACCACCTTATCCAGGGATATTCAATCAATCAACAGAGACTCGAACAGAAACAACAGGAAGTATTATATCTGAAATCAGGGATCCAGATTTTAAACCGTGCCTTAGAGGAAGAGATCAGGACAAAAGACTTAAATGCGTTAAAGATATTTTCAAAAGGATTGCAATTACTGGATGATTATGACCATCAAAAATTACAGAACAAGGGAACAACGGAAATAGATGCTATTTATCCGGATTATGACGACTACATGAAATTCATTAAACGGATGTATTCTCATTTTGAGTCCGGTTTATTTGCAAAACCCAAGGATGATAGTTTCCATAGTTCTATTAACCAGGTGAAACAGACCTTTGACGGTAAAGAACTCTATCCTACAATTCAGGAAAAAGTAGCAACTCTTTTATATCTTGTGGTTAAAAATCACTCCTTTGTAGATGGTAACAAGCGAATTGCCGCAGCATGCTTTTTATATTTTCTGGAACGGAATGACCTCTTGCTTGACAAAAAGAATGAACCCATAATAAGTAATGAAGCATTGGCTGCTTTGACCCTGTTCATCGCAATGAGTAAAAGTGATGAAATGGAAGTTGTTAAAAGTTTTATTATAAGTATTTTAAATGAAAGAATTAAATAATAGAAAGTATCACCTATGAGATATTTATTATCAATTGTGTTGTTATCTTCTTTGATTTTCGCCCAGGACATCGACGATATCAAAAAATCCAATAACTACATTTGGGGTGAAGGCGCCAGCCGCACACTCCGCAAAGCGGACAAACTTGCTATCAATGACCTCATCAGCCAGATATCTGTACAGGTGGAGAGCCAATTCACAGACATCCTCACAGAAGATGACGGCAACCTGTCAGAATACACCAAATCCATGCTCACCACTTACTCCAATACCACCCTGAACCGCGCTGAACGCAAAGTGGAAGAAAAACGCGGCAAGACCACCGTATTACGCTACATCAGAAAAGAAAACCTGGATGATATATTCAAAGACCGGCAACGAAAGATCATCGACTACACCAAATCGGCTATTTCCGCGGAACAAGAACTCCGCATCGGCGACGCCCTTAAATATTACTACTGGGCATTGGTATTACTCAGAAGCCACCCGGACCACAACTCCATCAGCATGCCATTCCCGGAAGAAGGTGATCGTATATTACTGACAGCCATACCGGACAGAATTAATCGGATATTCACATTTCTGGATGTAACGCCAAAGAAAATCCTTGAGGACACAAGAATAAACAGGCAATCAGTACAATTGAACTTCCGGTTTCAAAATCAGCCGGTGCAGAATTTAGACTTCCTCTATTGGACCGGCGACTCCTGGACCAAACTGAATGGTGTCAAGGACGGCCTGGGCATCGCGGAATTTTACGGAACCGGTGACATTAAGAAACTTCGCCTGAAAATCGAGTATCTCTATGAAAACAAGAGCAAGATCGACACGGAACTCTGGCAGGTGCTGGATAGCATGAATGATATTCCCTTTTTCACCAAAGCCGACAGATCCATCAACCTGAAAAAAGAAGAAATCAAAGAACAGGAAGAAACCGACCCGGAAGAAGTCTCAGTCACGGCCCTTAACAATACAACCGAATCCACCGGCAGTGTAGAAGAAGTGATCTGTAAAGTTATCAAAGGTATCGAGCAAGAAGATTACTTTTCTGTTCAACACTGTTTTACTGATGAAGGGTATAACATGTTTGATCGCCTCATCAGTTACGGTAAAGCCCGGTTAGTTGATCAGCCCCTGGATCTTGAATTAATCCAATTAGATGACAATACAGTCATCCGGTCTCTTAAAATGAAGTTTGATTTTCCCAATAATGACCGGTATTTCATTGAAGATGTGAATTTTGTACTGAACAAAGAAAATAAAATCAGTGCGATCAATTTTGGATTAGGCAATCTGGCGATTCAGGATATCATCAATAAGCCGGAAAAGTTTGGCAGCCTGGAAGAAAAGTATCATCTCATCAACTTCATGGAAAATTATAAGACCGCCTATTGCCTGGAGCGGTTGGATTACATCGAATCAATATTTTCCGATAACGCCCTGATCATTGTGGGCTCTGTGGTTCAGCAGAAAGAAAATATCGGTGAAATGTATAATGTGCTGGGTGGAGACAGAGTGAAGTATTTACGCATGACCAAGCAGGAGTATGTGGAACGCCTGTCACACATCTTTCGCGCCAATGAGTATGTCAATATTCACTTCGAAGAAAACCAGGTGAAGAAAGTATCCGGCGACAAAAAAATCTACGGCATCCAGATCAAGCAGAATTATTACTCCACCACTTATGCCGATGAAGGTTACCTTTTCCTGATGTTTGACCTCAGTGACACCACCCAACCCAAGATTTATGTCCGTACCTGGCAGCCGGAGAAAAATCCTGATGGGTCCATATACGGATTAAGTGATTTTCATTTTTAAATAATTTTTGGGAAATGAGTTGTGGAGAGTTTTGGAGTGAATCGACCGCCTGCCTGGCGAAATGAAATGAAGACACGGTGTCGATTCTTGCATTGACGCGGTCAATGCACTCCATAGGCATATCAAGTATATTATGCAGGAATCATAAAAAATATATCAACACAATCCACCGCATCTTTTTCACAGTCACAGTAAGTATTTCATTACCGGGGCTACTTATCAAAAAATACACTATCTGAAAAGTGATGCCGCAAAAGAAAGATTGCTAAATTCTCTGTTCAAGGGATTTACCGACAATAGTTGGAAAATTGAAGATTGGGTAATATTGGACAATCATTATCATCTCATGGCAAATGCACCAGAAGAGGCTGTAACCTTAGTTGATATTATCCGTGATGTCCACCGGTTTACTGCACTTTGGATCAAAAAGAATGTTCCTTTGGAGTGCATTGACCGTGTCAATGCATGCACCAACACGGTTGGTGCACTCCAAAATGCACTCCATAAGAAAATATTCCACAACTATTGGGACACATGTATTACCTATGAAAAATCCTATTATGCGCGGCTTCATTATATCTGGTATAATCCTGTTAAGCATGGTTATGTGGATGATCCGATAAAATGGAAGTTTGGTAGTTATTATTATCGGTATGCTGATGAAAAAGATGAAATAGCGAAAATCATTAAAAAATATCCCTTTAACCGGGTCCATGTGAAGGATGATTTTTAATTATTTAAATACGGGGTGAATCGACCATGTCGATTCATGCATTGACATGGTCAATGCACTCCAAAAAAATCTAAAACACCCAATCCACCAAAAACAAAGACAATTGCGGAATATAAGTAATCAGTAGTAGCCCGATCAATAAAATTAGCAGAAATGGTAAACTGACTTTATACAGATTCAGGATAGACTTTTTGAACCGAAAACTGGCAATAAATAAATTCATACCTACCGGCGGCGTCATATAACCAATCTCAAGGTTGGTGAGGAAAATAATACCGAGGTGAAGGGGATTAATGCCATACACCTGGGAAATCGGTACAATTAGCGGTACAACAATAATGATGGCGG
>CAYYMT010000193.1:1626-5271 GCA_964472715.1 uncultured bacterium | reverse complement strand
ACCTCTCAAAAACCACTGCTGATACTGCGAAAATGTATGAAGGCCTGTCCAGTAATGGCGTGACCTCCATTGCATTTCAGGGCGAATCTGTAGTCTGGCTGGGAACCGGCGGCGGATTGTCCCGGACTGAAGATTTTGGTGAGACTTTTATCAGTTATTATCCCGGCGATAAAAAATTACCCTATGGCTCCATAACCGCGATTTCCACTATGGATTCATTGATCTGGGTGTCCGGTGTATATGATTCAACAATTTCCGGTAATTCCGAGACCATTGGCGGCGGCCTGGCTTATTCTTTGGATTACGGACTGACCTGGGAGTATGTGCCCCAGCCGGTGAATGACACCACTGATACCTGGGATATCTGGGGCGGGGACACGATCCGGTATGAACCGGTAACAACTATTGTCAGCAATACCACCTGGGACATTGCCACCACCGAAGATCATACATACATCGTCAGTTGGGCCGGCGGGTTGCGGCGAACTGCTGATCTTGGCAAAACCTGGCAGCGGGTTCCTCTTCCGGCGGATTATAAATCTTCCCTGGGTGATGAAAAAATTGACTATAAAATCGATCCCCGCGACCCGGCGGCCGGCGGAAATCACAATCACAAGGCTTTTTCTGTGATCGCTTATTCCGATACCGTCTGGGTCGGAACAGCCAATGGCATTAATCGCGGTGTTGTGAAAGATGATTATATCCAATGGGAAAAATTCAACGCTCAAAATTCATCGGTGTCAGGAAATTTTGTGGTTGGACTGCACCGGCAGGTTTATAAAGGAAAGGAAACTGTCTGGGCGGTGACCTTGCCGGCTGACAATCCCGGTGAATACCAGGCTGTCAGCAAAACCACTGATGGCGGCCTGAACTGGACGACAGTGCTGGAAAATGAACGGGCTTACAGTATCAGCAGCTACGATTCTTTGGTTTTTGTTGCAACGCAAAAAGGCGTGTTCAAATCCATTGATGGTAAAAACTGGTCATTGTACCGGGCGGCACAAGCGACCAATGGCGACCGTATATTGGATGATACGGCCTATGAAGCAAAAGTTGACGACCGCACCGGTGAGAAGCAATTGTGGATCGGTACTTCTGACGGCATTGCCAAAGGAAACCTGGAAACATTGGATTGGGAAATCTACCGGGCGACCCTCAGCACGCAAACCAAAGGACAGCCAATGGTCTATGCTTATCCGAATCCTTTTTCGCCAACCCACCAAAACCAGTTGAATGGCGAAGGCCATGTCCGTTTTCAATATGATCTGGAAAATCCCGGCGAAGTGGTACTGGAAATATTCACCTTTGCCATGGAACGAATATACAAGGCCAGTGTTTACGAAACATCCACCGGCGACAATGTCCTGATTTGGAACGGACGAACGGATAATGGTTTTTACGCTGCCAACGGCACCTATTTTTGCAAACTAACGAAAAAGGTCAATGGAAAAACCAGCAGCGGCTGGACAAAATTGATGATAATTAAATGAGTTACGCTATGAAAAAAATAATCAATATACTAGTTTTGGTTTTATGGTTAATGACAGGATTACAGGCTAATGATACTGAGTATGCCTCGGGATATGCCGGCGCTTTCCTGCGGATGGGCCTGGGGGCGGAAAATATGGCGCTGGGAAATGCCGGTGTCGCCCTGACCGGTAGTAGTTCCGGCGCTTACTACAATCCGGCCCTGATCGCCTACAATGAAAAGATATCCGTTGCCACGGGTTATGCTTTTATGAGCCTGGACCGAAAGTTCAATTACCTGGGGGTAAACTATCACCTGCCTCCGACAGCCTCAGTGTCTTTGCAATGGATACATGCTGGAGTTGATGATATTCAGGGGCGGACTTTTTCGGGTATTCCCGATGAAACCTATTCCACCGGTGAAGATGCCCTGATGTTAACCTTTGGTAATCGCATGGGCGAAAACTTTGCTTTTGGCTTTACGTTAAAGACGCTGCGCCATTCACTGCTGGATATTTCCGGTACAGGAGTGGGATTTGACGGCGGTGTTTATTGGTCTCCGTTGAAAAATCTCGCCTTCGGGGCCCAGGTCAAAGATGTGACCGCTTCCTATACCTGGAAAACCACATCACTCTTTGAGGAAGAAGGCAGCAATTATATAGAAAAATTTCCCACGGTCTATCGTACCGGATTTATGTATCAATACAAAAATTTTCTTTTGGTATCGGATATGGAGATTATCGAGGACAACACTTATTTTCATGGTGGCCTGGCTTATAATTACAAAAATTTGGGCGCTTTGCGAATCGGTTATGACCGCAATAGCCTGACCTTTGGCTGTGGCCTGAAATATGATTTTTTGTGGAATACAAAAACCGAACTGGATTATGCCTTTGTCCAGGAAAAATACGGCGAAGGCCATAATCATATGTTTACCTGGAATTTTCAACTTTAGGGAGTAAAATGAATAAATTTAAGTATTTTTTACTGATCGGATCCATAATCACCGGGAATTTATTTGCCGGGAATACGGGAATGTCTTTTCTGGATATGCCCACCTCAGCACAAACTGCTGCGGCAATGGGCGTTTTTTCATCGGAACCCACCAATGGCATGGTACTGTTTGAAAACCCGGTTGGCATTTATAATGAACAGACGAATATCAATTTCACGAACAATTTCTGGTTTGCCGATGTTAATCAAAGTGTGCTGACACTGGGAAAGAACACAAAATTCGGAACTTTTGGCGCGGGATTGAACTTTGTTAATGCGCCGGATATTGAGGTCCGCAGCGCGCCTACCGATGAACCGGAAGGTGAGATCAACGCACAGTTTCTGGTGGGAGCACTGGGATTCACCAGTGAAATTATTCCTAAATTATTTTTGGGAATTAATGGTAAATATCTCTATCAATCACTCTATACTGAGAGCGCCTCGGGTTTTGCCCTGGATGCGGCCGCCATGTGGAAAATGCCCTCCAATTTACACCTGACCTTTGCTATGAAAAATATCGGCAAAATGACGGAATTGAAAGATGAATCAACAACATTGCCGGCAGCGCTGGAAGTCGGTATAGTCCGACCCAACTTACTGGCGGATAATCATTCTTTAAACGGCGCACTGGGGATCTATTTTGACCATCGGTTAACTGCCGATCAAACCGATATTAAAGTCGGGGGTGAATTATCCCTTTATGAGAAATTGTTTCTTCGCGGCGGTTACTCCATCCAAAAGGAATATAACAATGCTTCTTTTGGCATTGGTTTTCATGCGAATGGATTAAGATTGGATGTGGCGATGTTATTACTGGACGAGATTCCGGAATATCCCTACATATTATCTTTTTCTTATGATCTGAAGTAGGGATTTTAGGTCGAACATCCAGAGTGTTTATTGTCTGTGTGTGGGATAAAACTACAACCTTCTGCTGAGAACGCCAAGGTTTTGAGCAGTGGGAAAGCGCTTGGGAAGTCCGCTGAAGCGGACTATTGTGCGATGGGTGGGTCATTTTCTCACCAGGTTAAAACCTGGTGCTACTCTGAATTGGTGAATGAATTTCTCAAAGATCCGGCTTTGACGGACATATTCGTTTTTGATTTTAACCCGATAGGGGAAAATCAAAACTAATACCTGCTAGGTAGTGCAATAAACTACCGGTACCTACTCCGAAAGTAATCC
>CAYYMT010000193.1:0-1526 GCA_964472715.1 uncultured bacterium | reverse complement strand
AATCGGATATTCGCTCTACAAATCTCCAACCTCGGCGAATTTTATTGTATCGAACAACTTATGACATTCATTTCACACTTATCACAGTGGAAAACAAGCGTGAAAATATTGCCCTCATTATCGACTAATTTCCAATTGCCCAATGAGGATTTTGGGGTTTCTTTAGGGCAAAACCCAATCTTCATTTTTATACAATATTTTGTAGTCATTAATATAGGATATGCATTATGTTGTTGTTTTTCTGCTCCGGTCTCTATATTGTTGACACCATGTCTATGGTAGAAGTCACGTGCTTTTTGATTAACAACATTACTACGGTAATCCAGTGTTTGCGCCGGATACGGAAAAGAATTAGATTTTATTTGGACATGCTGCCTGGATATATTTGCAATTCGATTGTCAAGCAATTGATTAAGTAATTGGCGACGTAATTTGTTGATACGGGATTTCTTGAAATGTGGATACTCATCTAAATTACAATCAATTTTTTTAGATGTAAAAATTGTATTTCCGGTTTTTGATAAGCTGTCAATTAGATTTCTTTCGGCAGCAGACTGGCTTCTGGCAAGTTCATAATCCGCAACAACAGTCTCCACGGTGTTGTTGTCCTCATCATTTACAATAATTTTTATTCCCTCATTCGATTGCTCAATTTTATAATAGATATCAATGTTTCGCTCTACATGAGCGGTTTTTAATCCTGTTAAATATTGGTGGTCGTAATTTCGATAAATAGCCATGCCGAGTTTAAGGCACCCAGAATCGGCTGGATAGATTTTATTGCCTTGCACATTATTTATATTGGTCCCGTTCAATTTGCCATTTACAAAAAAAGTAATGCCGTCGCCATTGGATAGAGATATTTTTTTATCCAAAGTGAAATAATGGTCTGCCATATCAATTATTTTACCAATATATTCTCCGCGCATTTTGGGGGTATCAATTGAAGCGATATCCTGTTGAGCGCCTTTAAAAAAATAGTCAGTATATCCACGATTAAAGGTCTTGTTGGGGTCAGTTTGAAAATCAGCAGAAAAGGTGCCTGAACTGGCTGGTTTGACAGGTCTGTCATGGATGATTTTGTCGATTTTCTGACGGTAATGGGTCACAATATTTTTGATGTAATTACTGTCCTTGAGACGGCCTTCAATTTTAAAAGAATTGATGCCAAGGTCGATAAGGGTTTCCAGGTTTTCCGATTGATTGAGGTCTTTCAGTGACAATAAGTGCTTATCTTTGGCAATTAAATTATCATTTTCATCATAAACTGAATAGCGTTTCCGGCAGGGCTGGGCGCAAACACCACGATTGCCGCTGCGTCCGCCCAGGGCATAGCTCATGTAGCACTGGCCGCTATAAGAAACACAAAGAGCGCCGTGTACAAAATATTCTAATTCTATGTCAGGGGCTGCTTGCCTGATCTCTGCGATTTGCGCGGCTGAAAGTTCACGCGGCAGAATGATCCGCTGAAACCCTGTTTCCTGAAAAAACCTGGCTTTTGCCGGAGTATTGACAAAACATTGGGT
>CAYYMT010000192.1:0-5272 GCA_964472715.1 uncultured bacterium | reverse complement strand
AACAACAGATTGCCTATACGTGTCCCCCTTAGAAAAGGGGGAACAAGGGGGTTGTGAAGGTGATATTGAGGCGCAGTCTTTATATTGTACGAGTTTGACTTCGTCCTTTAAATTTACACCCTCTTGCTCCTCTCCGTCGTATGCCGGACAAAGTTGCCTTTTTAGGGAGGACTGGTTTGGGCCTGGTAACAACTTCGGACATTTCATCCTGAGCAAAATAACAGATTTCATGTGCGTGTCCCCCTTTGTTAAGGGGGAACAAGGGGGTTGTAACACTATTACTACTGCAAAATATTTTAACAAAGGAAAATAAAGATGAACCACATACAAGCCATCAAAACCAAAGCAAAACTATACCGGGACTACACAGCCATATGTCTCTCTGAAATGGTAAAAATTCCATCACTCAGCGCTGAAGAGGAACAAGTTATCCTGAAAATCAAAGAGCAGTTGGAAGATGCCGGCGTGAAAGAAGTCTGGATAGATGGCCTCGGCAATCTCATCGCCAAAGTCGGTAACGGCCCAAAAGTGCTGGCGATCGACGCCCACATCGACACGGTTGATACCGGTGATGAGTCTCAATGGGAAACGCCACCTTTTTCAGGACTGATCAAAGATGGCTATGTTCACGGACGTGGAACCGTTGATCAGGAAGGCGGCGCTGCTTCAATGGTGGCTGCTGCCCGAATTCTTACGGAGATGGAATATGATGGCGAATACACAATTTATTTTACCTTCACTGTGATGGAGGAAGATTGCGACGGGCTTTGCTGGCTTTATCTCATTGAAAAGGAAAATATAAGGCCTGATCTGGCTGTCATTACTGAACCAACAAATCTGGGACTCTATCGTGGCCATCGCGGCCGCATGGAGATGGAAGTGCATATCTCAGGCGTTTCCTGTCATGGGTCTGCTCCGGAGCGGGGAAAGAACGTGATTTACTCCGGCGCCAGAACCGCTCTGGCAATTGAAAAATTACACCAAAATCTAAAAGATGATGAATTTCTGGGTAAAGGATCCATCGCACCAACCGTATTTCAAACAAAATCGCCATCTCTTTGCGCTGTTCCAGATGTGGGATTCATGCATATTGACCGCCGCCTGACCTGGGGTGAGACCAAAGCAAGCGCTGTTGAAGAAATTAAAAATATCATCGGTGATGACAGTAAAGTTATTGTGCCCGAATATGACCGTCCTAGCTACAAAGGTACGGTTTTTACCCAGGAAAAATATTATCCCACCTGGAAACTGGAAGAGGACCATCCTTTTGTGCAGGCTGGAAGTGAGACCTATAAATCCTTATTTGATGAAGACCCCAGAATCGATAAATGGACTTTTTCAACCAATGGTGTAGCGATTTGTGGACGGCACAAAATCCCATGCATCGGTTTTGGTCCGGGCAATGAAATCTACGCCCATGCTCCCAATGAAAAAGTACCGGTGGACCACCTGGAAAAATGCGCCGCGTTTTATGCTTCGCTGCCGTTTATACTGGAAAAAAGTATTACTTAGCCACAGATTTACACAGATAAACACAGGAATATTATGAAAAGAGAAAAATATTTACATAAAGATTTAACTGACAAAATTATCAAAATATTTTATGAAATTTATAATGACATGGGATATGGATTTTTAGAGTCAGTATATGAAAAATCATTTGCAATACTTCTTAATGAATACAATTTGAATGGCGAATTACAAGTTCCAATCAATGTGTATTTCAGAAACCATGAAGTTGGAAAATTTCGTGCTGACTTAATTGTAAATGATCTTATTTTAGTAGAATTTAAAGCCTGTCAAGCATTATTACCAGAGCATACAGCACAAGTGTTAAATTATTTAAGAGCAACCAAATATGAAGTTGGTTTGTTACTTAATTTTGGCCCCAAGCCCTTAGTAAAAAGATATATTTTTGATAATGAAAGAAAGAAATAAATGCAGCCACAAATAACCCTAAATAATAATCTGTGTTATCTGTGTTTATCTGTGGCTTAAAATTAGGAGTTATTATGACCAAGACACTACTCAGAGGAAAAGACCTGATCACCTTTCAGGACTGGACAAAACAGGAAATCGATATGGTGCTCGATGTGGCACAGGACCTTAAAAGACGCTTTGCACTGGGCGATCCACATAGATTACTGCAGGACAAGACATTATTCATGATGTTCTTCGAGCAATCCACACGAACCCGGAATTCCATGGAAGCCGGTATCACCCAACTGGGCGGTCACGCCCATGACCTGACACCGGACAAAATGCAATTGTCCCACGGGGAGTCAGCCAAAGACACCTCCATGGTACTATCCAGAATGGGCCACGGCATTGCCTGCCGGAATTGCTTTTACGGAATCGGAAATAAATATCTGAATGAACTGGCAGAACATTCATCTATACCCGTGATGTCCCTGCAAGACGATCTTTATCATCCCATGCAGGTAATTGCTGATTTGATGACGATCCAGGAATATTTTGGAAAAAACCTGCAGGACTTGAAAATCACCATTTCCTGGGCTTACGCCACTTCCCATGCCAAACCGTTGTCAGTGCCCTTATCGCAAATTCTGATGTTCCCGCGCTACGGCATGGATGTGACTGTTGCCGCGCCGAAAGAATTTCCACTTTATGACGATTTAGTAAAAACCGCCAGTCAGAATGCCGACGAAAATGGTGGCAAACTCAATTTTGTCGATGATATGGATGAAGGCTTCGCAGACGCCGATATCGTCATCCCAAAAAACTGGGGTGGTTTCGGTAATTATTCTTTTGATGAATATAATAACAATGAAGAGGAAGTTCGCAAGGAAATGAAAGCCAATCTCGAAAAACACAAAGACTGGATATGTGATGAACGCCGCATGAAGCTGGCAAAGCCCCATGTAAAATATATGCATGCACTACCGGCTGACCGCGGTAACGAAGTGACACCGGCAGTAATCGACAGTGATGCTTCTATCATTTACGACGAAGCGGAAAACAGGCTGCATACCGCCAAATCAGTCATGGCTTTGACAATGGGAGGTAGACCGTAAAAAGTAATATGATGAGAGTAACTGATTGCCTTGACTACAATACAATTTTTTTTGAAAATTGCATAGACTTTGTTACAATTATTCCTAATTATAGGGTTGACTTTGTTACAATTATTTCCAAATATAATATAGACTTTATGACAATTTTATAAAGGGAGTACAATTTGTTTGACAGAAACATCCTTAAAGAATTAAATATTTGGAAAAATAGCAATAATCGTAAACCATTGATTCTGCGAGGAGCAAGGCAAGTTGGAAAAACTGTAGCTGTAAATATTTTTGCCCGAAATTATGATAATTATGCCTACCTTGATCTTCAAAAAAAGGAAGATTTAAATATATTTCATCAAAATTTATCAATTGATGATCTAATTCAAATGATAGCATTAAAAAAGAATATTAATCTAAATGAAGGCCAATGCTTAATCTTTATAGATGAAATCCAAAACTCCGCTGAGGCAACAGTAATTTTAAGATATTTTTATGAACAACGGCCTGATATACATATCATTGCAGCCGGCTCATTATTGGAAATAATGATGGAACATAAACAAATTTCATTTCCAGTTGGGCGGGTTGAGTACCGCTATTTATATCCCGTAAATTTTGCAGAATTTTTAAATGCAATTGGGAAAGATCAGGCATTAAATTATTATCAACAAATTCCTGTTTCTAAAATAGCCCATAAAACACTTTTAGATATTTTTCATAAATTTACTCAAATTGGAGGAATGCCTGAAATTATTCAAACGTACAGTGAAAATCCCGACATACAAAATCTACAAAGAATTTATGAAAGTCTTATTACAACATATTTAAATGATGTGGTAAAATATGCTAAATCAAAATCCAGTATTAAATTACTTCGTCATGGGATTGAGTCTTCTCCTTTAGAAGCAGGTAAAAGAATAAAATTTCAGGGCTTTGGAAACTCAGATTATCGCTCTCGGGAAATGGGAGAAGTTTTAAGAACATTAGAAAGGGCGATGCTGATAAAATTACTATACCCGACAACAAATGTTAAACTGCCAATTCAACCAAGTATGAGAAAATCTCCTCGGTTACAATTTTTAGATACCGGGTTATTAAATTACAAGGCGGGATTGCAAGTTGCATTTTTTGAGTATAAAAATCTACATAATATTTACAAAGGAATTATTGCTGAACATATCGTTTACCAGGAAATTATTTCCTCATCAATGATATCCGACATAAAACCTGCTTTTTGGACACGAGAATCAAAACAATCAAATGCAGAAGTAGACTACTTACTACCTTTCCGTAATTTACTAATTCCAGTTGAAATAAAATCAGGAAAAACGGGGGCTCTCCGATCATTGCATCAATTTATGGATAAAGTAAACCACAAATACGCCATTCGTCTCTATGCTGGGGAATTAAAAATTGAGCATCTATCCACTCAGAAAAACAAACCGTTTAAACTATTGAATCTTCCCTACTATCTGGCAGGGAAATTACATGAATATGCAGCGTGGTTTGTAAAAACAAACGAATAAGGTGATTATGAAAAAAATATTTTATAAATGCACACAATGTAATAATGAATATGAAATCAATCCAGAGATCATGGTCTGCCCGGATTGTGCAAAAACACAGAAAGTTAACGAACCCTTAAAAGGAATTTTAGAGGTAAAATATTCTAAAGGTAAAGGACAAATCCAATTGTCCGATTTATTCCCGGTTGAGAAAAAATGGTTTCCAACAATTCCGGTAGGTAATACACCACTCTGGCAATCGGAAAACCTGAACGACTTCCCGCATCTTTACCTTAAGGATGATACCCATAATCTCACTGGTTCATATAAAGATAGAGCGTCAATTTTGGTTGCAGCTTTCGCAAAAAAGTATGGGATCAACGAAATCGCCCTGGCTTCCACAGGAAATGCGGCATCATCCATGGCCGGCGTCGGCGCTGCTGCCGGGCTGAATATCACCATATTTTTACCAAAAACCGCACCCAAAGCCAAAATGGTGCAGTCCCTGCAATATGGCGCAAAAGTGATCACTGTTGATGGCAATTACGACCGAGCCTTTGATCTGTCACTGGAATATTCCCAAAAACACAATTTATTGAGCCGCAACACCGCCTACAATCCGATGACTATCGAAGGCAAAAAATCTTCATCCTTTGAAATCTTTGCCCAATTGGAAAAAGCACCGGATTATGTCTTTGTGCCCGTCGGTGATGGCGTGATTCTCAGTGGAATTTACAAAGG
>CAYYMT010000191.1:0-5307 GCA_964472715.1 uncultured bacterium | reverse complement strand
GCCCTTATACCTGATGTGTGGATTAATTCCAAATGTTTGATGATATTACGCTCTTCCATATACTGCCGTATTTTTTCTAAATCCAGGTTCAGTTTTTCAGCAATTACATAGTTTTTCGGCAATTTATCAGAAAATTTATTCTCGATTACCATGGCATTTTGCAGCATTCCGGCAATGGGGTTATTGATCTCATGGGCCATGCCGGCGGCCAATCCGCCGATAGACATCATTTTTTCCGATTGTATCATCATTTCTTCCAGTTTGATCCGTTCTGAGATATCGTCTATGCGAATGACAGCGCCGGGATGAGCTTGATTTTCCAGAGGGTATATAGTCAACTCGAAAAAATAGGTATTTCCGAAGAGAGAAAGATTATTTTTACGAATTTTTTCAGGCGCCTTATTGTGAATAATAGAAGATATGATCTGCGGAGAGAGGTCAAAATAGGGAAGTAGTGTAAAAATATCTTCGCCAATTATCTGATGGTCTGATAATTTAAAGAACTGTTTTGCCTTGTTATTGATCTGTGTGATCTTACCGGTCGCATCAATTCCGATAATTGAGGAAGGCATGGAATTGATAATATTGGAAAGATAGGTTTGAAATTGGCGCAGTTTATTTTCCGCTTTTTTACGGTCGGAAATATTGATGCAGTTGCCAAAAATATCAATATCATGGCGTTCATGGTGAAAAAAGGGAATTGAACTCCAAAGTAAGGTTAAAAGTTGACCGGTTTTTGTTTTGATTTTGATTTCCAGGTTTTGCTGATCCTGGCTCAGTATTTTGTTCTTAATGGTATTTAAATTTTTTGCCGATGATGTTTCCAGTAACTCCCAGAACTTTTTCCCGTACAATTCATTTTGTTTGTATTCTGTTAATTTTTCTCCGGCAGGATTAATAAAAGTGATTCGTCCGTCATTTTTCAGGCCGCAGATAATATCCGGTGACCCATTGATAATGCCCATTGAAAAATCACGCTCTTCGCGAAGTTCTTCCCGGTATTTTTCAATGGACCCAATCATGTGGTTAATGGTATTTTTTAAAGTGACGATTTCCCGGGTTGTTGTGTTCAGTGCTATTTTTTCCGGCAAACCGCTTGAATCGGTTCTTTTCAGATGATCTATCAGGGTTTTTAATGGATTGGTAATACTATGACTGACCAGCAGCGAAAGTATCAGGGCAATGAGAATGAAAAGAAAAGTGCTGAATATGATGCTTCTGGTCAGTTGGTGGACTTTTCTATCAAAATCATATTCATACACTGAAACACAGATATACCATTCCAGAGGCTCAAATTTTTCGATAAACACACGTTTGGGATAGATAAAATTTTCCCGGTCATCGATTCGGTTCCACATATACTCCATAGATCTGCCACCGGAATAATAGGCTTTCTTTATGTCATTGAGAATTCTGTTGCTAGTGGTTGGATTGATCAGGTTTTCACCACTGCGGTTCGCCAGGTAAGGATGAACGTACATAAAGTTATCTTTACCGAAAATAAAACAGTATCCGCTCTCAGACACCATTCGTTTGGTTATTGTTTCGTTGAGATGCCTGACCATCTCACTGATCTTTTGGCGGGTTTGTATTTCAATGTCATCCATATAAACACCGGTTCCAATGATCCAGCCCCAGGGCTCAAAAAGTTTCACAAAAGACATCTTTTGTTTCCTTTCGGAATTTTCAGGGTCACCGGGACGGGGCCAGAGATAGCGGACAAAGCCCTGTTTTTTTTCATCAGTAATGTCAACCATTTCAACAAAGAGGTTTTTATTACTGCCGGCAACACAATTATAAGTGGAATCATTGAGAATATCCCCGTTCAGTTCCGGCAAAAAGGAATGAGAGATCATTTTCGGGAAGGGCTTCTTCCGGTTAGTGACCCAGAAATATCCGATGCCATTTTCTAATTCAATGTTATTCAGTATTTTAATGGCCAGTTCTTTTGCTTCCGGTTCACTTAATTCGCCTTTTTTAACTTTTTGATACAATTGTTCCAGTGTACTATGCAGAACATCCACATTATTATGGAGTTCTTTTTTTCTCCGTTCAATGATAGAGTCGTTGAATTTTTGGATGTTATCATATTCAGTATGAATATTCAGCCTGATGGTTTCCAGCAGATTTATGGCATTGTTATCCAGAGACGCTGACAATTCTTTTTCTGCTTTTCTTTTAACAATCAACATGGTTGTCAAAAGCGAAAAAATTACGATTGCGATACTAAAAAAGACAATTCTGGATTTAAGTGAATTTATAAATTTCATGGTTAACCTGCTAAAGGCAATTCAATGATAAATTTGGGATTACTATTTTCCGATTCTACCCACATGGCGCCATTATGATTTTTTGTAATAATAAAGTAGGAGACGGAAAGGCCCAGACCGGTACCTTTGCCAATGCCCTTGGTTGTAAAGAAAGGCTCAAATATTTTTTTCCTGTTTTCAGGAGTAATGCCGGGGCCGTTATTCTCCACTTCAATCCTGGCTAAATTGTTATCCCGGCAGATGCGAATAAAAAATTTAGGATCGGTACCGGATTCCAATCCCCCGGACATGGCTTCGGCGCCATTTTTTAGAATATTTAAAAACACCTGCTGCAATTTGGTCTCTTCACACAGAATAAGCGGCATGTCCTCCTGGTATTCTTTGATAATCGCTATTTTTTTGAAATCATAATGCTTTTTCATATTGTAATCATTTTTTACCAGGTCAAGGGTCTTGTCCATAATCTTCCGTAAATCCGAGGGTTTGAACTTCGACTCGCTTTTTCGGGCAAAACTAAGCATGTTGGATACCAGTTCCGAGGCGCGCTGACCGGATTTATTGATTAATTCCAATTGTTTGATAACATTTCGCTCAGACATAAACTGTTTAATTTTTTCATATTCTATTCCAAGTTTTTTGGCAATTTCCCGGTTTTTTGGAGAATCACTGGTCATCCGGTTTAATAAAACCGCCGCATTTTGCATCATGCCGGCCAGAGGGTTGTTGATTTCATGAGCCATTCCGGCCGCCAGTCCGCCGATGGACAACATCTTTTCTGACTGGATCATCATTTCTTCCATGTGGACTTTTTCAGTGACATCGTCAATCCGGATCACCGCCCCTTCCACACCATTGCTTGCCAAAGGAAAGATCAAAATGTCCTCAATCATTTCTTTTTCCTTGCTTTTCCGGCGTTGCCGCGGTATGGTTTGGATTGTTTTGGTGGCGATACTTAACTTTATCTTTTGCTGTAATATATTGAAAGCCGGCAACAGGCTATCCAGGCTGGAATCAATGGCTGCCTCCCGGGTTATATCTGTTCGCTTTTCCGCATGATAATTCCAGTGGGTTACTTTCATATCCTTATCAACGCCTACCAGGGCAGAGGGCATGGAATTGATAATATTACTGATATGGTTTCTGGTTTTCTTCAGATCCTCTTCCATTAATTTGTGGCTTGTAATATCACTGAACACAACAATTCCGGCGATGACTTTACCCCTGTTATCATAGACCGGGGCGGCATTGGCCTGGACCCAGTGCTTTTCATTGTTCTTATCAATGATTATCATTTCTTTATCCTGAGTATAGAGGCCTTCGGAAATAGCTCGTGAGAGCGGCAGATCTTTTTCTTTATATAGGCTTCCGTCGGGATAGAAAATATTCTGTTGGATTTTTTTTGATTGGGGATCAATCTCTTTTATGTTACCATAATCGATGTTACTGATCTTCAAGGCGGTTTTATTGGCAATTCTGATTTTTCTGTCCGGCGCGTCTGCTATTATTATACCCACCGGCACTTGTTCCATGGCGGTATTGAGCAGATCGCGAACTTCTCTGATTTCTTTTTCCTTTTTCCTTTTTTCCGATATATCTTCCAGGGTTACCAGTATCCGTTCACCCGGCAAAACCACGGACTTGAAATTGATGTCCTTGATCTGGTTATTTTTACAATGAATTTTGAAAATGATATTACTGCGGTTTTTGATGCTGGCAAGTTGCCAGTCCTCTAATACTACTTTGCGATATTTTTCATCGGGATAGGCTTTTTCAAACCAATTGTCAAGGTCTTCAATTTCCTTAAAGTCATAGCCGCTTATTTCATGGAACGCTTTATTGGAGAAAAGCAGATTATTATCCGGTCCAATGAGTATAATTCCAATAGGAATAGCGTCATTGATTCCTTTCAGCAGGGCTTTTTCCCTGGTCAGCTCCAGTTCAGTAGTTTTTAATTTGTCAATATTCAGATGTGTTCCGGCCAGACGGGTTGGCTGGCCCGCTTTATTTTGTTGCACAACTTTACCGGTGGCCAATATCCATAACCACTTTCCGGTTTTATGGCGCATACGAAATTCCGCACGAAACTGATCTTTTATTCCGTTAATGTGATCATAGATCGATTTTTTAGCCTTCGGCAGATCTTCCGGATGCACCAGGTTTTCCCAGGTTGTGAAAGAAACCGGTTGAAGTTCTTCGAGCTGATAGCCGAGCATTTCCGCCCAGTAATTATTGATGGTTACTTTTTCCGGTGATAATTCCCAATCCCACAGGCCAACGCCGGTACCGGTAATTGCGAGGTCGAGCCGCTCTTTTTGAATCTTTAATTTGGTTTGCAATTCTCGTGTCCGGACCAACTGATTATGAATGGAAACACTAATGATCATTGGTACTGTCAGGTTTGCAAAGGGCGTTAGATGTACAAAATCTAACTTCAAAGCCCGGTGAAGAATATCCGCCAATATAAAAGCAAAATAGACTGCTGTGACCACAATAAATGTGTTCTTCCGGGATTTGGTTTTTGCGTTGATTATCGATGTAGTGAAAAGATAGCCGACACTAAGGATAATCAGCATCCAGTATATATAAGCAAATAATAGAAATTCGCCTTCGAGAAAATATAAAGTTTCCCGCCAGGGCAGTTGAACTTCCCGGAATCCGCTGATCTTACTGTAAAATAACATGTTTTCATGCGTTAATCTAATAAAGGGCAGCAGCACCCACACAATTGTTATTATCCAATGTGGCTTCTTTGATTGATAATCTGAATAATGATAACAAAACCACGCCAGGGCAATTATGATTGCCGATTGAATAAATATCAGTGTAATCCAGTAAGGAATGTATTCCGTAAGATCATTTATCTGTGGTATTGTATACTCCAGATAATTAAAAACAATTGATACTGCCAATAAAATAATTATCCAGGAATTAATAGTTTTTTCAAAATCTTTCAAATAGAGAATAATGTGATAGACCATCATAAAAAGAAAAAAACCGGTCACAATCAGGATTGTATTTAAATATAAATTCATAAGCG
>CAYYMT010000190.1:0-5313 GCA_964472715.1 uncultured bacterium | reverse complement strand
CCCTTTGAATTACTGAAAATTTCAAAAGCAATAATGCTTGCAGCCATTTTATTTTTCAGTTCATATTTATTTTTTGATGTTAATATTTTTCTTAGGATTTTAATCAAACTGGCACTCATTATCGCCTATCCGTTTCTCCTCTACTTATTCAATTTTTATGACCCCATAGAACTTGACCGTATCAAGGGTTCCTGGAAAAAATGGCGAAATCCTCAAAACTGGAGAAAAAATATTTCTGATATAAAAATTAGATAAAAATGCTTATTTTTTCATAAAGAAGAATAAAGGATATCTATGGGATATGCAGTTATAACCGGAGACGTAATAAATTCTTACGTTGATTATAAAAACCGTCAGCAAGAATTACTGAAAAAAATAAAATCAGTTTACCGGTTTTTGCAGTCTGCCTATAGCGAAATATTATTTTATGAAATTAATTTGATAGATAAATCAATTACTGATTTTTATAAAAAATCAACCTCATAGGGTTGAAAACGATAAAATCAACCTCATAGGGTTGAAAATGGCAAAAAACAACCTCATAGGGTTGAAGGAATTAAGATTACCTGCATGAAGTTGTTTTGTTTTTAGGTTTTTATTAGGTGGTGCTGATGAAACTATTTGTTTTATTGTTGTTTGCTCATTTGATTGGAGATTTTGTTCTTCAGACGGAACAAATGGTTGTTTTAAAAAGACAAAAATTCAGGGGATTGCTGCTGCATAGTTTTATTATATTTGTGGCACCTTTTTCAGTTCTGTACTCACTTTGGCAAGGAGTTATATTACAAAATATTTGGGTGCTAATATTTAAATTAATAGTTTTCATTTAAACATGAAAGATGTCATGAAAATCATTGATAAATGTTTATATTTACAAAAAAAATAATTGAGGGATAAATGTCAAAAAAGCAAAACAAAACAGTCGAAAATAATTCATTTTTAGAAAAAATGTCAGGCAAATATTTATATTTTTTCCTGATTCTCACGTTATTTGTGAGCCTCATGATCTTTTATAAACCGATGGCGATTGACGGCCTTGATCCAGGTGGTGTTGATGTGCTGAAATCCATCGGTCAAAGTAATCAGGTCAGAGATTATAAAGAAAAAACAGAAGAACGAGTCTTATGGAATCCGAATATTTTTACCGGAATACCGCGATATCAACGATTAAGTAGTCCGGGAATAAATTTTGATAGACTAATTACGTGGGGAAACCGTTCCTTTTTGGATTGGCGCGTTAGCTGGCTAATGCTGGGCGCTATAGGCATGTTTCTGTTACTGAGAATTTTAGGTTTCAAATGGTATTTTAGTATCATCGGAAGTCTTGCTTTTATTTTCTGGCCCCATATGCAAGGAATAATCGAAGCGGGACACAATGCCAAAGTACGGGCCGTCTGCGCCATGCCCCTGGTAATTTTTGGCTTTATTAATTTTGTAAAAAAACGGGATTTTATCTCATTGCTCTGGTTCACCCTTTTCTTTTCATTAATATTCAGGACCCAGCATTACCAGATTATTTTCTATACCCTTGTTGTTTTATTGGGCATTGGTATCTATTATATTGTCATTTGGCTCAAAGAAAAAAAATATGCCCAGTTGGGAAAAACTGTCGCCTTATTCCTCGGCGCCATGATATTTTCAATATTGATGTCAGCCCAACCTCTCTTTGTCGCGAAAGAATACACGCCCTATTCCACTCGTGGCGGCAATGCCATTAACCTGAATGAAAAACCGGCTGAGGAAGCCAAAAAATCCGGTGGTGTCACCTTTGATTACGCCACACGGTGGTCTTTTTCACCGAAAGAATTGATGACCCTCATCTCACCGCGCTTTTATGGCGGCACCAGCAATGAGATGTACGAAGGTAAAAGCGAACCCCGCTTAAGTGGCCGTAAACTGCCAACCTATTGGGGGGACATGCCTTTTACGCAATCGTCTGAATATATTGGGGTGATCATAGTGGTACTGGCAGTCTTTGGCATTTATGCCAATCGTAAAAACGGACTGGTGATCACCTTTGCGGTACTGGCCTTGTTTTCCCTGCTGCTTTCATTCGGCAAGCATTTTGCCCCGCTGTACAAACTATTGTTCTATTATCTGCCCTATTTCAATAAATTCCGGGCGCCGTCAATGACATTGATCCTTTTCACCTTTAATGTGATCGTACTGGCAATGTTTGGTTTGAAATCCCTGCTGAAAATTGATTCTAAAGAGAAATTGAAACCTTTTCTGTATATCTCCGGATTTTTTGTGGGCCTGGGCGTGTTGTTTGTGATTGCGCCAAATCTCTTGTCCTACAGCGGCGCTTCTGATGCGCGATATAATCCCCAGGTATTAGGCATGATCAAAAACATTCGCAAGGAAATGATGCAAACCGATACCTTGAGAATGCTTGCATTTCTGGGTGGATTTATCGCACTTGTTGTTTTATATGCTTTACAAAAAATTAAAAAAGAATTGTTGGTGCTGGGAATTTTTATATTGGTAGCAGTGGATTCCATCTCTGTCAGTTACCGATTTATCAGCACGGCGGACTTTTTTAATAAGAAGAGCGCTGAACGACGCTATTTCCGTAAAACAGAATTTGATGAAATCATGTTACAGGATGATGATTATTACCGTGTGATTGAACTGGGAGAGGGATTTACCTCCAATGATCTTGCATACCGGCATCAATTAATTAGCGGTTATTCGGCCATTAAGCCACAACTGATCCAGGATATTTTTGACAATAATCTGCATAAGAGCAATGACCCAAAATTACCAATCAACCTCGATGTGATCAGTATGATGAATGGCAAATATATTATTGTACCCGGGCAAGTCGAACATCCGGCTTTACAGGCGCTCTCATTCAATGAACAGAGCAAAGAGGTGCTCTATCTCAACAAAGAGGCCTTGCCGAGGACCTATTTTGTAGAGGATGTGAAAGCGCTACCTGATGAAAAAGCGGTTGTGCGTTTTATGAATAGTGATGACTTTGAACCTGACAGTATTGCGCTGGTTACAGATGAAACCCTGGAAAATAAAAATTATTCGGCAAAAGGTACTGTTGAAATTACGGATTACACACCAAATGCAATAGAACTAAAGGCCAGTAATGATAAGCAGGCTTTTTTGGTTGTGGCGGAGGCCTATTTTCCTATCGGCTGGAAATGCACTGTTAATGGTGAAGAAACGAAAATCTACCAGGTCAACCATGTTCTTCGCGGCATCCAATTACCGGCAGGTAAAAATGAAATTCAATTTACTTTTGAACCCAAAAGTTATCAGCGTGCAAATGCTATTTCAGTATTCACCACCTATTTAGTCTGGATATTGTTGATCGTTTTGATTGTAAATCGGAATAAAGATAAGATACGGTCAGTCATTAGTCGTAAAAAATAACAGAAGCGAGGGGACGATAATGCTGAGTTTAAAAGATATTAATAAAACCTTTAATCAGACGAAAGCCGTTCAAAATATGAACCTGGAAATCAGGCCGGGATCAATTTTTGGACTTTTGGGGCCTAATGGCGCCGGGAAGACTACAACAATTCGCATGATCATGGATATCATTAAGCCGGACTCCGGTGAAATTTGGATCAATGGTCATCGCATACAAAAAGACGATTATGATAAAATTGGTTATCTGCCTGAGGAACGCGGACTTTACCAGAAAAGTAAACTCAAAGAAACCATTGGATATTTTGCTGAATTAAAAGGACTCTCTTTGCGAAATGCCCATAAACGCGCTGATGAATACCTGGCCAGATTTGATCTTTCTGAATATGCCGATCGGAAAATCCAGGAATTATCCAAAGGAAATCAGCAAAAAGTACAGTTCATCATCGCGATTATCAGCGAGCCCAAACTGGTCATACTGGATGAACCTTTTTCCGGCCTTGATCCGGTGAATCAGATTTTGTTGAAAGATATTATCAAAGAGATGAATGAAAAGGGAACAACAGTGATTTTTTCCACCCATCAGATGGAGCAGGTGGAAAGAATGTGTGATGATATCTGTCTGATCAACAAAGGCCAGATTGTGCTCGGAGGCAACTTGAAAACTATCAAAAAAAATTACGGCTTGAAAACTGTTGAAATCGATTATGATGGCGCCCGGTCTGCCCTGGAGATTCTTAAAACGATTAAAATAATGGAATTGTCCGATGATCACTTATTAGGCGAATTACAGAATGATGTCAGCATTAACGATGTTTTAAATGAGTTGATAACAAAGGTTACGGTAAAGGAATTTAAGATCAATGAGCCGTCGCTTGAACAAATATTTATCGAACAGGTAAAGAAGTAAACCGGGGTTTTATTATGAGAAATATAATAACTGTTGCTAAATGGGAATTCCTCACCAGGCTAAAATCAAAATTATTTTTAATCTCATCGGTACTGTTTCCATTGCTCATGGTTGGGTTTATGATTTTGCCGTCACTGATCATGACAAAGGTGGATACGGAAAGCAAACTGATCGGAATTGTCGACAGTACTAATTATTTAGCCGAAAATATCAAGCGTCACCTGACAAAGGAGTATAAACTTAATAATGGCGACCAAAAATACCAGGTGATGATTCTTGAGAATAATGAAATTGAATTTGCCAATTCTTTATTGGATTCTTCTGTAATTGACGGATTTCTTGTTATTCCGGCAAACGTGCTGGACAGCAATGCCGTGCGTTATTACTCAAAGACTCTTGGTGATTTTAAAGGTGTGGCGGAAATTCGCAGCATTGTGAACAATATTATCAGCCGGGAACGAATGCTGGCGGCGGATGTCAATCCGGATTTGATTGATCAGTTGACCCGGCGAATCAATTTTATTACGCTGGAACCGGGAAAAACCGAAGAGACCAATGAACTTATTTCCTATTTCACACCACTGATATTTGTGATGATGCTCTTTTTTACGATTTTTATGACTTCCCAAATATTATTGCGGAGTGTCTTGCAGGAGCGGTCTAATAAGTTAGTGGAAACTTTATTATCTTCGGTCAGCGCCGGAGAATTAATGAGCGGGAAAATTATCGGACTTGGTTTACTGGGCCTGGTGCAATTGCTGATCTATTTGCTGATTGGACTGGCGGTTTCCACTTACAAAGGGATGGACCTGGTAACCAGTGTTGATGTCGTTTTCTTCCTGATATATTTTGTTTTTGGATACTTGCTGTATTCCGCGATTTTTGCTGCTATCGGTTCTATTTTTGACAATGAGCAGGAGGCGCAGCAGGTGACCTCCGTGATGTCGATCATTACAGTTGTTCCAATCATGCTCTCCTCTTTTGTCATTGCTAATCCCAATGCGACCCTGACTGTAATT
>CAYYMT010000189.1:0-5353 GCA_964472715.1 uncultured bacterium | reverse complement strand
ATTCTATCAACTGTTGGTGCGAAAAATTGGTATTCATTTCTTCGCTTTTCTAATTTAATCTTCGGAAGGTTTCGTACTCAATTTTTTGTTAATATATCATCCACAGCCAGCACCAGGAACATATAGGGCATAGAGCCGCCGCCAATCATATACTCACCCTGCTGCCACATGAAAGGCCAATCTTTTAATTCCGGGAAGTCCGGGCGGATAAGATTGGTTCCGGAAACAACGCCACCGGGATAAGAGGAGAAATCACCACGATTGACGCCATAGGCAATGGTTTGCGATTTCGTGCCCACATTGGTGGCAAAGGAGGCGGTATTCTTGCCGGGATGGCAGCCCAATACAAAATTCAGCGCATTGAAAATCGGTTCCGGGGTGAATACCTCCGGCCATTTTTTATGCAGGAAATAATATTGGTACCCAAAACTTTGAATCGCCCAACCGGCCCCCCAAACCTGTGGTTTATAGGGAACGCCAAAAGGATTGTCTATCTGTCCCAAAATGTCATCTTTGGAGTCTTTGATCGCTTCCGTCATTGCTTCGACAAAATCCTTATCTTCGATTTTGTGCAAAACCCGGCTCAGCGACCATCCCACATGAGATGCTGCTTCTTTCAGGCCTTCTTCCATAGAAATCAGAGCATCTTTGTATTTTTGTTTATCGGTGGTGAGAATTAATTCCACCAAAGCCCTGACTTTGGAAAATTGCACCCAGCGACCTTCGGCATCTTGGTTGGCTTGCCAGAGTGCTTCGGCAGTGACCAAACATTCTTGCGCCAGGTCTGCGTCATAGTCCCGCATGGTGCGGGCTGAAATTGCCAGGCCGGGAATTGTACCGAGCGCGCGTCCGGGGTTTTCTTCCATGAACACCAGGCGGTCGTCCAATTCTTCAATATGTTCTTCCACCATATCATAATTCATCTGGGGATTGTAATTTTCCGAATACTTATTGGTCATTTTCAGATACCACAGGCCATCCATGTTCTGATCAATATCTTTATCAAAAACTATATTATCGGTCATACTGCCGGCGTCGCCCAGCATGACGTATTGCCGCAATGTGGGGCAGATGATGCCACGATAGAGTTGACCGAATTCACGATAAGCCCCCAGCACAGTGAGCAGGCCATGTTCCATTTGCTGAAGGGCGTCATTCTTACCGTCAGGTCGATGGATTTCTGTTACCAGTTTTTGCTGGTCAATGGTGGTTTGGTCGTAGCTGATACCAAATTCTTCCCTGGCAAGTCCGAGGTAATATACGGTTTGGATTTGTGATTCCACCCGAAGGTCATAATCACCGGCATCATGCCAGCCGCCACGGTCCAGGCCTTCAATATGCTGATAGGCTTCGTAGCCCTCGGGAATTTCTTTGTGGTTATAGCCGTCAAAATGGTCCACATTGGCCGGCGCCATTAGCGCATCATCCAGGTGACAGTGGTCATGCCAGACACGATATTTTTCAAAGACTTTCATGTGGCACATCTGGATGGGCAGGAAATATTCCAGCACCGGCTGCCATGCACCCTTTTTGTAAATGTCGGGATCAATTCGAAACACGTCGGAAATATAGTCATCATATTTGACCCGGTAAATACCGGTTTTTGTGGCGTCACTGAAATCAGCTTTCAAATAGGTGTAGCGCAAAAATTCGCCATCAAATTTTTCCGGTTTCACAGTCATGATTTTTTCAAAGCCGCCATTTTCCGACGCCCGTTCCAAAGTGGCTTTTTTGATTTTTTTCTCTGATCGGTCCAGTTCTATGATTGCGATTTTTTCCTGCAGCGGGTGATAGCCCAATTGCGACGTATGTACTATCGGGCCGTATTGCCAACCTTTTACGATGTTGGGCTTGATAACCCACTCAATCGCGTTTTTGGTTTTATTCGCCGGCGCCAATGAGCGAACCACAAACCAGCCATTGTTATGTTTAAGTCTGCCGTCTAATAATTTCAGATCAGATGCGTTGGATTCAATGGTCATGGTTTGATATTGATTTTCCGGCACAATGGTTAGTTTTTTACCCGTAGCCATAGGAACCGCTTCAAACTCTCCGTCGCTATCCTTCTTTGCGTCGGTATTGACAAAGCGCGGAAAGCTGCCGGGTTTATCATCCATGTAGTAACTTTTCCCAAACAGATCACCGGGAAATAATTCCAGGTTGAACCCAACTTTGCCCACCCATTCTTCTGGTAGTGGTTTTTCCAGGTCAACGGTAACTTTGAAATAATCATCCTCCGCAATGATATTGATATCATAAACCAGTTTCAGGTCAGGATAAACCATGGGATTGAAGTTCGGTGTCATGCGGGAAGAATCCGGATATTGCAGAGTAACGACGATTTTTCCTTCATCTTTCAGAACTTCTTTGTTAAGCAGTTTCGGTACCGGTTGAAATTGTCCCGGCGTCGGTTGCAGGAAAAGATTGCCATTGGTTGCCACGCGGGTGCCATGCTGAATGATGTCAATGCCGCCCTGATGACCTTCCGGATAGAGCGCGGTAAAGGCAAAAATACTGAGTCCCTGGGTATCAAAATAATCTTTGTCATTGATTTTTAGCAGTGGATCTGCTGCCAGTGTTTGAATTGAGATGCAACAGATTAAAATTATTAAAATTCGTTTCATTGTCAGTCCTTTTAAATTTTTTAGTTATTAAAACCTCGAAAATGTTTACTGACCTGGGAGTTTGAGCAGACTTTTTTGCAACTTCTTAAACTTCCCAGGTCTTTTAGACCTCGGAAGTTTTTTTAGAGTTTCCCCAGCATAATATCCTCGATCAATTCCGCCATGTCTTCGGGATCAGCGATTAATTTAAGATAGGCTTCATTGGTTTTATCACCCGGTATCCATTTATTATCGCCATTGTCTTCCACAGCGCAATGGCCGCCTTCCACTTTTGTCCACCATTTACCTAGTCCGCCTCTGACAGCGTAAAGCACAGCGCTCTGATCATAGGTGGAATTATCGAGTATCTTCCCCTTATAATATTCTTTCATCCAGGAGGCATTTTTTGAAAAATGGTAAAAGGCCTTATAGAGCAAATCATCCTCATCTAAGTCATTAAACACCTCACCGGTTTTAATTTTTACACCGATTTCATAACCACTGAAAGTTACCGGCACTTCCAGATTTGACAATACATATTTGGTCACACCTTTCATGCCACCGTCGAAATTCCATTCCTTTTCACCTTCCGGAAATTTACCGCCCATGATGACGAATTCTTTGACTTTTTTCTGTACCAATTCCTTACCGGATAATGATGAAATTGAATCCGGTTTTGACGCCAGCAAATTTTTAATATTGATCAATGGTCCGACGGTAACAAAGACAACGCTGGAGTCGGGCTGATTGGCCAATACCTCCCGGTAGAGTTTTGAGGCCGGCTTGGCTTCTTCGTAGTTTAATTCATAGGGATAATTTTCAACAATCGGATTGTTGTAAAGCCAGTCAGCGAAATACAATTCCGCTTCACATCCACCGATTGGAATGTCGGGATGGCCGTAATAGCGGTTGATCGCATCTGCCGCTTCAACGGAATAGCCATTGATAAAAGTACCCACTGCGAGCAGATCACACTCGCCACTATCAATGAAATGATGAAGCATAGCCAGGGCGCCCAGATCATCAGCATCACCGCCGATGTCGGTGTCGAAGATTATTTTTACCTGTCCGAACAGGAGGTTTGTTAATAGTAAAATTGTTATTAGGGTGATTTTTTTCAGCATGTTTATTCTCCTTTTTATTGATTGGGTAGTGTCTAAAGTTTTTTCTCTGAACACTAGTTTCAAACCCTCCCTGCCTGCTGCGGGCAGGTTGCATCTCTCCGTCAAGGCCGGATTTCAAACCTTTCAAGGGAGAACCGTCTTGATATTAGTTGTTACTCCAAGCATTTTATCCATGGAGTTACTATCGCTTGTCTATCGTGTCCCCCTTTGTTAAGGGGGAACAAGGGGGTTGTAATACTAATATTAAAGAGCAATTTTTTATTCATTTTTTCATATCCCGATCATTCGGGATGATACTACCAAAAACTTCCCAGGTCTTTTAGACCTCGGAAGTTAGTTGTGTATTTCAAAAATCGCTTTGTTGTGCCTGAGCATATCCGCGCACTGGCTCATGCCGCGGTAAGTGTGGTAACAGGATTTCCAGACATCTCCCTTTGGCGCTCGTTTATTTGCCTGGCGGTTGGTATCTAAACCACGACGGTACCAGCCGCCATATTTATGGTCGATAACATATTTGTTGGTGTAAGCCCACAATTTTTCAAATACTTCCCGGTAGTGGTCACCATTTTCATCCAAAAAAGAAATCATCAAAAGAGCGTTCAGACCTTCCGCCTGCACCCACCACTCTTTATCTTTATTGATAATTTCCACCGGTTCATTTTCATCAAAATAATAGCCTTCATAGAAAATTCCGGCATACTCATCATCAAACCCATAGGCAATGGCATGGTCAATCATTTTTTTCGCCACACCATAGGTTTTGTCTGTATAATCGCCATAAATGATTTTTTCCGTTTCCAGCATCAAAAAAGCGGTTTCCACATCATGACCGAAGGTCACATGGTCAAACCAGGAATTCTCCAGAATATGAGAGCGGGCAGAATCACGCAGAGAGACATGCGTCCAGTCGCCTTTGAAATGCATCTGTAAATAACCTTTTTCGTGAACCATAATGTCGCGAATGATATGGACCAATTCTTCCAGCCGTGATTTTAGTGTATCATCGGGCCAGACGCGATACAATTCGGTGAATCCTTCCATCAGATGAATAGTGGAATTATAGTCTTTATATTTAGCGAACTCCAGGAAAAAATTCTGCTGATCCGGTTTTCCGGAATTGAAACCGGCTGTGTCCTCGGCACAAGTTCCGTCCCGAAGCATGGTGTTGTAATATCCCTTGTATTGCTCATCATGACACTTTTCTTCCAGCCAGTGAAAGGTCTTTTTCGCCAGTTCCAGGGCTTCTTCATTTTTTGTCAGATCATAATAAGCCGCCAGTCCGTAAATGGCAAAGGCATTTCCATAGGCTGTCTTCAGTGAATTTTTATCACCGGATATTTCCTGGAAAAATCCACCATGTTTTTGGTCCCAGCCATGGTCTTGCAGGTAGGCGAACCCGTGTTCAGCCGCTTTGCGCAGCATCTCATTATCGGGATAGCGTTTAGCGGCCTTCGCGGCTACCCAGAAGCTGCGGGACTGAGTGATCAGTTCCTTTGGAAATGAGGAAACCACATTCATTTTTCCGTCGAAAGTAGTATTGTATCCGCCATTTTTTTCATCAATTAATTTTGGATACCAGGCATCAACAATATCCGCTTTCAACGATTCTTCAAAGGTTTTTAATAA
>CAYYMT010000188.1:1912-5438 GCA_964472715.1 uncultured bacterium | reverse complement strand
TTTTAGTATTTCTTATAAAAAAAATGGAGAATATTTTGAAAAAATTAATCGCAATATTTACTATTCTTAGCATAAATCTGACTGCTGCCTGTCAATTTGAAGTCGGCGAACGGTTTGAATATTCCGTTAAGTTGAATTTCATCAGGGCGGGGAAAGCCTATATTGAACTCAGGGATATTACGACAGTCAGAGGCGATAGTGTTTACCATATTGTCTCAAAAACACGCACCACCGGATTTCTTGACCGCCTTTTTAAAATTCGTGAACATATGGAATCCTGGGCTGACTACGATCATTTATTTACACGTAAATTTTTTAAAGATGTTGATGAAGTCAACTATGAAAAGACTTTTATGGCTGATTTTTATTACTCCGATTCAATTGTTGTCTTGAAAAACGGAAAAGAGGTTGAAATTACCACGCCGGTAATGGACTGGTTGTCATTGATCTATTATTTGCGTAATCAGGATCTGTATGTTGGACAGGAAATCGAAATGACCTTTTTTGATAATAATAAATTTAAGGATTATTCGGCCTTTGTTGTTGGCCAGGAAGAAGTGGAAGTGGATGACGGAAAATTTCTCTGCTGGGTGGTTGAACCTTCTGAAAAAGTTCGCGAAGACATGAAACATAAAAATGAACTGGTGTTATATCTAAGTGTGGAACCGCCACAAGTTCCGGTGAAAATTACCAGTAAAGCGAAATTCGGTACCATGATCCTGGATTTAAAAAAATAAAAATTATGTATTGAGTAAGATTTGCTTTAAAGAGCCTGAGTCTCTTCAAAAGTCTAAAATTCTTTTACTAATATTCTTGATAACACACTTCACTTTTTTATTAACAATACATTTTGAAAGTTTAATTTTTAATATTCAACCAACTCAAACAACTCAGAGCGGGCCGCTTTTTTATCAAAGGTTAATACCGATTGACATTTATTACTTGCAGCAACATGAGCGATCAGTAAGTCAGACAGATCATAATCATATTTTTCAGAATTTCTAATAAATTGCTGGAGCGTGTTGAGTTGTTCAAATTTCAGAAAAGGCAACCGGATCATATTCTTAATTGCTTCAATGATATTTAAACGGGAAATATTGTAAACACTTTCCAGCACCCATAGCGTTTCCAAAATAACTAATAGTGATATAAAAAGAGGCTTTTTATCCTTTTCTGAGATTTTGAAAATTTTGAAAACCTGTTCTGTTTGAATTTTATCATCAGCAACTAAAAATCTTACAATAATATTGGTATCCAGCGCCTTCATTGATTGTCTTTCATTCTTTTGCGAATTGCATCATTCATTTCTTGAACTGTAATTGTTTTCTGCTCAGGGTTGTGAAGCATTCCGAATACTTCTTCAACGGATTTTGAGATGGGCCTGATAATGGCCTCTTTGTTATCCGTCACAATCATCTCTAGTTTATCCCCTGTTTTCAGGGAAAGTGATTCCCGAACATCCTTGGGAATTGTTATCTGACCTTTGGTTGTAATCGTTGCTGTTGACATATTTTACTCCTTACAAATATTTCTTTCTTACTTTAATGTAAGGAATATATTGCCGCCAATCAAATAAAAAAAGGCGACAATTAAAATTGCCGCCTACAATTTACAGGTAAAAATTTATAGAAAAGATCCGTGTAATCTTGTCAATCTGTGTCCCAAAAATTCTTTAAAAAATACTATAAATTTTCAATAATCTTCGCGCCCATTTCTTCAGTGGTTACCGGATTTTTATTTTCTTCACAAATATCCCCGGTGCGAAAACCGTCATTCAGTGCTTTTTCCACAGCGGATTCGATACGCTCAGCTGCCTCTGTCATGTCGAAGGAATACTTCAGCATCATGGCCGC
The DNA here is from genome assembly GCA_964472715.1 of uncultured bacterium. Classification (GTDB taxonomy): domain Bacteria; phylum Fidelibacterota; class UBA2242; order UBA2242; family JAFGTP01; genus JAFGTP01. The sequence goes on along the minus strand of CAYYMT010000188.1, from coordinate 3,585 downwards.
ACTCAAAATCTGGGCGATAGGATTGGCAATATTTTGTCCGGCAATATCAGGCGCGGAACCGCCACCGGGTTCGTACATTCCAAATGAGCCTTCCGCCAGACTGGCGCTGGGCAGCATTCCCAGGGAACCGGTCAGGGCTGCGGCTTCGTCAGAGAGAATATCACCAAACATATTCCCGCACAGCATCACGTCGAATTGCTGGGGATTTCGGGTCAATTGCATAGCAGCATTATCCACATACATCGGCACATATTCCACGTCAGGATAATTTTTCGCCACTTCTTCCACTACTTCCCGCCAAAAAACCATGGTCGTCAGGACATTGGCTTTATCAATGGAGGTGACTTTTTTATTGCGCTTGCGGGCGGCTTCAAAAGCGACTTCAGCGATTCGTTTCACTTCACCCCGCGAATAGACCATGGTATCAAAGGCTTTTTCGTCATCACCACTGCCATCACGGCCTTTGGGTTGTCCAAAGTAAATGCCGCCGGTGAGTTCACGCACCACCAGAATATCAAATCCTTTTTTGGAGATGTCAGCACGTAATGATGAAGCAAAGGCCAACGCAGGATAGAGTTTTGCCGGTCGTAGATTGGCGTAAAGACCAAAGGCTTTGCGGAGGCCAAGGAGGGAATTGACTTCCACACCGCGCCATCTGTCACTATTCTGTTCGGCAACCGGGCCACCAACTGATCCGAATAATATGGCATCTGATTCATTACAAATATTCAATGTCGATTCCGGCAAATGGCATTGATGATCGTCCCAGGCGGCGCCGCCAACCTGTGCTTCTGTATATTCAAATTTTATATCATACATTTCCTGAATTTTATCCAGCACTTTCAGCGCTTGCGTCATGACTTCAGGTCCGATACCATCACCGGGTAATACTGCTATTTTCTTTTTCATAATTTCCTCAATTTTTTGGCCGCGAATGAACGCGGATTTATTTAAAAACCTTCTGAATGGTCTTTAGACCTTCGGAATGGTTGGTTCTTTCAGCCACTAAACCTTGTAGGTTTCCAAAAACCTGCAAGGTTTCTTAATATATTGTCGAATTACACGAGTTGATTATTTCTTATCCGTGTCATTCTGTTAATCCGTGTAGGTTAAAAATCTTCACAATGAGAAGGACATTTCGAAGGCTTTCAGCCATTCGCAAGGTCTCATTTTTTTGCGACGTAATCAAGTAAGCCACCGGCTTCGATAATATCAAGGGCAAATTGCGGTAAGGGGGTAAAATCGTATTGCTCATCCCTGGTTTTGTTGATCAGGACGCTGTTTTCCACATCAATTTCCATTTCATCGCCGTAATCCACCTTTTCAGACAAGCCCTTGCATTCGATAGCCAGAAAGCCATTGTTCAGGCAGTTTCTGTAAAATATTCGGGCGAAACTATCAGCCGCCACCACTTTTACGCCGGCGCCCCGCAGGGCCCAGACCGCATGTTCGCGGGAAGATCCGCAACCGAAATCTTCACCGGCAATAATGAAGTCGCCATCTTCCACTTTTTGGACAAAATCGTTGTCCAGGTCTTCCATGGCGTGTTTTGCCAATTCCGCTTCGGTATCATCATTCAGGTACCGGGCCGGTATGATCTCGTCAGTGTTAATATGATCTCTTTTATAGACATGAGCTTTTGCGCACATATTTTCTCCAATTTTCTTTTTTTT
>CAYYMT010000188.1:0-1812 GCA_964472715.1 uncultured bacterium | reverse complement strand
CTCTTTTATAGACATGAGCTTTTGCGCACATATTTTCTCCAATTTTCTTTTTTTTGGGCCACGGATGAACGTGGATTTTAACGGATTTATCTGACCTAGTAGGTTTCCAAAAATCTGCAAGGTTTTTTAATACATAGTCGAAGAACCCAAGTTGATTATTTCTTATCCGTGTCATTCTGCCAATCCGTGTACTTTATTATTTCACCATTTCAAAGGCTTTCAGCCATTCTAAAGGTCTTATATGCAAGGTATATTATCAGATTTATTCATTTCTTATCCGTGTCATTCTGTTAAATCTGTGTACGTTAATATTCACAATGAGAACGACCATTTCGAAGGTGAACTTGTCCCGATTCAATCGGGAACCATTCGAAAGGTCTTATAAATATTTCCTCGGATCAGCGATCTTGCCTTCGATTGCTGATGCCGCAACCGTGGCCGGGCTGCCGAGATAAACTTCTGATTTCGGACTACCCATGCGACCGACAAAATTCCGGTTGGTTGAGCTGATACATTTTTCACCGGCTGCCAAAATACCATTGTGTCCACCGAGACAGGCGCCGCAAGTGGCAGCTGTCACAGTCGCGCCGGCTTCCATAAAAATTTCAACCAGCCCTTCCTTATTGGCTTGTCGCCAGATATCCGTTGTTGCCGGTACTACGATAAACCGTGTATCGGGATGACATTTTTTCCCTTTGATAATCTCAGCGGCAATGCGCAGGTCTTCAATTCGGCCATTGGTACAACTTCCGAGATAGGCCTGGTCCACTTTTACATCTTCGGTAATCTCACTCATTTTTTTACCATTACTGGGCAGGTGTGGAAAACTAACCACAGGTTCCAGGGCGGATACGTCAATATCATAGACTTTTGAATAGTCTGCATCTTCATCGCTGGTGAATATTTCAAATTCGCCATCATAACGGGATTTCACATAATCCAGGGTTTTGTCGTCCGGCGCGATGATACCGGATTTTCCACCGGCCTCGATCGCCATATTGGTCATGGTCATGCGGGCTTCAACGGAAAGTGAATCAATCAGTTCGCCACGAAATTCCATGGCTTTGTATAGCGCTCCATCTACACCGATTCGCGAAATGATATCCAAAATAACATCTTTGGAATAAACCCCTTTGGGTAGTTTTCCGTTGAGGTTGAATAGCAGTGTTTCCGGCACCTTGAACCATAATTTTCCGGTAGCAATGGCGGCTGCCAGATCAGTACTGCCGATTCCCGTGGAAAAAGCGCCCAATGCGCCATGGGTGCAAGTATGGCTGTCCGCACCGATGATCGTCAGTCCCGGTGCCACATGTCCCTGTTCCGGCAAAATACCGTGACAGACGCCATGACGACCGAGGTCATAAAATTTCTTTATTTTATTTTTTTTGACCCAGCGGCGAATACGGGCCACCATGTCCGCGGATTTAATATCTTTATTCGGGACAAAATGGTCGGGTATGACCACAATGCTGTCAGGATTGGCGATTTCTGTCAATCCTTTTTTCTCCAGCATTTCCAATGCCGGTGTGGTGGTCACATCATGACACATGATCACATCAATGTCAGCATTAACCAACTCGCCCGGTTTCACGTTGTCTTTATCGCAATGTTTTGCAAGTATTTTTTCTGTTATTGTACTTCCCATAAATTTCCTTTCAGTCAATTTGGTTGAATTGGTTAAACTTGTTAAATTAGGATTCCCAATTCAACGATTTCAACTGCTTTAACTAATTCAACTATTCTGCGGATGCATTTTTTCTTTGTAATTGAACGCCTTGTTGATGGCTTTTATAATCGATAATACCGAGGCGG
>CAYYMT010000187.1:0-5447 GCA_964472715.1 uncultured bacterium | reverse complement strand
GAGCAATTTAACCTTGTTTTCGATGCTGTTGTCAATCATATATCCAGCAAACATCAATGGTTTCTTGAATACCTTACAGGCAATCCAAAATACAAAGATTATTTTATAGAAATGGAAGAAAATGCTGATGTTTCAGCTGTTATGCGGGCGCGGAACCTGCCGCTTTTGAGTCAATGTAACAAAAAGGATAAAGATGTCTATCTATGGACAACCTTCAGTGATGATCAACTGGATTTAAATTATAAAAACCCGACAGTGCTGTTGGAGATGCTGGAAATCCTGCTTTTTTATATTTCCAAAGGGGCAGCAATCATTCGTCTTGACGCCATTGCTTATATCTGGAAAAAAATGAACTCCCCATGCATTAATTTACCGGAAACCCACAAAATTATCAGATTGACACGTCAGGTAATTGATGAAGTAAAAAATGGTGTCTTGTTACTGCCGGAAGCAAATGTACCATCTAAAGAAAATCTGGAATATTTTGGTGATGGCGCTAATGAAGCGCAACTAATCTATCAATTCTCTATTTCACCGCTGGTTCTCTTTACATTTTACACCGGGAATGCTGATCGGATCTTGACCTATCTGGAAAGTCTTCCGGTATTATCAGAAAACAATTACTTCTTCAATGTTTTGGCAACCCATGATGGCATTGGATTGCGGCCTGTTCGTGATATATTAAAGAGCAATGAAATTGATCTGATCATAGCGAAGATTAAAAAACGGAATGGAATAATTTCTTTTAAAAATGAAAAGGATGGCAGCAAAACGCCTTATGAGCTGAATATAACCTACTTTGATGCCTTGCAGGATATTGAATCCACCGTAGAACAAAATGTTGATAAGTTTATTGCGGCTCATGCAATTCTTCTGTCAATTCAGGGATTTCCGGCACTCTATTTTCATAGCCTTTTCGGTACAAGAAATGACGATGAGGGTTATGATGCTACGGGACAACCCAGGCGGTTGAATCGCAAAAAATTTGAATACAATGAACTACGGGAACTGCTGGAAGATTATTCCACACAGGAGGCCCGGGTGTTCAGAAAAATGAAACATTTATTAAAAATTCGACAAACACAGCCCGCTTTTCATCCAAATTCAACACAAAAAGTACTGAGAGTATCAGACAGTATTTTTTCGATTATTCGGGGAGAATCTGATTATATTTTGGTTTTGATCAATATTACTGATAGGACACTGTCAATAAGGTTACCGACAGAATATACACAATCAAAGTTCATCAATTTAATCGATGATTCTTTTAAAAATTGTGAATTGAAAATAGGTCCTTTTGAGATTTTATGGTTGAAGCCCCTTTAACTGCATTATTCATAAAAATATGAAAATTCATGAATTATTCAGGTTAAGTAAAAATCCTCTTCGCAAAACTATACGAAGAGGATTTAGTAAGAAGGAAAGAACAATGAGAGGAATTATATTTCAGTTTTATTGAGATGAGTGATTCTGCAACAGAGGTCCAACTCGCCGGATGCAACAATAAAATGGTCACCAGCATCAATAATTCCGGTTGTAAACACCACATCGTCGACATAGATCTGGTCCTTTAAGTGTTGGGTTAATCCGGGTTTGGCTTCCATGACAGGATTATCATAATCGATAGATTTTATCTTCCACGGCTGCTCTGAATCCAGATAAACTTTAAAGGTACGATAGATACCAACCTCGCCATTTTTCTCCACCCCATGAAATAATGCCAGCCATCCTTTTTCGGTTTTTATTGGTGGCGCGCCGGAGCCTAACTTCATTGACATTTGTGAATCTCTGATAGCTCTGATAAAAGGTTTGTCACAGGGTTTCCAGTGTAACAGATCAGGAGATTGAGCGAGGTTTATAGACGGGCCCGGACTGTAGACAGAATTAATTGGTGTAGAAAAGTATAAATCTCCCAGTGGTCTGGTAAAAGCAAAATATTTATCATTGATCTTTTCCGGAAAAAGCACCATATCTTTGTTTTGGTGGTCAAGAATGATTCCTTCCAGTGTATAATCCAGTCCATTATTTGAAGAGTATAGGGTGGTGGAATGGCGTTCTGAACTCACACTGCAGGTCGTCATCCAATATTTATTTTCAATTTTGGTTATCCGGGCATCTTCCACACCATACTCCTGGTATGTTTCTTCCGGTTCAATGATTTTATCATAATGTATCTTAATAATTTTCAGTCCGTCTGAAGACAATTCCACTGGTAATAGCCATGAAAATGAAGTTAACCCATAGATTTTTGCATGTTCGTAATTGGTCATTTTATATTTTCTCGGATCACTTGTATCCACTTCGCTTTCAGGATAATTATCAATGATATATTCTCCCTTTTGCGTCCATCTGATAACTCTGAAAAATCCATCTTTAATGATTTTTTTTAAGCTTTCTGCAACCCGAACCATTATTACTAAATTTCCATTTTGCAATTTTTCAAATCCCGGATTAAAGGCACCTAATACATAGGTTTCATTATTTAGATGCTTTCCCAGAGGACTGAATGAGAGATCAATATCACTGGGGGAAAGGATAATTTCATCTTTAATAAATTTCATTTTTTTATAAAACCTTTCAAAAAAAGCTTGCTTTACCAATTCTTATAAAATATATTAAAACGTTTCGATAAAACAAATGATAATTTTAAAAAAGGTGATAATGAGTACAATTAAAGATGTGGCAAAAAAAGCCGGGGTCTCAATTTCTACTGTCAGTTTAGTGATCAATAAAAAGGGGTACGTGGCACCTGATACCCGTGATAGAATTCAAAATGCAATTGAATATCTGAACTATAAACCACTGCATTCAGCCCGAAAACTGGCGACCCAAAGGACTGGTAATATTGGATATATCGTTTGGGATGCGCATTTCTCGGAGGTGGAAATTTTCTACAGCCAGATATTTCTGGGAATGGAGTTCGCCGCCCGGAGTAGTGACCATTATATCCTCTTAACCACGGTCAGGGAAGAATTTGACCCCAAAAATGACCTGCCAAGATTTCTGAAATACAAGGATGTTGACGGAGTTGTTTTAGCCGGCAGAGTACCCCATAACCTGATTGATTATCTGGAGCAACAGGAAATGCCCTTTGTGCTGGTGGATTACGGAATTCCGGGAAGAATTTTTAATTCAATCGTCATTGACAACTATAATGGCGCTTTTCAGGCGGTTGACCAGCTGGTAAAGTCCGGCAAAAAAAATATCGGGTTTGTCGGTGGTTCTTATTATCACCCCTCCATCAAAGAAAGATATCGTGGTTATACAGAAGCACTGGAAGCTAATGGTCTGTGTCCCGATGGCTGTTTGGAGAAATTAAGGTTCTTAAAAAATGAAGAGACCTCACCTGAGATCGGACAATTGGGCACGCAAAAATTATTGTCGGAAAATAAGAATTTAGATGGCATTTTTTGTTGTAATGACACCACCGCCATTGGCGTTATGAATGAACTGAAAAAGCAAAAGGTTAAAATTCCCAATGAAATATCAATTGTCGGTTTTGATGATATTACTTCCTCTTCCTTTTGCACCCCTTCCTTGTCTACTGTCCGGGTTCCAAAACTGGACATCGGCAAAGAAGCATACAAATTATTAACTGAGATCATCGAAAGCCCCAAAGCGACGCCGCAAACCCGAATGATCTCTGTGGAATATATACAAAGGCAAAGCAGCTAACTGTAAAAGGGAAAAATGTTCACAGATTTACAGGGAAATAAACTTTTTGTATTGGGTATCAATTACTGGCCCTCTTCTTCCGGCTTAAATATGTGGTCAGAGTGGAATGAAAAGGAACTGGAGGAGGATGTGATCGGAATGAAAAAAATCGGCATTATTGTCTGCCGGTTCTTTTTGTTCATGCCGGATTTTATGCCTGATACAAAACGGGTTGATCCTATAATGCTCAAACGATTAAAGATTTTTCTGAATATCTGCGAGAAATATGAGATGTATTCTATGCCCACTTTTATTGTCGGGCATATGTCCGGCGAAGATTGGGATGTCGATTGGCGCAAAGGGCGCAATTTTTTAACGGATAAAAATGTAATAAAAATTACAAAGTTATATATAAAGGAAGTAATTAATAGTAGCAGAGAATATAAATTTCTCATGGCCTGGCTGTTATCCAATGAGTTACCCAATTATGTGGGACAGCAAAATCCGAATATCATCGCTGCCTGGACCAAAGAAATTATTGCCACAGTAAAAAAATATGATCCTGTCAGACCAGTCTGTCTGGGTGATGGGGCATGGGCACCGGAAGTTGTTTCAGATTATAACTGCTGGAAATTTCAATTACGCAAATTGAATCAATACCAGGATTTTGTTGGTTTACATTATTATCCGCGAATGATGTATACTTTACAACATGATTATACAACCGCTTTTCGACTGCGAATGGCGCAACAGTGGGACAAACCGGTGTTCGTGGAAGAATTTGGCACATCCACGGTTTTATGCTCTGAGGCAAACCAGGCTCATTTCTACAGATCGGTATTTTACAGCGCCCTGATCAATAATTCCTTCGGCGCTATGGGCTGGTGTCTCAATGATTTTGATTTTGAGAACACACGGCCTTATTCCCATCATGCTTTTGAAGAGAGATTCGGTCTTGTGAAAACCGATAAAAGCCTCAAACCGGCAGCTCATGAAGTGACAAACTTTAAAAAAATCGCTGATGAATTATATTCGACAAATTTTGAAAAAATTGAACACAATGCCGGCTTATTGATTCCGTCAAATTACTATTATCCATACCCTTATCAATTTGAACCGGAATTTGACCAATGGTATGAATTTTACCTGGAAACCTTTGCCCATCTGAAAAATGGCGTTCATGACGTGGAATGTGTGATAGAACCGGCAATTGACCTGAATGATGAGCGGGATATTCAGCCGGTAAACAGGCTTGAAACTGAACCCCCTCCATTGTTATTTGCTCCCAGGCTGAAAATTTTCACCAAAAAGTATTGGCGGAAAATTATTGATTACATCAAAAACGGCGGCAATCTCTATTGTAGTTTTGCTAATGACAGTTGGGTACTCGACTGGCATACAGTCGCCGGTGTGGAAATGGATTGTAAGTTCGGTATTCCTGATTTCCGGAATTCTGATCACCTGGAAATTACAGTTCAAAGGGAGTGGGGAGAATTCACCCAAGGGGACCAATTTACAATTCCACTTCAAAATGACCACCCTGAAAAAAGCTATTGTCCCATTTTAAATACTGACGCAGAAATAATCATGAGAGACCAGTTTGGCGATCCTTTTTTAATCAAAAATAAAATAGGTAAGGGGAGTGTCTATTTTACTCCTTATCCTGTTGAAATATTATCCCTTGAGAGCCTTGACCATTCCTGGAAACCGGTTATTTCAAAAATTTACCGGTCAATCTATGAAGAAGTATATTCGGCGAAGATTTTTCGAATTAACGGATATGGCTTTGAAAC
>CAYYMT010000186.1:0-5473 GCA_964472715.1 uncultured bacterium | reverse complement strand
TTCTCGTAATAACAAAAAACATGGTTCATAACGATATACTTCCCTAATCATGATCTTATATTCCAAGACTAACGGATTCTCATTAACCACCAACTTCAGTTGGTGGTTTGCAGCCCCTCCTAATATCAAGAACGGTTTCAACCGTTTCTAAAACACTATCAAAAAACAAGCGTACAGGCGTAAGAACTTTAGGCTATTTCAATTAACACCCGCACGCTTCATAATTTTTATAACAAATTCCTGATTGTTTTTTACAAAAAGATACGTTGCCATTCCGAGAAAAAAAGTGTTCCTGATAACCATTGTCCATCCCACTTTACTCTCCATTAGGCTCCCGAAACACCCGCAATCATCACTGATTTTTAATAAAGTTCCGTAAATACTGATCACAAAGAACCCGGAAAATAATAAAAGATTTAATGAATAGGTTAATTCTTTTTTGTATCGAAAAATAATACCGCCGGCAATCGCCAGTTCCATAACCGGCATTATTGAAGCGATTGGCAGTACCAGAAAATCCGGTATCAGTGGTAATTTCTGCATCAATTGAATTGCCGGCATGGGATCAATAATTTTCCCTATGCCCGATATTAATAACACAAATACAATGATCCCATTAATTAGCGTATTCATTTTCCCCTAAAAGATAATAAAAAATATTAATCGCCTAAGTTCTTAGGTATTTTAATGCATAGTTTTTAAACAGTCAAGGTTTTTTTCTCCCCCCCCCAATATCAGTTTTCTATCAGACTTATTTTCAGTGGCTTATGAATATATTTTTTTTACTAAGGGCCCGATTGGAGCGAATATGAGTGTGGTTGTCGGTGTTTTCATACGTGTTAGAAACCCTTGAAAGGGTTACCTGTTTAATTGGCAGTTCTGCCACCAGTTGAAACTGGTGGTTAATGAGAGACTATTGCTCGATGCCTGGTCAATAGTCAAGGACATTCTTGACACCATTACTTGCTGATGGATTATTACTTACTATAATACAGAAACATGGTTCATGCCAATATACTTTCTTATTTACGATAATGGGCACCTCTAAAAACTTGTCACATTGATTACTCGAAGTGTATTCTTCGGATTGCAAGTATATTCACATTCAAGAAATTCAGGGCGACAAGGATTGATATATTTTTTCAAAGACGTTTTATTAAGTGCCCTAATCTTTTCTCGATATATCTGATTCTCATTAACCCCCAACTTTAGTTGGGGGTTTGCAGTCTCTCCTGATAGCAAGAACGGTTTCAACCGTTTCCAAAGGTTCTAAGAAAACAAAAAAACTATATCTATCTACCATATATTTTTATAAATTATCGAAAATGAAATGCGAAACAGAAAAACGAACAGGGAATGAAAATGAAACCGAAAGAAACAGAAAAGAAAGAATACCTGAACTTTATACACCAAATTATTGAAGAAGATATAAAAAATGGTAAGCACGGCGGTCGTGTTCACACCCGGTTTCCGCCGGAACCCAATGGCTATCTCCATATCGGACACGCCAAAGCCATTTGCATGAATTTTAATACGGCTGAGAAATATAACGGACTTTGCAACCTCAGATTTGACGATACCAATCCCATCAAAGAGGAAGATGAATATGTGAATTCCATAAAAGAAGATGTCCACTGGCTGGGCTATGACTGGGGTGACCGGTTATATTACGCTTCCGATTATTTTCAGCAGATGTATGATTATGCCGTGGAATTGATCAAAAAAGGGAAGGCCTATGTCTGTGATCTCTCACCGGAAGAAGTGCGTGAATATCACGGGACACCGACACAAGTGGGAAAAAACTCTCCCTATCGCAATCGACCTGTGGAAGAAAACCTTGATCTGTTCGAGCGCATGAAAAATGGCGAATTTCCCAATGGTACCCGAACATTACGGGCCAAAATTGATATGTCCCATCCCAATATGAATATGCGCGATCCGATCATGTACCGTATTCTTCACGCCACGCATCACAACACCGGTGATAAATGGTGTGTTTACCCCATGTACGACTGGGCCCACGGCCTGGAAGATTCCATTGAAGGCATTACCCATTCACTCTGTACGCTGGAATTCGAAGACCATCGTCCGCTTTATGACTGGTTTCTGGATCAATTGGATGATGTTCACCGGCCACAGCAGATTGAATTTGCGCGCCTGAATTTAAATTTTACTGTGATGAGTAAGCGTAAATTGCTGGAACTGGTCCAAAAAGAATTGGTCAATGGCTGGGATGATCCGCGCATGCCAACCATCAGCGGTATGCGTCGCCGCGGCTTTCCGCCGGAAGCGATTCGGGATTTTGCTGATCGAATCGGGCTTGCCAAGCGGGAAAGTACGGTGGATGTAGCACTGCTGGAATTCTGTGTTCGCGAAAGACTCAACAAAACCGCTGAACGCCGTATGGCAGTGCTTGATCCCTTAAAAGTTGTCATTACCAACTACCCGGAAGACAAAGTGGAAATGATGGAAGCCATCAACAATCCGGAAGATGAGAGCGCCGGAACCCGGGAAGTTCCTTTCAGCCGCGAAATTTATATTGAAAAATCCGATTTTATGGAAGATCCGCCAAAGAAATTCTACCGGTTGGCGCCGGGCCGTGAAGTTCGCTTGCGCTATGCTTATTTTATCACTTGTACGGATGTGATCAAGAATGACCAGGGTGACATTACAGAATTGCAGTGTACCTATGATCCGGCTACCCGGGGCGGTGACGCGCCTGATGGACGACGGGTCAAAGCCACCATGCACTGGGTGAGTTGCGACCATGCGATTCCAGCGGAAGTTCGCCAGTACGACCGTTTGTTCAAGGTGGAAAATCCACTGGGCCATCCGGACAAAGACTTCAAGGAATTTCTCAATGAGCATTCTCTGGAAATACTGGAAAATTGTCACCTGGAACCGGACCTGAAAAATTTCAAACCCGGGCAGCATGTGCAGTTTGAACGTCTCGGATATTTTATTCCCGATCCTGATACCAGTGATGAAAAAATAGTTTTCAACCGGACACTGCCGCTGCGGGATAACTGGAAAAGAATTCTGAAACAACAACGCCGTGAAGAAAATGAGCGCCGGGCCCGGGAAAAACGTGCGAAAGGGAAAAAGAAAAAATAACACGTTTTATCCCTTCCGCAAAACTTGCGGAAGGGATTTTTTTATATACCCCTGCACATGAAAAATATCCTTTGTTAAACTCCTTCAGAGTTATTCCTTTCTTTTTATTCTGTCCATGGGTTGGCACCCATGGCTATTCTCATTTCATCCCTTCGGGATTTTTCTTTGGGGAAGCATGATGTAAGACAATTTTTCAAATTGTTTGTAATTTCGTTCTCAGGTTACATTATTATTAATTGCCATTTTTATCATTGATTTGTGATTGTCTTCATTTTTTCCTATCCTGATCATAGGAAACAAGGAAAAGAAAAGAGAGACACTATGAATAATCAAAACGAAACAATACAACCGCATAATAAATTGATCAATGAAAAAAGCCCTTATCTTCAACAACATGCTACCAACCCGGTACACTGGTATCCCTGGAAAAAGGAGACCTTTGAATTAGCAACAGAGATGGACAAACCCATATTTCTTTCCATTGGGTATTCCACCTGTCATTGGTGCCATGTCATGGAAAAGGAATCCTTTGAAGATAAAGAAGTGGCAAAATTACTCAATGAATATTTTATATCCGTCAAAGTGGACCGGGAAGAACGTCCAGATATTGATAATGTTTATATGACCGTCACCCAGGCAATGACCGGTAGCGGCGGCTGGCCCAATTCAATATTTATGACACCGGACAAGGAACCTTTTTTTGCAGGGACCTACTTCCCTAAACATGGCTTTGGTAACCGGCCGGGAATGATTGAGTTGGTTCCCCATTTTGGCAAACTCTGGCAGCAGCAGAAATCTAAACTCACTGGCAGTGCAAAACAGATCACAACAGAAATCAAAAAATTTACTCGGACCTCTTCCAAATCAACTCTGAATGAAAAAATATTATACCAGCCTTACCGTGATCTATCGGTTAATTTTGATACGGAATTTGGCGGATTTGGCACAGCACCAAAATTTCCGACACCGCACCAACTGACCTACTTACTCAGAATGTGGAAACATGAAGAGCACCCCAATGCCCTGATGATGGTAGAAAAAACTTTGAATATGATGCGATTGGGCGGAATATTTGATCAGATCGGCTTTGGTTTTCACCGCTACTCCACTGACAGAAACTGGCTGGTTCCTCACTTCGAAAAAATGCTCTATGACCAGGCTTTATTAGCAATGGTTTACACAGATGCTTACCAGGAAACAGGCAAACCATTCTATGCCAAAAGTGTTGAAGAAATTCTGATGTATGTGAACAGAAATCTGACTGCTGAAGAGGGCGGCTTTTATGCCGCGGAAGATGCCGACTCAGAAGGTGAGGAAGGATTATTTTATCTCTGGACCTGGGAAGAGTTGGATAATGTACTCAATAGCAGTGAGCGCGAGACCTTTAACAAATTGTTCAATATACTACCGGAAGGTAATTTTCAGGAGGAATCTACCGGCAAGCGAACCGGGCGAAACATTCCTTTTTTAAAAAATGACTCCCGACATTATGCTCATGAATTTGATATTGATCCGGATAAACTGGATGAGGAAATTGAAGAAGTCCGAAAAAAATTATATACACACCGGGAAAACCGAAATCATCCTTTCAAAGACAAAAAGATATTAACAGACTGGAATGGATTGATGATCGGCGCCTTTGCAAAAGCCGGAAAAGTATTTAATAACACTGACTATCTGAATATTGCTGAAAAAGCGGTGAATTTCATCTTAAATAGCCTAACTGAGAAAGACAATACTCTGCTAAAACGGTATTGTGATGGCGAGGCGGCATTACCGGCTCATCTGAATGATTATGCCTATTTTGTGTGGGGGTTGATCGAACTTTATGAAGCGACTTTTAATCCTGAATACTTAGGACTCGCACAGAAATTTACTGATAAAATGATTACTCTTTTCCATGACAACGGGGATGGCGGCTTTTTCATATCAGCCAGCCAGTCTGAGTTATTTCTCAAAAACAAAGAAATTTATGATGGCGCAACTCCATCGGGAAATTCCGTAGCAGCCATGAATCTGCTGCGTCTCTACAAACTTATGGGAAAGCCCAAATACAGAGAGAAAGCCCTCGGTATATTCGAGCTGTTCGCCACCCAAATAGAAAGCAATCCCACCGGCTTTACCTATATGCTGTCGGCCCTGGATTTTCTGGTTCATTCCTCTCATGAAATAGTGGTTGTCGGACTGAAAAGCAGCCAGTCTATGCAACAGATATTTAATATAATTAATCAGGAATATTTACCCAACACAACTGTCCTGTACAAAGATCCGGAGGATTCTACACTGGAACAGATAGCCGAATATACAGCGAATTATAAAATGATAGATGATAAGCCAACGGTTTACTTGTGTGAGAATT
>CAYYMT010000185.1:0-5477 GCA_964472715.1 uncultured bacterium | reverse complement strand
CAATTTAAATGGGCTGCCACAAACTAACATATAACGATAATTTTCTTTCCTTAAAGGTTGTTTATAGCAAACCCCCTACAGTCAAACCCTTGTACAAATACAAGTACCAGTGGGACCAAATCCATAACCCCGAAGGAGGGCTGTATTTATTTCAGGACGAAGAGGAAGCGGCGATGGAATTAAGCGAATGTGAAGTAGGTTTAAAAAGCCGGTTAGAAGAAATAAAAGAAGCAAATTCAAACGAAGAAGATAATATTAGGATGGATTGGAGTGGAGATGATTTTGAGTGTGTATTGTATGATATCAAAATTGGAGAAACAACATTTGAACAAATCGGGTTTATTGCTCCTTTTAGCGATTATGGTGGAGATTTAAACTTTAATCCATCTGAATACATTAAAACTGAATTAGATGAATATAACGAAGTTGAACAAGATTTTATTAGATATGATTTCGGTGATTTTGAAATAGAAGATAATCAAATGGTGATGCTTAGTGTTGTTGTGTTGAAAGAACAGGCTGAAAAACTGGAAGAGTATTTGTTTTCAAATACAAGGGAGATGAAAATTTCTGAAGTATTAACTGATATGGAGGAATATTTAGGAAATGATTATAAACAAGAAACAGATAGTCTAAGAACCGATTTAACAGAAGAAGGTACAGAATATATGGATTGCTCGGAATTTTCCGCGAGATTCTTACAAAAAGCATGTGGATTAGAAGAAGTTCCCAATCCGTTTAATACTGATAAAATGTTAGAAAGTGTAGAGGATGGTACTTTTAATGAATTTATGCAGCATGTTGAAGGAAGTAAGGAATTAGATTTCAAAGATATTCAGCCAGGAGATGTATTTCTATGGAGTAGAGGGGAAGGTGATGGTCATACTGGTGTAGTTATTTCTTATAATAAAGAAACAGATAAGGTTTTGATAATTGAAGCTATAGGATCCAGTGGAGCAAGGAGCCCTGAAGAATCTAATTGTGTTAGTGATGGATACTGTAATTGTAAAGGTTGTGTTAGGAAATCTTTATACTCAAGAACAGGAAATGCATTACAGAGTCATGACGGTTGGAAAGGTTATTTTAGACCCGTAATTAAATAGTAAATAAAATTCACAATTATGAAAATTAGAAGTTTTATAACAGTGCTAGTAGTAATAATAAGTATAAGTAATTGTAAATGTCAAAATGATAATCAGGTTTCATCTATTAACTTTTTTGATTATATAAAAAATCTGAAATATATTGATACGTATACGAAGAGTATTAAAGAAAAGAATGATGTAGTTCTTATTTATTATGAATTTGATGTCAATGATTTAGGTATTGGAAAAGCATGCTTATATGCGATCTCAAAAGAATATCCTGAACAATGGTCTGTTGAAGCAATTCATTCTCCTAAGGGGAATTGTGATGTTGAAGGGAATTATTCTAGAATTTTTTATTTGAATTGTGCTGCAAGAAATTTATTTAGTTCAGATAAAGAGAGATTGATTGATGAGTTTGATATATATGTTTTTTTTATTAATAAAGAAGATCTTGATGGACCATTATATGAAGCTTCAGAGTCGGGAAGTATAGAATATTATAATGAAAAACCTGAGAATGACATAATTATTTATAAATTTTTGGATGGTTCATGGAGAAAAATAGGAAATCAAAAATTAGGTAAATATACTCCAAGAACATTCGGTTCAAATTATATGGAAGACATTGCTAGAAGCAGGGAATAGTTTATTTGGTAGTGTTGTCTTAAAATCCAAATACTTGTTTTATTATTTTACCAATAAAAGATAATGGAGATTTAATAATAAAGTATTCTTTGTCAATGTCGTCTTCGTTAATCTTCTTAGAAATTTTCCTTATCCTAAAATAGGGAAATAACAGGATAGCAAATAAAAATAAGAATGCTTGAATTGTTCCATCAATTGCTGTTCCGGTTTTTATTATAGCCAGTAGTATATATCCAAGCAGAAAAAAGGCAGATAACATTAAAGTGGCACAGCATTGCATCTCTGTTCGTTTATCATTGCCCTTTTGTGGTATTTTTAGAGATGGTTCTAAATTGGAATACTTTAGGATTAGGAGTACTGGTTTGCCAAGTATCTCACCAATAATTACAGCAATAATATTAAATATTCCTGTGGTAAGATATATGAAACCCCAGCCAAATAAGAAGATACCTATTAAAATAACTATATCAGTCATTACATTAATCGTTGTGTTTCTTTTTGAAAAATAAAAGCTTTAAGGAGTTTTTTAACACAATCCTGGTCATCGTTATTCAGTTCTTGTACCTTATTAAACATTGATAGCAGCTCACGGTCTTTAAGGCTTATTCTGGCTTTGGAATTTTCGTCACCAAGGACTAACACGTCAATAGATGTTTCAAGTACAGAAGCAATTTTCTGTACAACTTCAATAGAGGGAATGGTTTGTCCCCTTTCATACCTTGAAAATTGTACAGGATGAATATTTATCTTTTTAGCAAGTTCATCTTGGGAAATACCTTTATCAATCCTGCATTTTTTTAGATTTTCAGCAAATCTGCTCATAAAAAATATGTTAAGTAAAAAGAGTTATCAACAACTGAAATGCTTAACAAAGATAGTATTTTCATAACAATAAAGTTAAATATAGTTAATAACTCATACAAATCAGTTTTGATTAATATAAACTTATATGTTATGTTTGAGAGCAAATGTGTTAAGTAAAAACTTATCAACAATGGAAATCAACGAAATAAAAAGACAGCTTTCAATCCTTACAGTACTTGCCATGTACAATCTAAAACCCAACAAAAACAACCTGCTCAAATGCCCTTTTCATGAAGATAAAACCGCATCGTTACAAATCTACCCCAAAACCAACAGTTTTTACTGCTTTGCCTGTGGTGCTACCGGCGACCAGATAGAATTTATTGAGCAATACGAGAAACTGGACAAGCATCAGGCAATATTAAAAGCTAAGACAATGATAAATAATCAACCAGCCCAAACCTATAAACCAAAACAAGATATGAAAGTGTCTGAAAACCCTGATTTTGAAACTTTATTTTTACAGTTCAAACAAAGCCTTTTACGAAGCACCAAAGCACAAGAGTATTTAAAACAACGTGGTTTGGAAGATTTTAAGGAAATAGGTTACAACTCCGGAAAATTTTATAACAAACTCAAACACTGCATTATCTTCCCGTTAAAAGACAAATCCGGAAACATTACAAGCCTTTACGGAAGAAGAATCACAGAAGCCAAAGCCTATACCGTGGAAGTTGGAAAGCATTATTACAGTGAGAACAGAACAGGTTTATATCCTTGTTATCCAAATGCAGAAACCGAAACTTTAATAATAACCGAAGCAATTATAGACGCTGCCACATTATTACAAGTTCCCGAAATAACAAGCGAGTTTACAATCCTATCAGCATATGGAACCAACGGTTTAACCAAAGAGCATAAAAACGCAATCAAAGAACTCAAGAACTTAAAAGAAATCATCTTCTTTTTTGATGGCGATACAGCAGGAAAAGAAGGCATAGCAAAATACAGTGAAGAATTACAAGGGTTACTGAACGGAGTCGAAGTAACAGCAGTTCCAACGCCTGATGGTGAAGATATTAATAGCATGTTTGCTACCTACGGAAAAGATGCAATTTTACAGCTAATTGAAGAAAGAAAGGCTATTGAATATCAGGAAAACGAAGAGAAGAAATTGCGGAATCTTCTTTCTTCAATTGAGAAAGAAAATTTTAATAACCCAATCCCCGAACTGGATACATCGTTGCCGAATAAAATCATTTTTGAAACCGAAACCGCCCGTTACATTGTTAAAGGCGGATTATCGAAACAGCTTGACAAAATGCTTGTCAGCCTGGATGTCCAGCATTTGGAAACAGGCTTAAAATACCGTTGCCGCTTGGATTTATACGAAGAAAAACAAACCCGCAAAGAAGCCAGGGAAGCAGCCGAAAAACTGGAACTGCGAAGTGACTTAATCGAAACAGATTTATCCAGACTCACAGATTTATTGGAAGAGTACAGGGATTATGGACTGGAAGAAAACAATGGAAACAATGATAACGAGCCTATGCCCGATTTACCCACCCAAACCAAATGCAAAAACTTTTTAAGCAAAGATACTTCGACAGGCTCAGTATCCTTGATTGAAAGGTTAAACGAGTTAATCGGCAAAAGCGGCATAACAGGCGAATTTAACAACCGTATTTTTTTATTCATTATTGCTACCAGCTTTAAAATGCCCGATACATTGCACGCTTTAATACAGGGCAGTTCCGGCAGTGGCAAAACACATTTATTGAGCAGAATAGCGGGTTTAATGCCGCCGGAAAGGGTTGTTAAGTTTACCAGAGTAACCGAAAACAGTTTTTACAACTACGATGAATTTTACTTTAAGAACAAGCTGATTTGTTTGGAAGATATCGACGGCTTAAAAGAAGAAGCCCTGTTTGCCTGGCGGGAATTAATATCAAATAACCAGTTAAGCAGTTCCACCAGCCAAAAGGATGATAACGGCAATATCCGTGGCGCTCAAAGAATCGTCCGTGGTCCGATGGCAAGTATTTGCGCCACTACACACGGTTATATTTACGAAGATAACATGAGCCGTTTGTTTATGATTGCCGTGGATGAATCCAAAGAGCAAACCACACGAATAATGGATTACCAAAAGAAAAAAGCAGCGGGTTTAATCGACAGTGAAAAGGAAAAAGAAACCATCGGATTTTTACAAAACTGTGTAAGGATGTTGAAACATGCCCGTGTTATAAACCCTTATGCATATCAAATCCATTTGCCTGAAAAAGCACATAAAATAAGGCGGTTAAATGAACTCTATTTGGCTTTTGTAAAACAAATTACCTTAATCAACCAGTACCAGAGAAAAAAAGACACACAAGGGCGAATTATCACAACACCGGAAGATTTAGAAGCAGCCAATGAAATTATGTTCGAAAGTATTTTCCTGAAAGTTGACGAGCTGGATGGCAGTTTAAGGCAGTTTTACGAAGAACTAAAAAACCATATCAAAACCAAGCCCAACCCCGAGCAATACGAATTTATGCAGCGTGAAATCCGCCACGCTTTACATATCAGTAAAAGCCAATTGCAACGGTATTTAAACGACCTTTTAGAACTGGAATATATCCGGCAAATTGGTGGGTACCAGAACCGTGGTTACAAATACAGGATCCTTTGGTGGGATGATATTGCGAAACTTCGAGACGAATTAAAGCAATACCTTAAAAACCAGATAGATAAACTTAAAAACAATAATCAGGAATAACTTTAGCGACCCACTGGCGACCCAGGCGTTTTGGGTCACTTAAAAAACACGAAAACAATGCTTTAACATCTGGCGACCCGTGACCCAGAAAAGTGTATATAGAGATGTTTAAAAACTACCCCCAAATAAGCCACCAATTTAATTACCTGCATGCAGAGTTTACCAATTACCTTTCC
>CAYYMT010000184.1:0-5563 GCA_964472715.1 uncultured bacterium | reverse complement strand
GGTGACTATAATAATTCTGAAATTATGGTCAGAATTAACCAATTACCCCTTGGACTAAAAGACCTGGAATATGTGATTCCCCATGGCGTTGATACCATACTGGTCCCAAAATGTGAAACTGCTGAAACGATTCATGAAATTGACGCCAAAATCAAAGAAATTCAAAAACAGGTCGGTCTGGAAAAGCCGGTTTTTCTGATGCCAATAATCGAATCGGCGCTGGGCGTCATTAAAAGCTATGAAATTGCTTCCGCTTCGGAAAATATTGTTGCTTTGACGATCGGACTGGAAGATTATACAGCTGATCTCGGTGTTGAAAGAAGCAACGAAGGAAAAGAGAGTGAATTTGCGCGCAATATGCTGGTCAATGCTGCCAAAGCTGCAAGGGTTCAGGCCATTGATTCTGTTTTTTCCAATGTTGAAGATATGGAGGCGCTGTACACCAATGCGCGACAGGCTAAAATGATGGGATTTGACGGAATGGGTTGTATCCATCCCCGACAGATTGAAGTTATTCACAGAGCCTTTGCCCCCACTGAGACGGAAATCGAAAAAGCCCAAAAAATTATGAAAGCCTTTAATAAGGCCCAGGCGGAAGGTAAAAGTGTTGTCGCGCTAAATTCAAAGATGATTGATCCGCCTGTTGTAATTCGGGCGCAAAATACAATTAAAATGGCAATTAAAAACAATTTGTTGCCGGAAAACCGGGAAGAGGAGATGGAAAATGAGTAAAGAGATGATAAAAAATGCCATCGGCAGGATGGTGCCGGCAAGAGTAAACGGAGAAACCGTAATTCCATACAAAGGTGTCAATCAACATCGTCCCGAAGGCGTTAAACACGCCCCGGTGATCAGCACATCAATTGATTTTCCGGACAGAAACAGTAAACTGCAACCAACCCTTGCCAGTGCTCTTAAAGCTGCCGGCCTGAAGGATGGCATGACGATTTCCACACACCACCATCTGCGCAATGGAGATTTTATCGCCAATGAAGTTTTTAAAATCGCCCAGGAAAATAAAGTCAAAGACCTGGTTTGGTTTCCCTCTGCGTCTTTTCCCTGCCACGCGCCGATTATCGAGCAATTAAAAGACGGCACAATTAACCGGATTGAAGGCAGTATGAATGGCCCTTTAGGGAAATTCGTATCTGAAGGAAAGATGAAAGGAACCGCTGTATTGCGTTCTCATGGAGGCCGTTATCAGGCGATCCAGGATGGAGAAGTAAAAATTGATATTGCTGTAGTCGCTGCGCCTACAGCTGATAGTTTTGGTAATGCCAATGGACTGCATGGTAAGTCAGCTTGTGGCGGACTGGGCTATGCGCTGGCGGATTTTCAATATGCTGACAAAGTGATCGTCGTAACTGATAATTTGGTTGAATTTCCCGCTGTACCCATGCAGCTGGAAGGAAATTATGCGGATTATGTTGTGGAAGTAGATTCTATCGGAGATCCGGGCAAGATCGTTTCCGGAACTACCCGTATCACCAAAAGCCCGGACCGATTGATGATCGCTGACCTGACCACAAAATTCTGTCAGGCGGCCGGAATATTGGTTGAAGGATTTTCCTTCCAAATGGGCGCCGGCGGAACCTCCCTGGCGGTGGGGAAAAATTTCCACGATATTATGAAGCGGGATAAAATAAAAGCGCGGTTTGCTGTTGGCGGAACCACGAAATACGCCGTTCAAATGCTTGAAGAGGGCTATCTTGATTATTTATTGGATGCCCAGACTTTTGATCTTGAGGCGGTTCGTTCTATGCAGCAGAATCCCAATCATATCGATATATCCATTTTTCATTGTTATGACTTTCACGGCAAAGGCACCTATGAGTCCCGAATTGACGTGCTAACCCTGGGCGCAACAGAAGTGGATGTAAATTTTAACGGTAATGTTAATACTCATTCCGACGGATATTTGCTCCATGGTATTGGTGGCTGGCAGAATTGTCTCTATGCAAAATGCACTATTTTACCGATCCCGCTCTTTCGTAACCGGATTCCGGTGATCCGTGATGAAGTGACCACTGTTACAGGACCGGGAGAATTGGTTGATGTAATTGTCACTGAGCGGGGGATTGCGATCAATCCAAAACGTCAGGATCTGCTGGACGCTGTCAAAGGCTCCGGATTACCAATCAAATCCATCGAAGAATTGAAAGACGAAGCAGAAAAGATTTGCGGAAAACCGGCAAAACCGGAACTGGACGATGAGGTGGTTGCTGTTATCAAATGGCTTGACGGCACTGTGATTGATTCGGTATATAAAGTGAAGACATAAAAAACAAACCTCCGAAGTCTCAATGACCTGGGAGGTTTGTTTGAGTATATTAAACTTCCCAGGTTTGATAAACCTCGGAAGTTTTTTTGAAAATCAATAGATCATATCATGATGACCGATATCAATCAAAACAATATCCTTTTCATGGATATAAAATTCTAAAGTAATTCGATAAGAAATATTTATTGAAACAGAATGTCGATTTTTCAGATTGCCTTTTAATTGATGAAGTCTGAGGGAAGGATGTTGCGGGTTGATTTCAAGAATTTTTAGTGTTTTTTTGTATTGGGATAAAAGTTCAGGGTGCTTTTTTATAAATTTTCTTGCCCTTTTGACATAACTGTCTGTGTATATTAACTGATAAGTCATTTGGTAATTCGCTTGACATGCTTATCAACACTTTCTACTACAAATTTTCCCTCTTCATACTCTGACTTTGCCTGATGCAGAGCGGCATCAAGTTCACATTCTCTCAGATAATTATAATGCTTCATATCCATGACAACGTATTTTTCTTTACCTCGTACTGATATTATTGCTTCAGAATTTTTCGTCAGACTTTTATCTATTGCAGATACGCCTTTTGTTTTGAGTTGATTAGCTGTAATCATATTCATCATAGTATCCTTTTTCGTATTATTAATAATGCTATTTTAAGTATGATTAATTTGATAGTCAACCGTTTTTTAATGAATGGGACTCAAATTATAAAAACCTCCGAGGTCTCGACGACCTGGGAGGTTTTATTAGCATATCTTAAACTTCCGAAGTTTTCGAAACTTCGGAAGTTTTTTTTATTTAACCACTAAATTAATAATCTTACCGGGAATTACGATCTCCTTGACAATGGTTTTACCTTCCAGAAATTTTTGGACATTATCAATTGCCTTCGCTTGTTCCAGATGTTCGTCTTTGCCTGCGTCCCTGGCAATGGTCAACTGTCCGCGCACTTTGCCATTGATCTGAACACCGATGGTGACGGTGTCTTCCTTGCAATACTTTTCATCATATTCAGGATAGGGCTGATAAGCCAGATCATTCTTGTGACCAAGAATTTTCCATAACTCCTCGGTAATGTGCGGCGCCATGGGATTTAGTAAATGCAGAAAGGTTTCCAGGGCTTTCACCGGTTTGACCTTCTGCTTATTCATCTCGTTGACGAAGACCATTAACTGGGAAATACCGGTATTATAGCGAATATTTGCGGTATCTTCTTGGACTTTTTTGATGGTTTTGTGGAGTAATGTCAAAACTTTATCCGACATTTCCACATCTTTGACATCATCTTTTAGCTGGCCTTCATCATCGACAAATAAATGCCAGACTCGGTTCAGAAATCGGGTAATCCCTTCAATAGACTGGGTATTCCAGGGTTTGGTCCGTTCCAGTGGTCCCATAAACATTTCATAAAGACGGAAGGCGTCAGCGCCATATTCATCGATAATTTCATCGGGATTGATCACATTACCACGGGATTTTGACATCTTTTCGCCATCTTCACCGAGGATCATTCCCTGGTTGATCAATTTCTGGAAAGGTTCCGGTGTGCTGACATAACCGAGGTCATAAAGCACTTTGTGCCAAAACCGGGAGTAAAGGAGATGCAATACAGCATGCTCAGCGCCACCAATATAGAGGTCAACCGGCATCCAGTATTTTTCTTTATCCTTGTCCCAGGCGGCTTCATCATTATTGGGATCAATATATCGCAAGTAATACCAACAGGAGCCGGCCCATTGCGGCATGGTGTTGGTATCGTAACTATAGTGTTTACCATTATTGGGATCAATCCAGGATATCCATTCCTGGTTATTGGCTAAGGGCGATTCACCGGTACCACTGGGTTCAAATCTCTCCATTTCCGGTAGTTTTAATGGTAATTCAGATTCATCAATCGGTTCCACATTGCCATTGTCGTCTAATTTTAGTGGAAAAGGTTCGCCCCAATAGCGTTGTCTGGAAAAGATCCAGTCGCGCAGTTTATATTGCGTCGCTGCTTCGCCAAGTTCTTTTTCTTCCAGCCATTTGGTGATTTTTTTCTTGGCATCTTCAACATTTAATCCATTCAAAATATCGGAATTGATCAATTTGCCATCACCGGTCCAGGCTTCTTTGCTAATGTCGCCGCCGGAGATCACTTCGACAATATCAATACCAAATTTGGTGGCAAATTCCCAGTCCCGCTGATCGTGGGCCGGTACTGCCATAATAGCGCCGGTTCCGTAAGTCATCATTACATAATCGGCTGTCCAGATGGGAATTTCTTTACCATTGACCGGATTGACTGCATACATGCCTGTGAATACGCCGGTTTTTTCTTTCGCCAGTTCTGTTCTGTCCAGTTCACTTTTCGCAATGGCTTTCTTTTTATAATTATTGACCGCTTCTTTATGCTGATCGGATACATATTTATCCAGAAAAGGATGTTCAGGTGCAACCACCATGTACGTGGCGCCGAAAAGTGTGTCCGGACGGGTTGTGTAGACTTTTAATTTTTCATCGGTGCCGACAACGTCAAAATCAACATTGGCGCCGGTGGATTTCCCGATCCAGTTCCGCTGCATTTCTTTGATGCTGTCAGGAAAGTCTATCAAATCTAAATCTTCCAGCAGTCTGTCAGCATATTCCGTAATTTTCATCACCCATTGTCGCATGGGTTTACGAATAACCGGATGGCCGCCGCGTTCTGATTTTCCATCAATAACTTCTTCGTTAGCCAGAACCGTTTTCAGTTCAGGGCACCAATTGACCGGCACCTCGTCCTGGTAAACAAGGCCTTTTTTGTAGAGCTGCAAAAATATCCATTGTGTCCATTTATAGTATTTCGGATCGGTTGTATTTACTTCCCGGTCCCAGTCATAGGAAAATCCAAAGGATTTGATCTGGCGACGGAAATTATTAATGTTTTTTTCCGTGGTTACTGAGGGGTGAGTGTTGGTTTTTAGTGCGTAATTTTCCGCCGGAAGTCCGAAAGCGTCCCAGCCCATTGGATGGAGCACATTATAGCCCATTTTGCGTTTAAAGCGCGCGATGATATCAGTAGCGATATATCCCTCAGGATGACCGACATGCAACCCGGCGCCGGATGGGTAGGGGAACATATCCAATACGTAGTATTTCGGTTTGTCAGAATTATCTTCAGCTCTGAAAATTTTATTTTCTTCCCAATGCTTTTGCCATTTTTGTTCGATATCGGTAAAGGGGTACATAGTAACCTTTCATTATTGGTGATTCATTATTTTTATAAGCGTAGTTTACAAAAAAATAGATTTTAAGTCTATA